>JAUNLZ010000017.1 GCA_030532005.1 Porphyromonas sp.
GTTCGCCATTGACCGCGGGCTAATTAAATGCGACCCCTCCGGGGTCGTCCGCCGTTTCCCCATTTGGGGTGCGATCCGTGGGAACATCGCGATCCCCATTCGTTTACGTAAATATGTCAATTATAACATCGCCGACCGCCATTCGTTTCACGTATATATATGCCTCGAACGGGGAAAACGTCGGCGACCCCTCATCGAATCACGTATATATATAGCATAGATGGGGGATGCGTCGGCACCCCCCATCGGATCACGTATTTATATGGCGCAAACGGTGGAAACGACGGCGACCCCCGATGTGGTGAATGATACTTTTGGAATAGGTCATTTAATCTACTCCTTGAATAAACTCGTAAAGTCACTCCAATCCTCTACTCTGAATGCTCGTATATCTCTTACGGATTTTCGAAACCACTCTATGCTCTTGAGTGCTTCCATCGCCTTGTACAAGTTCAGCATATCCGTTGTTTCAGTTAGGTATAGGCTTCCTTGTGTGTTATAGAAATCATACTGTCTTAGAACTTTCCCCACCTCAAAATAGGCATTGTTGTAGGGTTCTCCGTAGTACTCTTTAAGATTTGAGACAACCATATCAAATGCAATTGCGTACATATCTATATCCTTTTTGTTTAATTCCTCTTGAATATAAATATGTCAAACCAGAACAAAATACTTGGCTTCACCGAAAAAAATTCTTCCAAGATTGTCCTTGATCGCAATTACGATCCCTTTGAATGGGTTGTTTTCTATATCAATAATCTCCCCCTCAATCCAATCTTCCTCTCCTGTTAACATAGGAGAAACCTTTGCCTTGTCACCCTCTTTTATTTTATTCTCGCTCATACTCATAATATACTCTTTCTCTGCAAGTTCAAAGTACTTCCGCTGATTGCTCCCAAACTCTGTTGCCGAAGCTATGTTCATATTCTTCTCCCTTCATCATAGGTATAGAATATGTACGTATAGCAAATGTACGTAAAACCCGGCTATAGGACAAAACCTTTACATCCCCTCAATTTTGAAAGTTAGAAATAACGCCGATCCCCATTCATTTCTCGTAAATATGATAATTGAAAACAGACCCCTACATCGGATCACACATATATATGGCATAGATGGGGGGAAATGTCGGCGACCCCGAGGGGTCGAATCTCAATAGCCCGAGGTCACCCCTCCTTTTCCACCTTTAGGTCGCACCACTCATCTCACCACCCATCGCACACAATATATATGGGCTGACCCCGCAACGGTCAAAATAGGTGGTGAGCGGTATTTTTATTAATTTTGTAGAGGACAAATTGTGGAGGGCATAATTTGTGAGCGCTATAGATGAGGAGACTGTGGCCCAAGCGGCTGTATATATACATTATCAAGACTTTTGTCCCCCTGCTGACAGCCGGATTTTCGGTATCGCTTTTTGTGGTGGTAATCCAGTTCCTGTGGCAGTCCGTCGGCACCCTTGTCGGTAAGGGAGTCGATGCTATTGTCTTGCTCAAACTACTCTTCTATGCCTCGATGACCATGGTGCCGCTTGCCATGATATTGGGGGTATTGGTCGGCTCGCTGATGACGTTTGGCAACCTCGGGGAGCGTATGGAGCTTTTGGCTATGAAAGCGGCGGGGATACCTCTTTTCCGTATTCTCAAACCGACCTTTGCCTTTGTTGTGGCATTGGCTCTTGGACTTTTTGTCTTCCAAAACGATTGGATGATCACCAGCCAAGTCAAGTTTTGGCAATACTACTTCTCCATCAAAAATAAATCGCCCGAGTTGGCGATACCCGAGGGGAGTTTTTACAAAGGGGTCGACAACTACAGCATCTACGTAGAGCGTAAGGACAATAAAGCCAAGATGATGTACGGGATGATGATCTACGACTACACCAATGGTTTTGACAAAGCGATGGTGGTAGTGGCGGACAGCGGACGTCTCTACTCGACCAAAAACGGTATGGAGTTGATTTTGGAACTCTATCACGGTGAGTCGTTTCAAAATATCGAGTCGGAGGGGAGTAGATACAATAGTTCGGAAGACCGTCCGTTTGTCAGGGAGCGTTTTAGCTTTAAGGAGTTGCATATCCCGTTTAATACCGACCTCAGTATGGTTGATGAGTCGATACTATCCAGCCAATTCGTCGGAAAGAATATGTACCAACTCAAACAGTATACCGACTCGCTTCGTCTCTCGATTGACTCATTGTCTCAGATCAATCTGGAAAACAGTCTGATGCGGAATAGTTTGCTCAAACGTTTGACTCCGGAAGAACTCACCAAAGCCCCAGACACTCCGAAAGAGAGCGTTGCCACCTCGTATCGGTCGTCAACGCCAACGGCAGCATCTTCTACCGGTGCCGCAACTGTACGCTCCGGCGGTGGTTCCCGGGCGGCTGTTTCCCCCGATATTTCCAACACTGTTTCGGGAGAGCTTGCGGATATCAAGGAGATCCGAGAAGTAAAAGAGAGGAGCATCACCAAACGGGAGAAGGCCGATCTGACGGAAAACTACTCCATTTATGACAAGTTGGAACAGGTGGGGGCAAGCCAACGTAGCAACATCTACTCTACGGTACTCAATAAAATCTCCAATACTCTGAGTGACTCCTACTTTACCGTAGAGGAGCAGCGCGAACAGGTCGATTTGCTTCGTAAAAACGAATCGGAGTATTGGCGGAAGTTTACCTATCCCGTAGCCTGTATCGCCTTTTTCCTAATCGGCGCTCCGCTCGGTGCTTTGATACGCAAAGGGGGTATGGGTGTGCCGTTTTTGGTAGCCGTATTCCTCTTTATCATCTTTTACATCTTGGAGACCTTCGGTATCAAAATGGTAAGGGAGGGCAATCTCATCAATTGGGTCGGTATGTGGCTGCCCAATATGGTGCTGATACCTGTGGGGATCTGGCTCTGTCTGATGGCAACCCGAGATACCAACAGGTGGAGCATAGAGCCGGGTACATTGGCCCGTAAGCTCTTTAAGGTGAGGATCAAACGCAAGGTGGAGTACAAGGAGGTGGCGATGGTCTCAGCCGACTACCGCTTGGCACTGACCGACATCCAAAAGTTGGATCGTTTGGTAGAGCGGGAGTTGGAGAAGCGGCAATTGGGTTACATCAGCTTCTTTATGCAAAGTGACTATTTCAGATCACGAAAGGAGATACACCTGCAGTTGGAAAAAATAGTGGATAACCTCAAGAATAGTAGGGACTATACGTTGGTCGATCATCTCAACGGTTACCCTTATCTGCGGTACATCTCCCTCACTTTCCGTACCACTAAAAAGTGGATCAACAGTCTCTTGATGATTTTCGTACCGGTCGGAATCGTCTGTTACATCTCATACATTGTGAGAAATAAAAAGTATATTGGGCTTTTGAAACAGGTACAGTCCACCAATCGCATCATTGAGGACGAAATGAGGACGAAATTGGGCGATAATTGAATACTCTAATGATAATCTAAGAAATAATTATATACATAAAATGGAATTTAAAGTTAGTACAATTGAGGAAGCCGTTGAGGACTTTCGACAAGGTAAAATTGTGATTGTTGTTGACGATGAGGATAGAGAAAACGAGGGCGACTTTATCATCGCCGCCGAAAAGGTGACTCCGGAGATTGTCAACTTTATGATGAGCCACGGTCGCGGGGTACTCTGCGCTCCTATGGTGGAAGAGAGATGCGAGGCATTGGAACTGCCCCTGCAAGTCACGGACAATACCTCTCTGCACGAAACGCCCTTCACCGTCACTGTAGACTTAATTGGCAAGGGGGTCACCACCGGTGTCTCTATGTACGACCGCGCCACTACTATCAACGCTTTGGCTGACCCCAACACCAAGGCTACCGACCTCGGCAGGCCGGGTCATATCAGTCCGCTGAGGGCCCGCACTAAGGGTGTACTCCGCAGGGCGGGACATACCGAAGCATCGATAGACCTCTGTCGTTTGGCCGGTCTGCAACCGGTGGCTTGCCTTATAGAAATCATTAACGAAGACGGCACCATGGCGCGTATGCCCCAACTCCAAGTGATTGCCGAGAAATACGGGATGAAGATCATCACCATCGCCGACCTGATCAAGTACCGTCTGCGTACCGAGAGTATTGTGGAGCGTGGCGAGGAAGCCAATCTGCCTACATCTTACGGTGACTTTAAGATCATCCCATTTAGACAAAAAAGCAACGGCAAAGAGCACGTGGCACTGATCAAGGGCGATATCTCCGGCTCGGAACCGGTATTGGTGCGGATGCACAGCAGTTGTATCACGGGCGACATCTTTGGATCGTTCCGCTGCGAGTGTGGCGACCAGCTGCACGAATCGATGCGAAAGATACAAGAGACCGGCAGAGGCGTCATCGTCTACCTGCAACAAGAGGGCAGAGGCATCGGGCTGATGAATAAGATCGCCGCCTACAAGCTGCAGGAGCAAGGCTTGGATACTGTAGAGGCCAACCTGCACTTGGGTTGCCGCGCCGATGAGCGTGACTACGGCGTAGGGGCGGAGATATTGAGGCAGTTGGGGGTACAGAAGATGCGGCTGCTCACCAATAATCCGGTAAAACGCATCGGATTGGAGAGCTTTGGTCTGGAAGTATCGGAAGTGGAGCCCATCGAGATCAAGCCCAATAAGTACAACCACGACTACCTCCTCACCAAGAAAAACAAGATGGGGCACAACCTCAAAGATATCTAAAACAGAGTGATGACAAAGTTAAGCGTAAACGTCAATAAAATTGCCACCCTTCGTAATGCGAGGGGTGGTAACAACCCCGACCTGATACAGGTCACTAAGGACATAGAACGTTTCGGAGCGCAAGGCATCACGGTGCACCCTCGTCCCGACGAGCGGCACATCCGCTATACCGACGTCTATGACCTCAAACGGATCGTAACCACGGAGTTTAATATCGAGGGCTATCCGTCGGCGGAGTTTATGAAGTTGGTGACCGATGTCCAACCGACTCAGGTCACATTGGTACCCGATCCGCCCGGCGTGCTGACGAGTAATGCGGGATGGGAAGTGAGGGAGCATTTCGAATTCCTCCGTCAAATCATAGACCAGCTGCACGACTACGGCATCCGTACCTCAATATTTGTAGATACCAATCTACAAAATATATATGCCGCCAAGGAAGTGGGAACGGATCGTGTGGAGCTCTACACCGAGCCTTATGCCGCCAACTACCATACCGATAGGGTCGGCGCCGTCAAGCCCTTTGCCCAAGCCGCCAAGGTGGCGGGTGAGATTGGTTTGGCACTCAATGCCGGTCACGACTTGGATCTGCACAACCTCGCCTACTTGGCACAAGAGCTGCCCAACTTGGCTGAGGTGTCCATCGGTCACGCCCTTATCAGTGATGCCTTGTACTTAGGTCTCGAGGAGACGGTAAAGAGATATTTAGATTGCTTGAAATAAACCAATAGAGAAGATACGATTTTATGCTAAGTACAATCTTACAGATAGCTGGAGATACATTAGTCAACGCTATGCCCGACCTCTCGGCCGGCGCCGCCTCAATGACCGATACCGTGCAGACCTTATCGGTTTGGGAGCTTGCCACCAAGGGAGGCTGGTTGATGTTGGTGCTGTTGCTCCTCTCACTCATAGCGCTGTATGTATTTATCGAGCGACTGCTCTTGATCAAGAGTATGACGAAAAAAGACCCTGACTTTACCAATAAGATTAGGGACTACATACGCGAGGGTAAAATACAATCGGCGATTGACCTCTGTCAGAGCAAAAACACCCCGGGCGCCAAGATGATAGAGAAGGGGATACAACGCCTCGGACGCCCGATGGCTGACATCTCTGCCGCTATCGAAAATGTCGGCAACATTGAGATTGCCAAGATAGAGAAGCGGTTGCCTGTTTTGGCTACCATAGCTTCCGGCGCGCCGATGATCGGTTTTTTAGGTACCGTTACCGGTATGATCAAAGCCTTTTACAATATGGCATCCGCCGGTTCGTCCGTAGACATCAGCCTACTCTCGGGCGGTATCTACGAAGCCTTGGTAAGTACGGTAGGCGGCCTGATAGTAGGTATTTTGGCACTTTTCGCCTACAACTACCTCACCACCAAAGTCGATGAGGTAATCACCAAGTCGGAGCAAGAGACGCTCGAGTTTATGGACCTTATCAACGAACCTGCCAAGAAATGAAGTTAAAGCGTAAGAGCAAGGCTATGGAGGTCTTTAGTATGGCCTCCATGACCGACACTATATTTCTGCTCCTCATCTTCTTTATGGTCAGTAGTACATTGGTGGTACCCAGTGCGCTCAAAGTGACGCTACCTCGATCGGGACAGCAAACCACTCCGCGTGCCATTACACGCATTGTGCTTACGTCAGACCTGCAGTACTTCATCGGGATGGAGGGCGAACCGGATCGTATCGTCAACTTTGAGGAGATCGCCCCTTTTCTCGAAGCGACAAAGCAAGCCAACCCCGATATGTATGTGGCGCTGTACGCGGATGAGGAGGTCCCTTATAGAGAGATCATCAGACTCCTAAACATAGCTGTCGAGAACCACTATCAAATGGTATTGGCGACCCGACCCCTTGAGTAACCTTTACTTGTAGCCTTATGCCAAAGGAGAGAGAAAGCAACAACAAAAATAAAGCAATCGCCTTAGCGCTGACCGTGGTCGTACACGCCTTGGTCGTGGTGGGTTTGCTGTTTATATACCTCAAAGCCTCAATCCCGGAGGCGGGCGGCGGCATTATGGTCAATATTGGTGACGCACCCTTGGCGGACGGTATGTTTATGCCGCACCAATTGGAGCCGGATTTCGAACCTCAGTCTCCCGAACCCGCCCCCGTGCCGGAGGATAATAGTCTCTTGACCCAGGAGGATCCGGAAGCGCCTGTAGTGCAAACCCCTCCGGACAATAGGGAGAAGGAGCGGGAAGCGGAGCGGCAACGCTTAATAGAGCAACGCAAAATAGAGGAACAACGCAGACGCGCCGAGGAAGAGGCCCAACGCAAACGCGATGCCATTCGTAAAAATGTATCGGGAGCTTTTGGCAATACCGGCACTTCGGGCAGCGGTACCGATCCTATGGCGCCCTCGGGCAATGCAGGTTCGCCGCAAGGTAATGTCAACTCGGGCGGCGTCAATGCCGGAGTGGGGGGATTTGGCAGCTTCTCTCTGGACGGTAGAGGGCTTGCCCCCGGTACTTCGCTCCAGCGCCCTAATTATAGCGTGCAAGAAGAGGGGGTGATTGTCATCAGCATCACTGTCAACCCCGAAGGACGGGTGATCCAAGCCTTGATAGGGCCGGGTACTACAATCGTCAACAACACCCTCCGCAACAGTTCGCTCAAGGCGGCTAAAGCGACACGTTTCAATGCCGTTGATGAAATCAACAACCAGGTCGGTACTATTACATACCGATTCCAACTCAAATAAAACCTTATAATAACGAATGAATAACGAATGACTATGGCAAAGAAAGTTTATATCTTCGTTGCAAACGGTTCGGAAGAGACCGAAGCGGTCGGCACTTATGACACGCTCCGCAGAGGAGGTGTAGAAGCCGAATTTGTCTCTATCAACGAGACCAAAGAGATCATCTCATCCCACGGTATGCACCTGCAAGCCCACCACACCATAAGTGAGGTCAAAGACCAAATAGTGGATGCTATCGCCCTCCCCGGCGGTATGCCGGGTGCCACCAATCTGTATGAGAGCGAAGAGCTGCGCAACTTCATCACGCGTCACATAGAAGCCGACAAATATGTGGCGGCAATGTGTGCCTCTCCGCTTGTATTGGGGCGTATGGGATTGCTCAAAGGGAAGAAAGCAACCGCCTATCCGGGCTTTGAGTCCGAACTTGAGGGGGCGGAGTATGTAGAGCTCCCCGCCGTTGTGGACGGTCGCATCATCACCGGCAGAGGTCCGGGCTATGTGTTTAACTTCGGTGCCGCTATATTGGGCGAACTCGAAGGCTACGAAAAAGCGCTCGAAGTATCTGACGGGCTACTCATCACCGAAGAACTCGACTACTGACCCCATACCCTGGCTTTCTCTCGGCCTACAAATGCCGACGTCTGTACAATAATCAGAAGGAGACACCGTAACAGTTCGGTGCCTCCTTTTTTTTGTATGCCGTGCACGGTATTCATCTTGGTGGTGTAAGTCCACTACTGGCGTATACGACGACGAACCGTTAGCAATAGGCAAGGGTGTCTCTCGTGAGGGGGAATCTGAAGGAAGCCGATATTGCAAACTCTTGCTCCAATGAACAAGTACAACAGCTGCCAATATTGTCTTGGACAAATTGGATACGGAGTTAGAGCGAAGAGGTCTTCGGTTTGTGCGTTATGCTTTATCCGAGCACTTTTTGTTATTTTTGCGTCGCGTGTTGTGCTATTCATTGGGATGCGGGGAGGGCCTATGGATAGCTACCGGTTTTACTCGAAACGGCAGCTCTTTAATAATGAATGAGATAAAAACTTACTGGTGGAAGTCGCCTTATAACTTTCGGGAGAAAATTGATTTCCTCAAATACAGGTGGCTCTCTCCTAAGAAGCCTGATGGCACGGTTGTATTCCCACACCACTTACAGCGGGTTGGACGCTCTGTAAATGGCGGTGAGAGAGAGGGGAGAAAGATATCTCTCCTCTTTACAGGTGATCTGATGCCTTTCGGCAACCATCCTCCGACGCATTCGGATGGGTTGGATGCTTTTTTATCCTCGGCCGATTATATTGTCTTTAACTTGGAGGGTATAGTGACGGCTCAGACGAGAGCCCTTGCCCTCTCGCATCATCCTACCGCTTTGATTGAATATCTGAAGGGATTCCAAAGCAAGGATACTATTAAAGGGATTATCCTGAACGTCGCCAATAATCACGCGTCGGACTTTGGGGCGGAAGTATTTGAGCGTCAAAATGCAGATCTGCGTAGTGCCGGCTTTTTGGTGGTCGGGGATCAGAACAGCCCCCTTTGTATTGAGGATAAGTTGACGCTCTCCGCCGCCACCTTTTTGAGTAACCAAAGCGCCGTCATTAAAACCCATACCATCGACAAGCTATTGGCGGAGGAGATAACGATACCCCCCAAGGAGACCTACAACATCTTTATGCCTCACTGGGGATATGAGATGCATTTGCAACCGTTGCAGAAACAGGTAGACCTCTATCAAGATCTCATCTCCGTCGGGTATGACAGTGTGATTGGAAATCACTCTCACTCCGCTCAGGCGGTTTACGCTGCCGATCAATCGATCTTTGCCTCTTCGTTGGGCAACTACTGTTATCTCAATAATAATCCCAACCATTGGATGGGGACTCTATTGAAGTGTACGTTTACAATGGATGATAGCGGTGACAAACCGATCCTATCTCAAATAGAAACTCGACATATCCAACAGAAGGTCGTGGATCGTACCATACGCCTTGACCTCACCGAGTGCATCGATTACGACGCTTTGAGGAAAGCCGGGATCACATATAATTGGGACTACATCAAGGATTTATTGAAATAGGATTTATCCGACACCTCAACACGTATTTACGGGTCAAGAGCATTTGTCTGTTGTCATAATACAATCAAGGGCTACTGCAATGTCGTGCAGTAGCCCTTGATTGTATCGGCGTATCGATTATTTATTCTCGATAGCAGCTTGTGCAGCAGCCACGCGTGCGATTGGCACACGGAATGGTGAACAAGATACGTAGTTGAGTCCTACCGTGTGGCAGAACTTCACACTACTTGGTTCGCCACCGTGCTCACCGCAGATACCCACCTTGAGTTGGTCATTGGTTTGACGACCAAGCTCGGTACCTCTGCGTACCAATTGACCTACACCCTCTTGGTCGAGTACTTGGAATGGATCGACGGGGAGAATCTTCTTGTGGAGGTACTCAGGCAAGAAGCCGTTGATATCGTCACGAGAGTAACCGAAGGTCATCTGTGTCAAGTCGTTGGTACCAAAGCTGAAGAACTCTGCATGCTCGGCAATCTTGTCGGCAATCAGGGTAGCGCGTGGGATCTCGATCATAGTACCCACTCTGTACTCTACGCTCATGCCTTCTTCCTCAAAGAGCTTTTGGGCAGTCTCGTCGATGGTCTCGCGTTGCAGCTCCAACTCTTTTACAGTACCTACGAGCGGCACCATAATCTCTGGAAGTGCGTTGATGCCCTCACGTTTGAGCTCGATAGCGGCGCCAAGGATAGCACGGGTCTGCATCACTGTGATCTCGGGATAGGTGTTACCGAGTCGACAACCTCTGTGGCCAAGCATTGGGTTGACCTCGTGCAGGCTGTTGACACGAGCTTTGACTTGGGCGATTGAGAGTCCCATCTCGTCGGCAATCTCTTGTAGTCCCTTCTCGTCTTGTGGCAAGAACTCGTGTAATGGTGGATCGAGTAGACGTACGGTCACAGGCAAACCTGCCATCACGCGGAAGATGCCGAGGAAGTCTTGCTTCTGCAGTGGCAACAGATCTTTAAGAGCCGCCTCGCGTCCCTCTACATCTGTGGCGAGAATCATCTTGCGCATCGCCTTGATTTTTTCGCCCTCAAAGAACATATGCTCTGTACGGCAAAGACCGATACCTGTGGCGCCGAAGTCGAGGGCCACTTGGGCGTCGTGTGGCGTGTCGGCATTGGTACGCACCTTGAGGTGAGCATACTTGTTGGAGAGCTCCATCAAGTATTGGAAGTCGGGATCAAGCTCAGCCGCCTTGGTAGGCACTTTGCCTTCGTAGATCACACCTGTTGATCCGTTGATAGAGATGTAGTCACCCTCCTTATATACTTTGTCGCCAACGGTTACGGTACCTGCCTTGTAGTCAATCTCCAAGCTGCCGGCACCGGATACGCAGCACTTACCCATACCGCGAGCTACTACGGCCGCGTGGCTGGTCATACCACCTTTGGCGGTCAAGATACCCTCCGCCACTTGCATACCGGCGAGATCTTCGGGTGAAGTCTCGTTACGTACCAAGATGACTTGCTCGCCTTGTTCATTGTGCATACGAGCGGCATCCTCGGCGAAGAAACAGATCTTACCTGTAGCGGCACCGGGTGAAGCGGGCAGACCGCGAGAGATCTCTACCGCCTTGGCCTCGGCCTCTTTGTCAAACACAGGGTGCAGGAGCTCATCCAACTTGTTGGGGTCAATACGCATGATCGCTTGCTCCTCTGTGATAGAGCCTTCGCGGAGCAAATCCATGGCGATTTTTACCATTGCCTTACCGGTACGCTTGCCGTTACGGGTTTGGAGCAACCACAGTTTGCCGTCTTGGATGGTAAACTCCATATCTTGCATATCGTGGTAGTGGTTTTCGAGCTTCTTCTCGATCTCTACCAACTCTTTGTACATCTCGGGCATAGACTCCTCTAATGACGGCATCTGAGTAGCACGGTACTCCTCGGATACACCTGCCATTTTTGCCCAGCGGAGCGAACCTTCCTTGGTGATCTCCTGGGGTGTGCGGATACCTGCCACCACGTCCTCACCTTGGGCATTGATCAGATACTCGCCGTTGAATAGGTTTTCGCCGGTAGCGGAGTTACGGGTAAAGCAAACACCGGTAGCAGAGTTGTCACCCATGTTACCAAACACCATGGTTTGTACGTTGACTGCCGTACCCCACTCCTCAGGGATGCTCTCCATCTGACGGTACAAGATGGCGCGCTCATTCATCCAAGAACCGAATACGGCGCCGATGGCACCCCAAAGTTGTTCGCGTGCATCGGTAGGGAAGTCCTTACCGGTCTGCTCTTTGACTGCGTTCCTGAAGCGGGTCACCAACTCTTTGAGGTCAGCAACCTCCAGCTCGTTGTCGAGCTTTACGCCCTTGGCCGCCTTTACCTCTTCAATAATTTTCTCAAAAGGGTCAATCTCTTTCTTGTCAGCCGGCTTCATACCGAGCACCACATCACCGTACATCTGTACGAATCGGCGATATGAGTCCCAAGCGAAACGCTCATTGCCGCTGCGCTTTGCCAATCCCTCTACCGCCTCGTCATTCAAACCGAGGTTGAGGATGGTATCCATCATACCGGGCATAGATGCGGGAGCACCCGAGCGTACAGATACCAAAAGAGGGTTTTCGTTGCTGCCGAACTTGGCGCCCACCAACTCCTCAATCTTCTTGATATTGGCCTCGAGCTCCTCTGCCATCTCTTTGCGGAGTACCTCTTCGCCCAATTCATAATACTCGTGGCATACCTCAGTGGTAATCGTGAAACCCGGAGGTACAGGCACCCCGATCAGGTTCATCTCTGCCAAGTTGGCACCCTTGCCACCCAGCAACATCCTCATGTCTGCTTTTCCCTCTGCGGCTCCATTACCGAAAGAGTAAATTCTTTTCTTTGACATCTTTTGTTAGAAAATATAAATGGTTAGTTAAATAAATAATCACTCTGCAAATCACTCAAACAGTGGATCAATCCCTTGCTCTATCGGCTCAAAGGAAGAGACCACTCTGCCCTCCTTGCTCTTGCAAGGATCGGCGTACTCCTCGGGGATATCGAATTTGGTCTGCGGATTGATCCCCAACTCGTCCTTCCGCTCTTGCAAGCTCTTATCCTCAAAGATCTTTTTGTAAAACATCGCAACAATCGGCAGCGACATATTGGCGCCCTGACCCAATCGGATGCCGTCAAAGTGGATAGAGCGATCTTCGCCGCCTACCCAACAACCGGCGCTGATGGTGGGGGTGAAGCCCATAAACCAACCGTCGGAGTGGTTTTGGCTGGTGCCGGTCTTACCGCCCATATCGGCCTGCACACCGTATTTAAACCTGACGCGACTGCCGGTACCGCCATTCATCACGTTGCGAAGCATGTGCAGGGTCTTGTACGTAGCATCGGCAGGCAATACCTCTCTGATGTCTGGCAAAAACTCTCCCACCACATTGCCGTACTGATCCTCGATACGGGTCACATAGAGCGGCACGGCACGCATACCGGCATTGGCAAAGGTGCTGAAGCCCGACACCATCTCAGCCACTGATATATCGGGGCTGCCGAGGCTGATGGCGGGAGTAGGGTCAAGTTCGCCCGTCACGCCGAAGGAGTGCAGGAGATCCACAAAAGTGACGGGAGACATCTGGCTCATCAGCCAGGCGGTCACCCAGTTGGAGGATGTTTGTAGACCCCAGTTGATGGTCACCTCCTCGCCCACACGGCTGGCGCCTGCATTCTTGGGTGACCAAATCTGCCCCGTGGCCAAACGGATGTGCGGTTGCACGTGCAACACGGTGTGACACGGAGTGAAGCCCTCGCTCATCGCCATTGCGTAGAGGTAAGGTTTCATCGTCGATCCCACCTGACGTCGGCCTTGTGTCGCCATATCGTATTGGAAGGTATTAAAGTCTACGCCACCCACATAGGCGCGGACATAGCCGTTGCGGGTATCCATAGCCATAAAGCCCGATTGCAAAAACTTCTTTTGATACAAGATGGAGTCACGGGGTGTCATCACCGTATCCCGGTAAGCCACCTCATATTTCTGTCCCACCTTGGCATAGTCAAAGACCGTCATATCTACCGGCTCATCAAACGTGGCGAAGATCTGCTCTTCGCTCATACCGTCGGCCTTGAGTGTGCGGTATCGGTCGCTATTTACCATAGATCGGCGGATGATCGACTCTCTTTCGGACGCCGAGATACTGTTGGAGAATGGCGCATAGGAGCGTCCTTTCTTCTCCCGATCAAAGGCCTTTTGCAAATCACCCGCTATGTGTTGTAACATCACCTGTTCGGCGTGTTCCTGCATCTTAGAGTTGATTGTGGTGTAGACCTTGAGTCCGTCAGTATAGATATTGTATGGTTCGCCGTTAGGCTTCCTGTTTTTGTTGCACCACCCGTAGAGCGGATTGTGCTCCCATTGCTCCAAGTCCCGTTCGTAATCCTCCGCTTGCCAGCCTCTATAATTCTTTTTGTCCGGCTTCTCAGCCATCAAGATGCGACGCAGATATTCCCTCAGATAGGGCGCTATCCCGGTACGGTGTGTCTGGCGCTTAAATGCCAGCTTGAGCGGCTTGGCACGCAACTCCTCGTACTGCGCTTTGGTCAGATAGTCCTGCTCCGCCATCAATCGCAACACCACATCCCTGCGTTCCTTGGCACGGTCGGGGAAGCGTACGGGGTTGTAGTAGGAGGGGTTTTTACACATCCCGACCAACATCGCCGCCTCCTCGGTCGCCAATTCGCTCGGCTCCTTACTGAAATAGGTCTTGGCTGCCGAATCGATACCTACCGCTTGGTAGAGGAAATCAAACTTATTGAGGTAGAGCGAGATGATCTCCTCCTTGGAGTAATAACGCTCCAAATTGGTGGCAATGACCCACTCTATAGGCTTTTGCATCGCTCGTTGGAAGAGGTTTTTGGCTCCGGGCGAATAGAGCTGTTTGGCCAACTGCTGACTGATGGTACTTCCGCCGCCCGCATTCTTCTGACGTAGGATCACTGTCCGGAAAAAGACTCGGAACAGCCCTCTCATATCGATACCGGAGTGCCTGGTATAGCGCTTGTCCTCTGTTGCGATGAGTGCTTGCACCAACTCGGGCGAGAGCTCATCGTAGGTGGTGTAGACACGGTTATTGCCTTTGAGCGCATACGAACCCATCACCACCCCGTCTTCCGAAATCACCTGAGTGGCATATTTGTCGATAGGGTTTTGTAGATCCTCAATAGGCGGCATATAGCCGATGGCACCATTGGCAATCAATACAAATAGTAATACCAAAGCGACCACCCCGATCGCAAATAGCGTCCAGAGCAGGCGGACTATCTTCTTTACCCCTTTCTTCATATATATCTGTCAGCTTATCAGCTCAGTTTCTACAAATCTACAGCAGTACACCGTCTCACACTCGGCAAATAGTCGGCGGACGGCACAGATACCACAAAGATACACATTTTAGCTGATACCATGCAGACCAAAATAAGGCTGAACCATTGGTAATCAACAACCAAAATAAGAGGCAAATATCGGATGAGCGTCCGTCGCAACTTAGGGGTAAATCCGTAGCCCGCAACTTGGGGCAAAGAGCTTGTGACACAGACCGGTCATAGAGTGTTATAAACCATTGACGCTCGGCATCTGTTTATCCTATATGAAACAAGAATATAATAGCAACGGTAACATATTACGGATAACCAAGACCGACAATCCCTCTCTGATGTGGTTGTTGTTTGTCCCCCCTTTCTTGCTCTCATCGATGGGGCAAGGAGGCATATTGATCGGGGCAGCGTGCAGCCTTGTCGTCTTGGCTGTTATCCTCTTGATATATAGGAAGCGTCGCCATTCCTGGCGTCTAACCCTCTTTTTGCCGGTCATCGGCTTGCTCATCGGTTCGTTTGTCCTCCACGCTTATGCCCCTTATTGGCAAACGACGGGGACACTCTTGGCGATAGCTCTGTCGGCGGGGTGGCTGTGGAGGATCGAGCATACACTTTCGGCCGATAGCCCAATTGCCATCGGGGAGTGGCTGTATAGTGCCAAACTATTCGGCATCGGCTCTCTCGGCTATTTGCTCCTCTATCAACTGTGGTTACGCGACTTTGGATGGGCTGCAGCCTTGCCCGCTCTATTGACGGTTATCGGAGTGGTTTGGCACCACGTGCTACTCTACAGAGCCTCATCTGCCCGTACCCACAAATTTTGTTGCCCTATCGGCTCCCCCTTAGTGCGTATGGCTATTGTCAAAGGCAATCAAATCTGGCTCACCAACCGCCCGTATACCGGTTGTTATATGGACAATAAGGAGAGCCCTTGCCACCTGCCGGCACACCGAGATCACCCGCTCACCTCCTGCGTCAATCCCGACGAGACTCCGGAGGAGGCCCTCAACCGCGCCTACACTTCGACCCATCTCTCTTGCGAAGAGACACCCCGATTTTTAGTGAAATACAACTATCACTTCCGTTTGTGTAGCGAGGTGGAGAAGCCGGTCTACCTCTTTGTACTCAACCTCAATCCAAATACCCAACACCCCGATCTCACCCTTAGAGGGCACTTCTATAGTCCCGAGGAGGTGGAGAAACGTATTGCCGACGGACGATTTGGCGGGATGCTGGCGGAGGAATACCAATACCTCAAAAACACATTGATCAAAGCCAATAAGCTGATCTACGACAAGTAGTCCACTTATCAAAAAACTATGAGAGGCCGCACCTTGACGGTACAGCCTCTCGACACTAACCAACAGCTAATTACTTAATTCAGACCGGCTGTTTACTCAATTCCCATCTTCTCTTTTTCGGCGGCAATAGCCCAAGGGAATAGGATGTTATTCTCCAAATGGATGTGTTCGAATAGTCCGTGGATAAAATCGTGGAGCATACGATAGAGTAGCTTAAAGCTCTCGCACGCGTCGGCAGGAGGGGTAAAGTGATCGGTCAGATCTATCATCTTGTGGGCGCGTACGCCCTCTTCACCATGTTCGTGTTCCATCACCGAGATGGGTCCCTCTACCGTACCGCAATGAAAAGCCTCCCAAGGGCGGTTGTTGTAGAGGTTGGCGATTTGTTGATAGAGATGCGGGAATAGCATCTGTTCCTCCTTGGTCAGGTGCGACTCCAAAGCCATCAAAGTCTGTGCAAAGAGGGCGCGTACTTCGTGCAACTCGGGGTGTTTATCTCCGTGTACCTTGATGACCTTTTCGAATAGAGCCCGGATCTTGGGGCCTTCTATACGGATTCCCCTGTGGTGTATCTTGAGGATGTAGTCGATCAATAGGTCTTTTGGGAAAGTGGTGAAAGGTATAGCACCTTGCCCTCCCTTCTCTTGGTAAGCCTCTAAATCTCTGATCACCGCATCGGGATCGGCACCCACCTTATCGCTTGCACGTTGTAGCGTATCTTGCCCGTTGCAGCAAAAGTCTATCCCGTGATTATTCATCACATCAGTGTACCCGAAGTTTAGGGCAGCTATCTCCCCCACGGTGGTTACGTTCTTATCTATCTTCATAATTCCGTCCCTTTTATTGTGTTATTAATTCTCATTGACAATACAAAGATAGCCAATTATACAGCCAATAACGTGCGAATTGTCACACAATAGAGAACTCCCTTATCAGATAGACCGTAGACTACGGTATCAAGCGGTACCGCTTGCGGACCTCCTTAATCGTGATACGCTCCTCAAAATGCCACCACTCTTTACGGATGTTTCGCAGACCCTGAGCATTCATCAGTCGGGTCAGATAGCTGCGATTGTTGTACGCCTCCCGGGTGATCAGCCCTTTCTCCAACAGTTCCGACTCATTGTCGGTATGGGAGGTGATGCCGAAATGATCCACCGGACTGCCCATATCCAGACGCTCGCCCGTCCGGACATTGATGATGGTCAGATCAACCGCCGCCCCGTAATTGTGCCGCCCGCCACCATTGGCGGGAGAGGCGACGTATACTTGGTTCTTAGTCCCCTTGACCGCCTCATACATCCGCCTCTGTACGCTTAGGGGTCGTGCGGCATCACAGATGAGGAGGGCATAGTCCTCACCGAGATCCTTTTTGATCTGCGCTTGTACCGCCTTTAACTTTTCGGCCAAGTGGGGGAGCATAAAAGCTCTTGTCAGATCGCCGTACATATTCTCGCCCACGAAATTATCATCCGTGGCATACATCAGATCCACCTGTATGGTTGGGTCCACCATTTGGATATCTACCAGACCCTCCATCTGACCCTGAGCCGAGAGGACGGGGCATAAAAATAGCAGTTGAAGCACCCAAAAGTACCTCAACCGCTTCATTTTATACTGTTTCATCATATGTCAAGCTCTCTTAATCAGCTGTTCATCGATGCGAGGAACTCAATATTATCGACCGTTCCTTCCATACGAGACCTGATCAACTCCATCGCCTCCATAGATGTCATATCATTGATGTGTCGGCGGAGTACCCACATACGGCTGAGGGTATCCTTGTCCTGCAATAGATCGTCACGGCGAGTGCTGGAACTGAGGAGATCGATGGCGGGGAAGATACGCTTATTAGAGAGCTTGCGATCCAATTGCAACTCCATATTACCGGTCCCCTTAAACTCCTCAAATATCACGTCGTCCATCTTGGAGCCGGTATCGGTCAGCGCCGTAGCCAAAATAGTGAGGCTGCCGCCCCCCTCTATATTACGCGCCGCCCCGAAGAAGCGTTTCGGTTTTTGTAGGGCATTGGCGTCTACACCGCCGGAGAGCACCTTGCCCGAAGCGGGCTGTACCGTGTTATAGGCACGTGCCAAGCGGGTAATAGAGTCAAGCAATATCACCACATCGTGGCCGCACTCCACCAAACGTTTGGCTTTTTGCAGCACAATTTCGGCAATCTTGACGTGTTGCTCCACCGGTTCGTCAAATGTCGAAGCGATCACCTCAGCATCTACATTGCGAGACATATCGGTCACCTCCTCGGGACGCTCATCGATAAGCAATACAATCATATACACTTCCGGATGGTTGTGAGCTATCGCGTTGGCAATATCTTTGAGCAACATGGTCTTACCGGTCTTTGGTTGGGCCACAATCAGACCGCGCTGACCCTTTCCGATAGGAGAGAAAAGGTCTACGATACGCACCCCCAGTTTGTCATACACCTTGGTCGCGGTAGGAGCCTCGAGCTTAAATTTCTCAGTAGGGAATAGCGGTGTCAAGTGATCAAAAGGCACTCTGTCCCTCACCTGTTTGGGGTCACAACCGTTGAGACGTACTAAACTTTTCATAGGGAAGTACTTGTCTCTATCCTTGGGAGGCGTCACGATCGCTTCGATGACGTCACCGGTCTTGAGTCCGAATGTCTTGACCTGCGATTGCGAAACATAAACATCATCGGGAGAGGAGAGGTAATTATAGTCGCTCGAGCGAATAAAACCGTACCCGTCGGGCAGAATCTCCAATACCCCTGTACTGTGGAGGGTATCCTTAAAGTCGTAAGGCGACTTTGGGGTCGAAACGTCCGAATGACCATCATTAGCGGTATGGGGGTTCTTGGGGCGGTTCTTGTCTCGCTCCCCTCGCTGTTGGTTGGTGGATTGTTGGTTGGCGGACCTGGCCTCTTGGGCGGTCTCCTTAGGTTGGTTACGGTGGTTATGATCCGCCTCTTGAGTCTTCGTCGATTCGCTCTTAGGCTGGTTAGACGAAATCATTCCCATCATATCAGACAGCATCGTGTTGCTGGCATTCTTATTGACAAATACCAGCGGTTCGGACTTGGTGCCTTTCTCGGCAGTTGCGCCGGTAGCGGTATGCTCTGTCTTTTTGTCGGCATTGCCGTTCGTCGCTTTGTCCGGAGCCGAATTTGTTGCATTATTGCCGGTCTTTTTCTCGGCAGCTGTACTTTCGGTCTTCCCTGCGGTTGACTTAGTGTCCGCGTTGTCAGACTTAGTGCTTCTCCTACGGGTAGGCTTGGGCTTGTCCGCCGGCTTGTCTGTCGTCTTGTCTGCAGTGGTATCGTTTGTTTTGGTATCAGCCTTATCAGACCTATTCTCAGCCTCCTTGGTGTCAGCACTCTTCTTGGCGGCCGGCTTACGACGCGAGTTGGCCACCGCCACCTTTGCTTTCGCCGCCGCTTCACTTTGCTTGGTATCCTCTGCGGTTGGCTTATCGGCATTAGACTGCTTTTTACCGGTACTCCTGTTGGTTTTAGACGCAGAGCGAGTCCGACCCTTGCCACCCGCCATTTGCTGGGCGGTTTGTCGCGCTTGCTCGTCAAGAACCTGGTACACCACATCCTGCCGAGACATCTGAGGAACACGACCGGAAGTGCCCAAATCTTCAGCCACCTTATTCAGTTCGTCATCACTAAGAGCATTTAACTCAAAGAGTGTATAGCTTTGTGCCATATATAATTATATGTATGTTATATATATGAGTATTACAAAATGTGAGGACTACGGATAGATCAATCCAAATACCACTGCTACCAACAACCGACCTACAGTAGACCGAGGAAGGATAGCCCGAAACGTTAAGGACTCAACCTTTGCGGTTAGTGACAAAAAGGCATAAGACTCAACAGTCCTAACACTAATTGAATATATACGAAGTATTAATAAGAATTAGTAGGTGGGCAGTGATGGATTCGAACCACCGAAGGCTAAGCCAGCTGAGTTACAGTCAGCCCCATTTGTCCACTCTGGTAACTGCCCTACTTATATTAATTGAGAGAAAGTCAGCCGAAATGCAGCTCAATGGCACCACACCTCGGTTCACTTACCGCAAAGTTACAAAAACCTCGGCAAACCGCCAAATACCCGGGGTCAATGGCTCACGTTGGCTGCCGCCAACGTGAGCCATTGACCCCGCCAACGTGAGCCGTTGACCCCCGGCCCCGACGTTATCCCCCAATCCCCGACCCTTAGGTCGCACCCTATATGTCGGG
>JAUNLZ010000018.1 GCA_030532005.1 Porphyromonas sp.
GGCCGTCTAACTTTGGCTAAGTTCGGGTCTCCCCTACGCTCCTATAAACCAATGGGTTAGGAGAGTGCCGTTTTCCCCGTCCTCCAAATATCCCATATGCCCTAAATATATAAAAAATGACTCCAATTTGGTGTTCCGATTTGGTACTCCGATATCTCGTCTTATTGCCCTTTCCCTGTCTACTCCTTGACCAATACGTGTAGGTACTCCGTAGTAGTAGATGATTTATGGGAGCGGCGCTCTTCTCTATCCGCCCTAAAACGGCGGTATTCGGATTGATACAGAGCGTACTTACCATATTTCTCAAAGGTGGTTTTGATATCATCGAGCGACATCAACCCCTCATTATTATAGGATAGGAATATATAAGGAAACTCTGCCTCCCTTATCAGTTGATCCAATTGACGCTGTACCGTTTTTTTACCGCAATACTGTGATCTGTTGTAATCAGGCAGCCCGGTTTTCCCTTGGGGTTCGAATGGTTTATAGATAGCTATTGTATTGAGTAAATGGTAGTTGGCTCCGTATTGTCTGCTGTTGTAGGGAGGATCTAAGTAAAGTATATCACCTCTTATCTCTCCGATCAATTGGTTGGCATCTTCTTGATAGACGTCGTGGTTTGTATCGTTGACAGAGAATGCAGCCGGTTTGATCTCAATAGGTGCTTGAGCACTCTTCTTGATCTTTTTTAGAAAAGCTCCATAGACCGAAGCGGTATTAGCTACTTTGTCAGCACTCTCCAAGAGTGATGCCAGCAAGAAAAAGTACATATCGGCAGAGATCTCTCCCGAGCTATGCCACATCTCTATCTGTGTGCGTACTGCATCTATCTTTTTCCCGTTGTGAGAACTGAAATAGAGTCTATCGCCGCTACCTCCTTCAGAGTAATTTTCGTAGATAAAACCATCTTTCATAGGGGGTAGTTGATTGAGGGCATCTATGAAATCATCCGCATTGTCTAACGGTTGGTGATTACCGATATAATTTCGATTGAGAACATAGCTGTAGTACTCAAGATCATTGGCAATGATTTTCTTAGCGGACAGCTTGAAATGACGACCTACAATACCTGTCCCCGCAAACAGGTCGCAGAAGACAGCATCTTTCAAGTGTTCTCCGCAAACCTTTTTAATCACCGAATCAATGAATGGGATTAATGATAACTTTGATCCTATATAATTCATTACTTCACCAATCCATCGAGTAAATCATTAGGCAAATCGGAGTACAGTTTACGCATAAGATCGTGTGATGTGATCTCGATTAGCCTTTTTGCGGATAAGTATCTATACGCTACTGGGTCATATTGATAGCATCCTACACAAGTACCCTTGTAATCTTCGTCGCCTTCATAAAAGGAGAAAGGATTCCCCAATAAATTTTTAGCATCCCATCTCTTGTTAGTGAGTTTGCATTCCTTACAAATCTGTCGCTTGGCATCATTTGCCGCTTTGCTTAGAGGTTGGAAGTCAGTTATCTTTTGTCCATTGATGTCACTAATCCGGTCGTTATCTTTCCTACCATCTTTGTGGTCTATTTCTATACGTGTATTGACGGATGTGCCCCTAAGTCCAAGCATTACACAGTTGGCATTTTTGTAGTAATCTCGTATATCCGCTCTTATGTGTTGATTAAAAGGTTTAGAGCCATTAAATCCATTTAACCTTATCCGATCAATACCATTGCCCTTAGTTTGAGAGCGATCAACTTCGATTATATACTTTCTTTCAAGGGGAGAGTGTTTACGCCCCCAAGAAAATCCATTGCCCAACTTTAATGCTTCATATTTTCCGGTAAATCTATTGACGTCTACCCACTCACTTTCGCCGTTTTTATTTGGATGGGCTAATTCGATAAATAGCTCCATTTTAGTTTGCTTTTTACTTCCCATAGTCAGTAGCTATCTTATTTTCTTAAATACAAAGATATATTCGTGCTTAAAAAGATAGTAATCACTTCTTAGCGCTCGGTACTTCCATATATTTTGTTGACCCAGCTTCCCTCTATTGCCTTCAATATTTTTGACAATGATACCTTTCAGTTTCACGCCAAAATTTTGCTGTATCATATTCATCGTGTAAAAAGCCAAGGGAACCACTTGGCTGTCTCTGTATATGTCACCCATCACAATGCCCATATAGCCGCCTTTCTTGAGATATGGGAACGACAAGGCAAAAGCTGTGTACAGTTTATTAATAAAGATATTGACATCCGAGATATGGGATAAATCTCTCGGATCATCCGTAAACTTTACAATATCTAAGTATGGAGGGTGTGCTAACAGTAGATCAACCTGTTTTACACCCAACTTGGATAAACTGTTTTCCATTGCAAAGGGGAACAGTTTATCCTCAGTTACATCACAATCATTCAACACAAATCCATCCATAGGAGAGTCTTTCATCTTCTCTTGGATTTCATCTATCATTTGTTTGTTGATGTCAAACCCTATGTATTTTCTATCCAGCGTTTCGCACTCAAACAACGTGGTTCCGCTCCCGGTAAAAAGCTCTAACACCGTGTCATTAGATTGTGTATAACGTTTGATGAGTTGATATGGTATTTGAGGAATAAAATTACCGTGGTATGAATTTGTACGTTTGCCCCCTTTTGCCCTTTCTGAAATCAGCCAAAGACTATCTACGTCGATATCAGATGATTTCCAATCCTCCATGTTTTTAGTCATTCTCAATATCTATTTATCAGTAGGTGTTGTTATGAACACTTGGTGCAAACTTAATAATAATATTGTGAGTCTTGATACATTAGCTCGGGTAAATCAGGGCTGACGCATCGGGGGCGTCGGCAACACTATGTTTATTTTTTGTACCTTTGTTTTAGGCTGTTATACAACGTTATGTCTGCCGGTGTCTATGTTGTGGACGGACAGTCAGCGTTTGGATCTGCTCGAAAGATGTGAAGGTAATGCAAATAATTAAATGATGGCGCTGTGAAACAATCAGAAAAACAATCCGACTCCGTACTTCCGATTATTGATGTCCCTATGGAGTATGCCATGCAGTATCCTAATGAGACCTGCTTGCTTGTGCGTAATGAAATTTCCGGTGCTTGGGAGGAGGTCAAGTGGTCGGCTTTTGGACGTTTGGTTCGTGAGACGGCAAACGCTATTTTGCATCAAGGCATTGAGGAGGGAGATCGTATTGCGGTATTCTCCGAAAATAGTCCATTCTTCTTGGCTACCTATTTGGCATCGTTTATGGCGGGATCTATCGCTATCCCGCTCTATGCTTCGAGTTCGGCAGCGCAGGTGCGGTCTATCCTCGAACACAGTGATACCCGACTGATTTTTGTGGGCGAGGAGGCTCAGTACTGTGCGGCTCTCGATGCGATAGGGGAGATGAGCAATCCGCCGCAATTGGTTATGTATGATCGTAAGATTGAGCGAAGGGGAGAGGATCGCAGTTCGTTGTATATGGACGATTTTCTGAGGGTTGCTGAGGAGTCGGATTATGAAGAGGCTCTGAAGCTCCGCAGGAGTAGGTGGGAGGTGGAGCAAACGGCTCTGATCCTCTATACCAGTGGGACGAGCGGGACATCCAAGGGGGTGGAGATTTCGTATAAAAACATACAGAAGGCGGTCAATCAGCATATCTTGGAGTTGGAGCACCTCAAAGCGGGCAAGATCAGTATGAACTTCCTTCCTCTCACGCATATATTTGAATCGATGTGGTGTTTAGTCTGCCTGACGATGCGGATTAAAATAGCCGTCAACAGCAACCCCAAGAGGATCCTGCAGAGTTTGGCTGAGGTACGGCCCCACTATATGTGCAATGTGCCGCGCTTTTGGGAAAAGGTCTATGTCGGTGTGTACGAAAAGATACAAGGCTTTTCGCCGCTACTCAAGAGAATCACCGAGGAGTGCATCCGCGTGAGTCGGATGTATCATTTTGAGTATTGGGCAAAGGGGAAGACACCGCCTTGGCACCTCAAGATGCAGTACCGGTTTTACTCTCGGACGTTGCTCAAGATGGTCAAACAGAAGGTGGGCATCGAGCGTGGTTTGATATTCCCGGTGGCGGGGGCGGCTTTGGCGGACAAGGTCCACGCCTTTTTGCTCAGTATCGGTGTCCCCATCATCTATGGGTATGGTCTGACGGAGACCACCGCAACTGTATCCTATTGCCATCCCAAGGGTTTTGAGTTTGGCTCTATCGGTCGCCCTTTGGGTGGGGTGGAGGTCAAAATTGATGACAAGGGTGAGGGGGAGATATTGGTACGCGGTGACAATGTGACGAAAGGATACTACAAGGCACCGGAAGAAAATGCCAAATCTTTTACCGCAGACGGGTGGTTCCGTACCGGTGACTTAGGCTCTATGGATATAGAGGGCAATATCTTTTTTAAGGAACGGGCCAAAGACCTTTTCAAGACAGCCAACGGCAAATACATTGCCCCTAACGTGATAGAAAACTTACTCACATCAGATGTGATGATTGACCAGGCGGTGGTCATTGCTGACGGCAGGAGCTTTGTCAGTGCCTTGATCCACCCGGATTGGGGCAAGGTGAGGGAGGTGCTGTTGCAACAAGGCGAGACAACGCTTCCCGATGATGTGAAGGTTTTGGCAAAGTCCGAGGCGGTATACCGGCTTTTGGAGCAGAGGATTGCCGATCAATTGAGGGAGTTGGCATCGTTTGAGAAGGTCAAAAAGTTCCACATCCTCACGGAGCCGCTCTCGATAGATAACGGTATGCTCACCAACAGTCTCAAGACCAAACGTATGGTGGTGGAGCGGTACTATGAGGAGGCGATCAAGGAGCTATACTCTTATCACCGCCTGCCCGACCTGACGAAATAATTACAAACTGTGAGTTTCAGTATGCACCGTTACAACCTTGGATTTATCGCTGATGATGAGATTTTCGAAATAGTTAAGAGTACGGTATTGAAGTACCGCACCGGTATTTCGTTGGCTCAGTTTAATAAAAACATCGTGGATCCAATCAAACTTACCTTTGACTCTAAAGTGTATCAAAAGAGTATAAAGGAAGCTATTATGGATGAATGTATACGGCAGCTCGATAAATCTAATGCCAATGCGACAGGTGCTTTTCATCAATACCTATTTAGTTACGCAAAAGATGATTGGCAAATCCCGAATAAAGGATTTGATTTGATAAATGACAGAGAACACATTTATTGTGAAATAAAGAATAAACACAATACAATGAATGCCGCTTCTTCTCAAAAGACATATATCCAGATGCAGGATAAATTGCTTGATGATGATAAAGCAACTTGTTATTTAGTAGAGGTGATTGCTAAGCAATCTCAAAATATTCCGTGGTCAATAAAGCTGAATGGTAAGTCTTATTCACACAAAAGGATAAGACGCATCTCTATGGATCGTTTTTATTATATTGTCTTTAATGATGAGAAGGCGTTTTATAAGCTCTGTGTAGCTTTACCGCTCATTATTGACGACGTCATAGAGGAGGGAGGTGGTGCCACAACTATCAGTAATACGGTATTTGAAGAGCTTGAAGAAGCGTATTCGAAAGATATTTTGAAGAGTCTCTATACCATGGCTTTTAAGACTTATGAGGGATTTAATGAATAATGTTGTAACACATCCACATAGGGTGAAGGATGAGGAAGCTGAAGATTGAGGAGATGGGGCGTATGAGTCCCGAGGAGTTTACGGTCGCTAAGAAACGTAGGATTGTAGCGGTGTTGGACAACGTCAGGAGTATGCACAATGTGGGGTCTATATTCCGTACGGCAGATGCGTTGCGTTTTGAGGCTTTGTATCTGTGTGGGATTACGGGTCAACCTCCTCACTCTGAGATACATAAGACCGCTATCGGTGCCGAGGAGGTGGTCGCTTGGCAACACTTTGACAACACTTTGGAGGCGATTTCGGAGCTGAGGGGTAGGGGTTTCACGATTTGGTCTTTGGAGCAAGCCGAAGGGTCTGTCAAATTGCCTGATATCGGTAAGACTATCGACCCGCTCAAACCTATTGCCATAGTTTTGGGCAATGAGGTATCGGGTGTGCAACAGGAGGTGGTGGATCTCTCGGACGGTGTGGTGGAAATAGAGCAGTATGGCACCAAACACTCTATGAATGTGAGTGTGGCGGGAGGTATTGTGATGTGGGAGTTGAGTAGATTGAGACCAATAGAGGATGAGGTATGATTGATCTGTCGGTTATTATTGTGGCGGGAGGCAAGGGAAGACGTATGGGTATGGATCTACCCAAGCAGTATATCGATATTTCGGGTCAACCTGTGTTGGCTTGGACGGTACAGCATCTGTCGGAAGCGCTCAAGGAGGTTGATTCTGTGGAGTATATCTTGGTCGTCCCAAAGGAGGATATCGATTTTGTCAAGCAGCTGATGGGTCAATATTGTGGCAATGTCGAACCTTTGTTGATTGTAGCGGGCGGTTCCGAACGTGCCGACAGCGTGATGAACGGCTTGCTTATTGCTTCGGGCAGATATGTGATGGTGCATGATGGTGTGCGTCCTTTTGTCCGTTCATCGTTAGTGAAGCGTATGTGGGAGTACAGAGAAGTGGGTGACGTCATACCTGCCATACCGCCTACCGACTCTGTGATAGTCGCTTCCAAAACTCTATCTTCCAATGGTCTATACGGCGGTGTCCCGAGAGAAAATGTGAGATTGAAACAGACACCGCAGTTATTTGACCGTCAATTGCTCACCAAGAGTTATGAATTGTACCGGGAGTCACCTGATCTGTCTTGTACCGATGATTCCGGTATAGTGGAACAATACATGATGATGATTCCCTTGGTGTTGGACGGTGACCCTGACAATATCAAATTAACGACGCCCAAGGATTTGGTCATCGCCGAGTGGCTGCTCCGTGATTGGAATACCGAGGAGGGGTGATCATTGAGGATTTATCCGTCATAGGTGTATGAATGAAATCCTGAAACGCAACATCATTTACCTCAAAGGGGTAGGGGAGCAGAAAGCTAAGGTCCTCAAAAAGGAATTGGAGGTGGAGAGCTGGGGTGATTTGCTCTACCGTTTTCCTTACCGCCACATTGATCGCACTCGTATCTACAAGGTCAATGAGCTGTTGGAGGATATGCCCTACGTGCAATTGCAGGGGGAGATAATGGGATTTGTGGAGGAGGGTGCGGGACGCAAGAAGCGGCTCAAAGCCTACTTTAAGGATAGCACGGGGGTGATGGAGTTGGTGTGGTTTAACGGCGGTAGTTACATCCTCCGCACGCTCAAAACAAAAACGCCATACACGATCTTCGGCAAGCCGTCAAAGTATGGCAATGTTTACACCATCGCGCATCCGGAGGTGGAGCCGGCCAATAGTCCTATGAGTTCGGTCGGTCGGCTCTATCCTATGTACTACACTTCCGAGCGGATGAAACGTAGCTATTTGCATTCGAAAGCGATCAGCGAACTACAAAAGACAATCCTCAAGGAGGTGAGAGGACAGGTGGCGGAAACATTACCGGACTATATCGTGCGACAGTACGATATGCTGCCGTTGGAGATGGCTTTGGAGATGATTCATTTCCCTACCGATGCCCGTATGTTGCAGCGTGCCCAAGCACGGCTCAAGATGGAGGAACTCTTTTATCTGACGCTCAGGATGAAGTACCTGCATCAGATGCGTAAAGATGTTTCGGAAGGGTTGAGGATTAAGATACAAGGTACTGACTACCGGTTGTTTCGCAGCCAAGGACTGAAGTTCCAACTGACCAAAGCCCAAGAGAGGGTAGTCGGTGAGATCCTTGGCGATATGTCCTCGGGACATCAGATGAATCGTTTGGTGCAAGGCGATGTGGGGAGTGGCAAAACGGTGGTGGCGCTCCTCTCTATGTTGGCGGTGATAGACAGCGGTTATCAAGTCTGTATGATGGCTCCCACCGAGATCTTGGCACAGCAACACTATCAGACGCTCTCCAAGATGTTGGCAACGGTTCTCCCGCATATCCGAGTGGCGCTATTGACCGGTTCGATGAAGGCCAGGGAGCGGCGGGCTGTGTTGGAGCCCCTGTCGCGAGGTGAGATAGATATCCTTGTGGGGACGCACATACTGATACAGGACTACGTGGTGTTTGACAATTTGGGATTGGCTGTGATAGATGAGCAACACAGGTTTGGGGTCTTTCAGCGCAGTGTGCTTTGGGAAAAAAGCCGACACCTTTCGCCCCATATCTTGATTATGTCCGCCACGCCTATCCCTCGTACCTTGGCGATGACGCTATACGGTGATTTGGATGTGTCGGTCATTGACGAATTGCCTCCCGGTCGTACACCGATTATTACCCGACACGCCTACAACCGTCAGATGGCTGAGGTCAACGCCTTTATTTGGAGTCAACTTAATGAGGGTCGGCAGTGTTATATTGTGTATCCCTTGATTGAGGAGAACGAGAAGATTGACTTGATGAGCTTGGAGCAAGGGTTTGAGGATATCCGACTTGCTTTCCCTTCGCGTCAGGTGGGTATGGTGCATGGTAAACTCAAAGCGGATGTTAAGGAGGCGGAGATGGATAAGTTCGCCAAGGGCGAAACGGATATCCTTGTCGCTACTACGGTGATCGAGGTGGGGGTCGATGTCCCCAACGCCACGGTGATGGTGATTACGGGTGCCGAGCGTTTCGGGCTCTCCCAGCTGCACCAATTGCGGGGTAGGGTAGGGCGAGGCGGCCACCAGAGCTATTGTATCCTTGTCAGTGATGATGCGATAGGTGACACTTCCCTCAAGCGTATCAATATTATGTGTCAGAGTACGGACGGTTTTTATTTGGCTGAGGAGGATCTCAAGATGCGCGGTCATGGCGACTTTGAGGGGACGCAGCAGAGCGGTGTGGGGATAGCTCTCCGGATTGCCGATCTGTCGGAAGACGGGCGGTATGTACAGTTCTGTAACAACTTGGTTGAGTTCATCCTCAAGGAAGATCCACAACTACAACTGCCGAAGAATGGATTGTTGAGGGTACGTTTGGATCGTATGTTGGTTAATGAGAAAGACTGGGGTTTGATTAGTTGATGAGAAGAGAATACGATATTATAGTAGTAGGTGCGGGTCACGCCGGTTGCGAAGCGGCTCGAGCTGCCGCCCTTTTGGGTTCGCAGGTGTTGCTTATCACCATGGATATGGAGCGTATTGCACAGATGAGTTGTAATCCGGCGGTCGGAGGTATAGCCAAAGGTCAAATAGTGAGGGAGATCGATGCCCTTGGCGGCTTTATGGGTATTGCTACGGATCGCAGTACCATACAATTCCGGATGTTGAACCGCAGCAAAGGCCCCGCCATGTGGAGCCCTCGCGCACAGACCGACCGTAAGCTCTTTTCTCGTTTGTGGAGGGAGGAGTTGGAGCGCACGCCTAACCTTAAGATATGGCAAGACTCCGTGCATCAGCTGTTGTTGGATGATAATCATCTTAGAGGCGTCCGCACCCATCTCGGGGTGGAGTTTTATGCACCCAAGGTGATACTTGCCAACGGCACTTTCCTCAATGGTGTGATGCACTTCGGTAAGGTACAGATCGAGGGCGGACGTATTGCGGAGCCGGCTTCTCACGGCCTTACCGAACAGCTCAAGAGCCTTGGGTTCCGCACCGACCGTATGAAGACCGGTACGCCTATGCGTATTGACGGCACCACCGTCCACTACCATTTGTGTCAAGAGCAAGCGGGTGACGATACCTGGCACCATTTCAGCTATCTTACCGATATTAGTAATAAAGAATTGCCCCAACGCTCTTGTTACATCACCTATACCAATGAGACGGCTCACGCGATTTTGAGAGACCACTTGGCGGAGGCACCTTTGTATAATGGTCAGATCGTATCTATTGGGCCACGTTATTGTCCCAGTATCGAGACGAAGATCACCACTTTCGCAGAGCGTGATCACCATCAACTGTTTATCGAACCTGAGGGTGCCGATACTACGGAGTGCTATCTCAATGGGTTCAGTAGTTCGATGCCGTACGACGTACAGTTGGAGGCGATCAAACAGGTTCCCGCCCTTAAAGATGTCCACCTATTGCGTCCCGGCTATGCTATCGAATACGACTTCTTTGACCCCACCCAATTGCATCATACTATGGAGACGATGCTGGTGCCGGGTCTCTATTTCGCAGGTCAGATCAATGGCACCACAGGCTATGAAGAGGCAGCGGGTCAAGGATTGGTGGCCGGTATCAATGCCCATCTTTCGTTTCACGTGGAACAACCGTTCGTGCTTGCGAGAGATGAAGCCTATATAGGCGTGATGATTGATGATTTGGTGACCAAGGGTGTGGACGAACCTTATCGTATGTTTACCAGTCGTGCCGAATACCGTATTCTCCTTCGTCAAGACAATGCTGATGAGCGATTGACTCGCAAGGGTTATGAGGTAGGTCTGGTCACTGATAAGCGTTTGGCTGCCCTCGAGTCTAAGGAACGTTCCGTAGAGCAACTCATTTCTCTTGCCGAAAATGAGTCGGTCATCCCTGATGAGTCTCTCAATGATTTACTCTCCCAACTCGGTAGTTCACCAATCAAACAGAAGACCCGCATCAAGGAGCTGATATTAAGGCCCGGAGTCACGTTTGATCTGTTGGCCAAATATTCCGAGCCGCTCTCTCAGTTACTCTCGTCAATGTCCAATGTGACTGAGGTTGTTGAGACCACAGAGATCAAGCTCAAATACCAAGGCTATATTGATAGAGAGCGTCTCGCCGCCGACAAAGCCAAGCGATTGGAGGATATAGATATCAGAGGGAGGTTTGATTATCTTCAGATCCAAAGTCTCTCGACGGAGGCCCGACAAAAGTTGGATCGTATACAGCCCGTCACCATAGGACAAGCGTCTCGTATACCCGGTATATCTCCGGCCGATATCAACATCTTGTTAGTGTTGATGGGTCGGTAATTGTTCCACGTGAAACATTCAAGATGATCATCAATAAGGAAGATATCCGCGACAGCCTAAGCGTCATACCCGAGTTGCCCGGTTGTTACACCTACCGAGACAAAGAGGGTGTGGTGATTTATGTGGGGAAGGCCAAGAACCTCCGCAAGCGTATCGCTTCCTATTTCCAGAAGAACCACGCCGATCGTAAGGTTAGGGCGTTGATTCACTCTTTTGAGACCATCGAATACATGGTGGTTAATACCGAATTGGATGCTCTGTTGCTTGAAAATAACCTGATCAAACAGTACCAACCGCAGTACAATGTGCTGTTGAAAGAGGGTGACCTCTACCCCCATATTTGTGTCAAGAACGAGCCTTTCCCAAGGGTCTTCACCACCTTCAAAATCATCGACGACGGCAGCAAATACTTCGGTCCCTATCCCGATAAGGGGATGGCCTGGACACTGATCCGTCTTTTCCAAAGGGTATTTAAGTTCCGCACTTGCTCTCTCAAACTCAATCAAGAGGATATAGATAAGGGTAAGTTTAGGGTCTGCCTCAAATATCATATCAACCGTTGCAACGCTCCCTGCGAAGGCTATATCTCCGAAGAGGAATACAACGGCCAAATAGAGCAGGCTGTCGAAATCCTCAAAGGTAACATCTCCAACGTCAAAGCGACACTGACCGAGCGTATGACGAGTGCCAGCGAAGCCCTCGACTTTGAGCGTGCCATCGAGATACAACAGGTGATTGAAGAGCTGAGCCACTACCAGGCCAAGAGTACGATCATCAGCGAAGTGATAGGCAATGCCTTGGTGGTCAGTGGCGCCCAAGACCTCGATGCCCACTATATCAACTATTTAGAGATCCACAACGGTAATATCATAGCCGGTCGGACGTTGGAGTTTAAAAAACGGATGACCGAGGGCGAAGAGGAGGACGAGGACTTCATCTCTACGGCCATTGTTCGACTGTTGGAGGAGAGTAAATATAAGGTGCGAGAGTTGATATTGGAACGCCCACCCACTTTCGGAGACTTCTCCCACCTCACCATTACCATTCCCAAAAGAGGAGAGAAGCGAAAGGTGCTTGACCTCAGTCGACAGAATGTAGAGCAATACGTTAAAGACAAAAACCGCCAAACGGAGAAGATGAACCCCGAACAGCGCAATACTCAGATCCTGCGCGAACTGATGACGGCGGTCGGTCTGCCCAAACTGCCGTACCACGTGGAGAGCTTTGACAATTCCAATATACAGGGCACCGATGCGGTGGCCAGTTGTGTGGTATTTAAGGGTGCCAAGCCGAGCAAAAAAGATTACCGTCTCTATAACATAAGGGGTGTCTCGGGTCCCGACGACTACGCCTCAATGCACGAAGTGGTGACCCGTAGATACAGCCGATTGATAGAGGAGGGTGAGAGCCTTCCCGACCTGATTGTGACCGATGGGGGTAAAGGGCAAATGGGGGTGGTCAAAGCGGCGCTCAAAGAACTCAATTTGGAGATCCCGGTGATGGGATTGGCCAAGGACAGCAAACACAATACCAACCAGGTATTGTACGGTGATCCGCCACAGGTGGTCGGTATCATGCAGCGGAGCCAGGTCTTTTATCTCTTGGAGCGGATCCAAAACGAGGTGCATCGCTTTGCCATCAACTTCCACCGCAACAAGCGTAGCAAACGTCAGACACACTCCGTCTTGGACGACATCCCCGGCATCGGCCCTGTCTATAAAAAGCGCCTGATTGCCGCCTTCAAGAGCGTCAAAAATATCCAGTCCGCTTCGTTGGAAGAGCTGCAAACCGCAATAGGACAAGTCAAAGGAGCCGCCGTCCATCAATATTTCAATAAAGAACAAAAATGAAAGTAGTCATCCAAAGAGTCAAGTCCGCCAAAGTGGAGGTGGATCACACCATTGTCGGAGAGATAGGAGCCGGTATGCTCATCTTGCACGGTGTAGAGACAGGCGATACCGACGAAGACCTGCAATACATCCTCAAAAAGAGCCTCAACCTGCGGATATTTGACGACGAAGCGGGCGTGATGAATGAGAGCCTATTGCAGCAAGATAAAGAGATACTTTGCGTTTCTCAATTCACCCTCTTGGCCGATACCCGCAAGGGCAATCGTCCGAGTTATATCAGAGCGGAGCGTCCCGAGCGATCCGAACCTATGTACCACGAGTTCTGCCGACTGTTGGCGGATAATTTGGGCAAACCGATCCAAAAAGGTATCTTTGGTGCAGATATGCAGATCACTTTGGTCAATGACGGACCGGTCACCATAGTCATAGACAGCCGTAACCGATAGTATACAGTAATGACGTTAGAGGAATTGCAACAGGTCGTAGACCGGTGGATCACCACCTACGGAGTCCGCTACTTTGACCCCATGACCAATATGGCGGTATTGACCGAAGAGGTAGGGGAGGTGGCGCGTATCATGGCACGTCTGTACGGCGAGCAAAGCGCTAAGCCGGGCGAGGTGATTACCACAGACCGTTTGGCAGACGAATTGGCCGATCTGTTGTGGGTCATCACCTGTATTGCCAATCAAACCGGTTGTGACCTCACTGCCGCTATTGATAAAAATATAGCCAAGAAGACGGAAAGAGACAAAACAAGACATATAGCAAACAGTAAATTACGTAGAAATGAGTAACGAACACCCTTTATCCTACCACCACCATCATCATGTGGGTAAGAGCAAGTTTGAGGAGGCTTTTGACGCATTTACCGCCCTCCCGACGGCAGACGAGATACAAGACCATATCAAACAACTTATTGATGCTCACTTCGACACCCTCAATAACACCGCTACCATTAAGTTCCTACACAGTACCATTGACTTGACCTCCCTCGGGTCGGAAGACAATATCGATCAAATCTTTAACTTCGTCAAGAGTGTCAATGACTTAGATGATAGCAACCCCACCATTCCACCCGTTGCAAGTATCTGCGTCTATCCCAATTTTGCCAAGACGGTCCGAGACAATCTGATGGTAGAGGACGTACACGTTTGTTGTGTATCCGGTGGTTTCCCAAGCTCACAAACCTTCCAAGAAATCAAAGTGGCCGAGACCTCATTGGCGATTGCCGACGGTGCGGACGAGATTGACATCGTACTCCACTTAGGCAATTTCCTCAGTGGGGATTACCAAGCCGTTACCGATGAGATTGAGGAGCTTAGAGCCGTGACCAAGGGTAGGGTACTCAAAGTGATTTTAGAGACCGGCGCTCTTAAAACAGCCGAGAGCATACAGCGTGCCGCCATCTTGGCACTCTTCTCAGGCGCCGACTTCATCAAAACCTCTACCGGTAAGGGTTATCCCGGAGCTTCGTTAGAGGCGGCATACGTTATGTGCCAGGTACTCAAGCAGTATCACGACAAATACGGCGTCAAACGAGGATTCAAAGTCTCCGGCGGTGTCCGAACCACCGAGGAGGCGATCAAGTACCTCTGCATCGTCAAGGGTGTATTGGGCGATGAGTGGATGACCAACGAACTGTTTAGGATCGGCGCCAGTTCGCTCGAGGGTGATTTGTTGCAGCACATCATCTGACCCCTATGCCTCCCCTCCGATTGGATTACAGAGACTTTCCGCGTCATCTGTACATTCAGTTGCCTTATAGCAAGAGCATTGCAGCCCGACAGCTGCTCCTCAAATATATCCACAGAGAGCCACTTCCGACACTCCCCGAGACGGAAGCGGCTCTTTTGCTTTATAGCCAAGATATCATCGTTCTGCTCCGTGCGCTTACCGCCTTGCGTCATAGACCGTCGGGCGAGTGCCTCTCCGTGGAGTGTGGCGAGAGCGGTACCGCTATGCGGTTTTTGATTGTCCTCTCCTTGTTAGAGCCGGCTCCCACACAGTTGGTCGGCTCCCAAAGATTGTTGCATCGGATAGCCTCGGACGACCTCTCATTTATCAATACATTAGGCGGGGAATATAGGGTAGATACCTCCGCCCACAGCATCACCATTTATCCCCCCAAGGTATGGGCGCCAAGAGCGATCCAACCCGTTTGGCACAGTAGTCAGTACGCCACAGCCATAGAGATTTGCAATACCTATCTATCCAATCCCATACCATACAGTTTTGATACGGCCGATCCCTCCTATTCCTACCTGCTTCTCACCCGAGAGGTCATAGCGCACCCCGTTGATTATATCGAACGTGATTGGAGCGCCGCCGCATTTTGGTACCAATTACTCAGCTGTTCCGATCAGCTCCGGCAGATCACTTTTCCCAATCTCAATCCCTCCTCACATCAGCCCGACCGGCAATTGATGCAGATTTACCGTTTTTTCGGGATAGAGACCTACAGTACAACCCAAGGAGTACAGGCACGTAAAGTCTCTCAGCCGACCGCCGAAGTTTTGGAGATAGATTTAAGCCAAAACTTAGACCTCTTCCTCCCCATTGCCTTGACCTGTGTGAGGATTCGTAAGTCATTTCATATCAGTGGTATAAGCCACCTTAGACAAAAGGAGAGCAACCGCATTGATGCCTTTCTCCACAATATAGCCGGCTACGGTATCACCGGATTTAGAGCGTCGTCAGATCATCTTTACTACGACGGCACAGCCGCACAAACAGCCGCCACCGTCACGGTCGATAGTTGCGGAGACCATAGAGTTGCTATGGCCTTTGGAGTCTACGCCGTTACCGAGCCGTCAGCGGTGACCGTCATCAACCACCCCGAAGTGGTCGCTAAGAGCTATCCCGGATTCTTCTCCGCCCTCAACCTTTAATCTATCAAAGTTGTGGGCCGCTGAGATCTGCGGCCAAAGCTTCGTCCCTATTTTGAAAAGGTTGATAGGGTAATACAAAAAAATGTTATATCTTTGCGGGTGACAATACAGTGCAAGGGAATTTGGGAGTTATCCAATCGTCACTTGACAGCCGATAACCAGCCAAAGCTGTACCCGCAGCCGTACGTCTCACGTGATCTCTTTGCAGACATCACCATTCGCTTCCACAGAGCCACTGCCCATAAGGGTGGGAAGGCGGGAGTTGAGGAGACCAGCCGGAAGACCTACTGTATTGCGGACAATAATAGCTAAGTAGCATCAGTATATCAGGATGAGCCTTGTTATCACTGATCGGCTTTCGGGAGTTAGAGCCTACTACGCATCATCTTGCCACGCTTGGAATCTCTTGCACTATTCACTGTGTGCCGATTTCCTCCGATGACGCCCTTCCCATAGCCGGTTTTGGATAAATAGCGATCCGTTATCTGATCTTACGATATGTACGTTTCACTATTTATTTGTTTTTATGAAAGTCATCATCAGAGGTTTCTTGCTAACAATCTTGCTAACGACCTTACTAACAACCTTGTCGGCGGCCTGTGCCATAGAGGCATCCGCCGATTCCCAACCCACCGTCCCTCTTACCGACCGCTCCGCCACTCTTGATCCCGACTCCACCTACCATCTCGGTGATGTCGAAGTGGTGGGATTTAGGAGGAACAAAGTCTCCAAAATTGATGTCGAAGTCAAAAATCTACCGGTCACCATCTCCAATATCTCCATGACCCCCCTCAAGATCCGAGGGATCTTTGATTTCCATGAGGCGACAAGGTTTACCCCCGCCGTAAATACCCGCACCACGTACGGAGCTTTTCAACAGCTGAGTATCAGAGGGTTTGATCGCTCCCCTATTGAGATTGACGGCATGCGGGACGAGCGCAGCACTATCAATTCCTTCCCTCTGCCCGATCTGACGATGGTGGAGCGTATGGAGGTGGTCAAAGGCCCCGCCTCCATCTTGACGGGACACTCCTCCGTCGGCGGCTCTATCAACATTGTTCGTAAATCGGCCTCCAACCTCCCTACGCTCCAACTGATGTTGATGGGCGGTTCTTGGAACACTTACCAAGTGAGCGGTACCGTCGGGGGCAGTCTCACCGACGGCATCAATACCCTTTTCAACTTTAATCGCTCCGGAGGAGACGGTTGGAGAGACCGGGGCGATAGACGTTTCTCGCTGTACAATAATACCAACTTCCGTCTCTCTCCCGGACATATCCTCGATGTGAGGGTCAGTTATGTCAAGGACTTTTACGGCACCGAAGCGGGTCTGCCCGCCACCATGCCGGGAGATATCACGGACGAAAAAAGCGGTGAGATCATCTACAAAGAGGGCGAAAGGCTGCGAGGACTCAAGCTCAGCCAAAGGTACAACAGCGAAAGCGACTTTATGTACAATCGGAATTTCAACCTCCTCGTCAAATACACCTATTACATCAATGAGGCGCTCAAGTTGTGCAACAAGACCATGTACAGCCACGATGAGATCGACTACTTCTCTACCGAAACATTGAGCTATCCCACAAGTACCGATCCCGTATACCCTTACTCCTATATGAGGGGCAAGACAAAAACCTACATCGACTTGGATCACATCCAACGTACTTTTCCGCTGCGATTTGAGCATGTCGCCAAGACCTTTCAAAAACAGATTGATTTGAGTGCTAAGTTTGAGATCGGAGCGGTCAAAAATCACCTCCTCACCGGTGGCTCTTACAGTCGTATGGATAGGGTCTCATTTATGGGATACAGCGTTGCCAAAGCACCCGGAGCCCCTCACCGACCCGCTCCCGACGAAGATGTGTGGGGACCCGGCGTCAATGCCGTGATCTCCGCCTATACTCCCGACAACTCCGCCCCTATGTATCAACGATTTAGCAAGGCGGCACCGTCCAAAACCGATGTGTTGGGACTCTTCCTGCAAGATGTGATCGAGTTTTCCCAAAAGTTCAAAGGCTTTGCCGCCATACGTTACAATCACTACGCGCTTCGCGGTTATGAACGCACCGATGCCATAGATCGCAAGGACAAGTACCAACGAGGGGAGGAGACTTCACACCTCTCTTACCACTCGTTTACCTATCGGTTGGGTTTGGTTTACGAGCCTATACGGGACCTCTCGTTTTACGGTAGCTATGCCAATTTCTTTTTGCCCGACAGGAGCAAACGCAACTACAACGAAAAACAGATATTGGTAGACCGTCACGGCAAGACGATAGACCAAAACCAAATCGACTTTAAACGGGCGGTATTTGAGCCGACCACCGGTTATCAAATAGAGTTGGGCAGCACATTCGGGTGTACCGAAACCTTGAGCGGGAGCCTTTCGGCCTACCACATCCACCAAAGCAACCTTGTGAGGACCATCGGGTATGTGCCGGGAGAGGTCGATGGCCAATTGATAGACAAAGCGGTGATTGCACAAGTGGGTACGGTACTCTCCACCGGGTTGGAAACCGAACTTAACTACCGACCCTTGGATCACCTCTTCCTCAGTGCCGGCTATGGTCTCACCCACGTCCGTTTTGGCCAAGTTGCCGCCAACGAGTACGACCTCAAGGGGGTTGATACGGGAGATCGTCTCAATTACATCCCCCGACACACCTTTTATTCTTATGGCAATTACACCTTGCCCAAAGGGATGCTCAAAGGCTTAGACCTCAATTACAGCATCACCTATACAGACAAAATCTATCGCAACTACGGCAAAAACCTCTATTACGACCCCTACACATTGGTCAATGTCGGTGCCAATTACACCATTGCAGGTACCGGGATGTCGGTCGGATTGCAGGTCAATAATCTGTTAGACAAAACCTATGTGGCACAATCATTTGGCAATCAACAAGTGCCTGCCATGCCTCGTAACTATAAACTGATGATCAGATACAAGATATTCTAATTGCTCAAACTATTTTAACGATGTCGATTATTAAATTCCTGCACAAATGGCTGGGTATCTTGATGGCGCCGCTGATGATTATGTGGTTCATCTCGGGATACTTTATGATTTTCAGCGGATTTCCAAGAGTACAAAAATCCACTCGGTGGAGATTGCAGCAACCGCTCTCTTCGGCAGAGACGTTGGAGCCGTTGCCCACCTTTGATGCGTTGCAAACCGCCTATGCCGCCTATGCCGCCCATTCGGCGACCGATGCAGCGACCAATCCAGCGACCGATCCAACGACCCAATCCCGTCTCACCCATATTACAATGGAGAAAAATTGGCAAGGCCAAACCACTTTCCTACTCTCGGGAGATCAGGGGGAACTCAAAATAGATGCCGCCACTTTGCAACCGATCGGACAACAACCGCCTACCTTATCGGAGATAGAGGCGATGACCCGACTCATCACCGCTGCCCCTCCTATAGCGGTGGATACCCTCACTTCCCTCAATCAGTGGGTGCCATTCGGACATAGGCGGGGGGATCTCCCTTTTATCAAGGTTAGGGCGGCGGACGATCGGCAAACCACGCTCTATTTCTCCGGTACCACAGGCGAGTTGCTGCAACAAACCGATCGGGGCAGTCGCCTTTTGGCCGGTTTTGGCACCATACCGCATTGGCTTTACATTTGGCAGATACGCCAAAATGTCAAGGTGTGGATCCGTCTATTCATTGCGTTGGGCATCATTGGTTGCCTGATGATCCTATCCGGATTGGTACTGGGTATATACCGCACCGTCCGTTGCCGCCGATCGGGACAAAAAGGGTGGAGTCCTTTTCGACGCAAATGGTATCTACTGCACCACATCACGGGATTACTTTTCGGGGTCGTGGTACTCACGTGGATGTTTAGCGGGTGGATGTCGTTGGACCGTCTGCCCCGCAGTTGGACAGGTGACGCTCCGAGAGCCCAACTGAAAGCCCTCTCCAAGAGCCAACCGATAGCCCCGGATAGTCGTATAGACTTTGCCACCGTACTTCGGAGTCATCCGGGTAGTAAAAGGATCACCTATGCCAACTATATGGGGCGGGATTACTACGAGACCGAGTCGGAGTCGGGTGTCCACTATGATATGATAGAGTCGGGCGGAGTGGCGCCTCTGCAATTAACCGGGTCGGAGGTCCTGCAATACATCAAGGAGAGCCGTGTGGGTGCGGAGGTAACCGACACCACTCTACTGACCCAATATACCCGACTGTACCACCCCCATCCCAAAGGCAAACGTCTGCCGCCGCTTCCCGCCCTCCGGGTAGAGACCGCCGAGGGCACGACTATGTATGTCGCTCTCGATACCCCTAAGATCAAGTTGGACAATAGAGCCACCCGACTCAACGGTTGGGCATACAGCAAGCTGCACTCCTTCAACTTTTTGTGGGGTTACAAACATCCGACGTTGTGGTTGTCGGTGATGCTGATACTACTTACCGGCGGCACGTTGGTATCTATCTCCGGAGGGGTATTGGGCTTCAAAGCGTTGAGACGTAAGTTCCGTAGATAGTTTCAAGTACCGATGGATTGCCTTTGTGTGAAATAGAGTTAAATAGAGTTTTATATTCTGATGGGGCGGTGATTTGGAACGCTTAAATCGTTGGTTTTGTAACGCCTTATAATACAGGGGGTTGGGAGGGGTAGTAACTTAGCCAAAGTTAGACGGCCGACTC
>JAUNLZ010000019.1 GCA_030532005.1 Porphyromonas sp.
TACGAAAATATATGATCCGATGGGGTCGCCGATGTTTCGACTGTTTACAAAAAACATATAGTCCGATGGGGGTCGTTATTTCGACCATTGACACCATATATATATGTGTCACGGTAGCTGGAATCACGAAGTTCCCCACATCAAAAATATACGTAACCTCCCGGATCGTACTCCAATTTGGGGGAATGACGGACGACCCCGTGGTGCGACCTAAAGGTCGAATATCGTTTGATGACATCTGTTCCCGAGGTCAGCAGGGTCTATCGGCTGACGCCGACAGACCCTGCTGACACACGGGCTAATTAAATTCGACCCCTACGGGGTCGCCGATGTTCCCCCCATTCGTACCATATAATAGGTGATCCGATGGGGTGGGGTCGCCGACGTTTTGATCAGTGGACTTTGAAACGCCAGGTGACGCCGATATTGGCAACGGTGCGTCCGTCCCGCACGACGGCTGTCGGTTGGGTATTGGTACCGAAGGAGTAGGCACAATAGCCGTGCAGTCGTACTCGCTTATCTTGGAGTGGGTAGTAATGGATGCCGCCGCCCACCTGTCCTATTTTGGTACCGCCGGTGACGGCCAAGTCGCCGTCGGTCGTTGTATTATTGACATCCAAAGTGCCTTTGGCATACAATTCCCAATGCGTTGTGGGGTAGTAGGCCAAGCGACCCATAATGGAATAGTCCTTAAAGAAGTAGGCGTGATCGGGTGTGGCCCGATTCATCACATCCAACTCCATCTGTATTTTTGGGGATAGCGTGAACTGTGAACCGAGAGAGAGGTAGTTGATGAACTGACCCGGAGCGTACTCCAAAAGATTGACCGACCAATTGGGTTTGAAAAAGCCGTGCCGCCCCATCCACTTGAGATTATAGGCCCACATAGTGGCCGCTGTGCCGCTACTCTGCCGGTACTCCTCTTGGAAAGGGCTTTGGCAGACCTGGAATTGTAATTCGTCATCCGAGTTTCCAAAGGTATAGGTAACATTTGCTCCCCATTGGTAGGGCGCGAAGTGGTAGTCAAACGAGGAGAGGAAGAAGCAGTCTATCGGTGCCAAGTCCAGTTCCCAGCCACCAACGAAAACGGGGGTCTTGCCAACTGTCAACGACCAATGTGCGGTAGGCATATATTTGAGGTATACCCAATCGACCGAGTCAAAGAATGCCGCATCTCTATTGACGGCATTGAGCCTCTGACGGTAAGAGTAGGCAAAGTTGGGGGATAGCGCTCCGTCTATTTTGAGATTGAGGATATAACCGTTGATGCCGGTTTCGTCGTGTAAGGTTTGACGGTTGATCACTGTGTATTGGAGGTCGGTACGCGCCTCTACCGACACAGCTACCTTATTGGGTGTACTCTCCGGTTGCTGTGCAAATAGGACACCGGTGCAGATGAAAGGGAGTAGGAGGAAAATCAATCTTTTCATACCTTTGTTGCCGGAGCTATATTTTTTATTTTCTTCCTTTTACGGTTCCACAGACCTTTGATTTCGTGTACCTCATCCGAGGTAATGAAGCAAGAGATTTCGTTTTTATCAATAAACTGCATCAGCTGTCCAAACTCCTCTTTTGCCAAAATGACTTCCATCTGCATGGTTCTTTCGTTGGAGTAGCCGCCAATCACTTCGTGCAGGGTCATCCCTCTATTGATTTTATTAATCACAAAATCTTGGATGGGCAGATACTCCTTGGAAGTGATGTAGAGTCTCACCTTGGAACTCATACCGTACATAAACTTATTGAGTATCATACCATTGAGCCAAGTACCGACCAAGCCCATCAACACCAAGCCGACGTCATTGACCGCAAAAGCGGTGCAGCAAATCAAGGCGCCTGAAATGGTGACAGAGACGCCCAAGTTGATACCGGTGTATTTATTGATGATCTTGGCAACAATGTCCAATCCTCCGGTTGATGCGTTGATGCTGAAAAGGATGCTCTGCACCGCGCTCATCACGACGATGAAAAGCAAGAGATCGAACCACGGATTGGGGATCAATTGTCCGCCCACCTCTACGGCAAACAGTGAATGCTCCAAGGTGACGAAGCGGCTGATGAAGTCTATCATCGGACCCAATATCAATGCGGTGTAGACCGTCTTGGCTCCAAACTCATTGCCTATCAAGAGGAAGGCAAGGATGATCAGTATCAGGTTGATGATAAAAATCCAGACCCCCACCGAGAGGAAAGGGAAGATCTTGGCGACCACTATAGACAGCCCCGTTATGGATCCGACAATCAACTGGCTCGGAATCAAGAAGAAATAAACTGCCGCCGCACCGACAAACATAGCGGCGGTCATAATGAACAGCTCAACCCAAAACTTCTTGCCGGAGAGAAGTGCGAGGAGCTGATGCCACAGACCGGTTACTCCTTTCGGGCGGTCATCCGAAGGACGGTTCATCGTTTCTTTTGTATGCACCATTATACTTTTATATATAGCACCGGGAAACACATATAATATATAGGGACTATTATAAGGCTGGTGCTTTGTGGTTAATTTTCCTCAAAGATATAACTTTTCTTAATATCAACAAAACCGGTGGGAGGTGGTGTGGCCGGAAAATATCCTCAAAGACGAACCAATCATAACAAAAGTGTGTGTGCGTGTGAAGAGAGGGGGGGGGGGCTAACCACAGAAAAGAGTGAGGGTGTGCCTAAACTGTCGTATAGGCACACCCTCATCAAATGTTATAGGGGATAGAGATTACTTCTCTTCGTTTTCCTTGGCTACGAAAGGAGCGTCGATGTTAAACTCTGAGCGCAACTTGTACTTGTGGTAGCGACGTTGTGCATCTTGCTGAGCAACATTAAAGAGCTCTTTCGCCTCGTTTGGATACTTCTTGGCCAATGAGTTGAAACGTACCTCACCCATCAAGAAGTCTTGGAACTTGCTCCAATCCGGTTCCTTGGAGTCTAAGCTGAATGGATTCTTGCCCTCATCAATCAGATCAGGATTAAACCTCCAGAGGTGCCAGTAACCGCACTCTACAGCCAATTGCTCCTCACGCTGGCTCTTGCCCATACCTGCTTTGAGACCGTGCTCGATACAAGGTGAGTAGGCAATCACTACCGATGGACCGTCAAAGGCCTCTGCCTCGCGGAACGCTTTGAGCGTCTGAGCTTGGTTGGCGCCCATAGCTACCTGAGCGACGTAGATATAACCGTAGGTGGTCATCATCAGACCGAGGTCCTTTTTACGGATGCGCTTACCCGATGCGGCAAACTTGGCGATAGCGCCGGTAGGTGTACTCTTGGAGCTCTGACCTCCGGTGTTGGAGTAAACCTCGGTATCGAGTATCAAGACATTGACATTGGCACCGCTTGCCAATACGTGATCCAGACCGCCGAAGCCGATATCGTATGCCCAACCGTCACCACCGATGATCCACTGGCTCCGCTTAACGAAGTAGTTGGAGAGTGCGTCGAGCAGACGGATGTTGTCGTGATTGCTCTTGCGGATCTCGGGCAGGATCTTGTCTGCCGTCTCGCGGCTCTTGTCTGCATCGTCACGATGGTCATACCACTCGCGTAGCAGTGCGATATCGATAGGTGCCTCTTCCTTGCCGTTGATCATTTCCTCAACGATACGGATGAGACGCTCACGGAGTTTATTGCCCGCTGTATACATACCGTAACCAAACTCGGCATTGTCCTCAAAGAGAGAGTTGGCCCAAGCGGGACCTTGACCACAGCTGTTGGTGGTGTATGGCGTACTTGGTGAGGATGCAGAGTAGATAGAAGAACAACCGGTGGCATTGGCTACCATCTGACGGGTACCAAAGAGCTGGGTAAGAAGCTTGACATAAGGGGTCTCACCACAACCGGCACAAGAACCGCTAAACTCGAAGAGTGGTTTGGCGAATTGTGAATTCTTGACATTGGATGCCACATCCACCAAGTGTGCTTTGTTGGTCACCTTGTTGTAAGAGTAATCCCAGAGTGGTTGTAGGTGTAGCTGAGTCTCGATAGGCTTCATCTCGAGTGCCTTACCGTTCTTATTGCCCGGACATACATCGGCACAGTTGCCGCAGCCCATACAGTCAAGGACGTCCACTTGGATGCGGAATTGCAAATCGGCAAACGGTTTGCCGATCGCCTTGAGTGTATCGTAGCCCTCGGGAGCGTTGGTCACCTCCTCCTCATCGAGTAAGAATGGACGGATGGTAGCGTGTGGACAAACGTATGCGCACTGGTTACATTGGATACAGTTCTCAATGTTCCACTCGGGTACGATTGGCGCCACACCCCTCTTCTCGGAGTTTGAGGTACCGTTTTCCCAAGTACCGTCTTCGCGACCTACAAATGCAGATACCGGCAGACCGTAACCCTCGCGTGCGTTGATCACTCTCACCACATCGCGTACAAACGGTGTATCCTCAGGGTGTACCGCAGCCTCATCCTCAGGGAGGTTGGCCCACTCAGGTTTTACAGGCACCTTGATCAGCATCTCGCCACCCTTATCTACAGCCATATTATTTTTGCTGACGATAGCGTCACCCTTGTGGCCGTAAGACTTCATAATGAACTTCTTCATCTGCTCTACCGCGAGGTCGTAAGGGATCACGCCGGTGATCTTAAAGAATGCAGACTGCAAGATGGTATTGGTACGGTTACCGAGACCGATTTCTTGGGCGATCTTGGTAGCGTTGATCATATAGAAGTTGATGTCGTTTTGAGCGAAGTAGCGTTTCATCTTGTTGGGCAAGTGCTTCTCCACCTCGTCAATATCCCAGATACTGTTGAGCAAGAAGGTACCGCCCTTGCGAAGCCCCTTGGTGAGGTCATACATACGGAGGTACGCAGGCACGTGGCAAGCCAAGAAGTGAGGCTGATTGACGTAGTAAGTACTGCGAATCCGCTTGTCACCAAAACGGAGGTGGCTACAAGTAAAACCACCCGACTTCTTGGAGTCGTACTGGAAGTAAGCCTGTACGTACTTGTCGGTATTCTCACCGATGATCTTGATAGAGTTCTTATTAGCGCCGACGGTACCGTCACTGCCGAGACCGTAGAACATACACTCATACGCGCCATTGTCAAGCTCAGGATCCGGCTCCACCGGCAGAGAGGTAAAGGTGACGTCGTCTACGATACCGATGGTAAAGTTATTCTTTGGCTCGGGAAGCTCGAGGTTTTTAAACACCGCAACGATCTGACCCGGAGTGGTATCCTTGCTGGACAATCCATAACGACCGCCCACTACTACAGGCGCATTCTCCGTACCGTAGAGCGCTGCCTTAACGTCGTTGTAAAGTGGCTCGCCTACCGAACCGCTCTCCTTGGTGCGGTCAAGCACGGCAATCCTCTTGACACTCTTGGGGATTGCATTGAGGAAGTGCTTAACAGAGAATGGACGGTAGAGGTGTACCGTCAGCATACCCACCTTTTTGCCGCTACCATTAAGGAGGTCTACCACATCCTTACACATCTTGGTCATAGAGCCCATAGCGATGATCATATGCTCGGCATCCTCAGCGCCATAGTAGTCAAAGAGGTGGTATTGGCGACCGGTGATCTTGGCGATCTCGTCCATATACTCCTGCACTACCTCAGGCACCTTGTCGTAAAAGCTGTTGCTGGCCTCACGCGCTTGGAAGAATACGTCATCATTCTGAGCGGTACCGCGGGTCACCGGACTATCGGGTGCCAATGCACGTTTGCGGAAAGCGTAGAGCGCCTCCTCGTCTAACAATGGTTTGAGGTCTTCCATCTGCATCTCCTCGATCTTCTGTATCTCGTGAGAGGTACGGAAACCGTCAAAGAAGTGGATAAATGGCACTCTGGTCTTGATTGCGGTCAAGTGGGCAACGGCAGCGAGGTCCATCACCTCCTGTACCGATGCGGTAGAGAGCTGTGCAAAGCCCAAACCGCGCGCCGACATCACATCTTGGTGGTCGCCCAGGATTGACAAGGCGTGAGACGCTACCGTACGCGCCGCAACGTGAAATACACCGGGAAGCAACTCGCCGGCGATTTTGTACATGTTGGGGAGCATCAGCAAGAGACCTTGAGATGCGGTAAAGGTGCTGGTCAACGCACCCGCTTGGAGCGCACCGTGTACGGCACCGGCGGCACCCGCCTCGCTCTGCATCTCCTCAACTTTTACACGCTCGCCGAAGATGTTTAGGCGCCCCTCGGCACTCCAAGCATCCACTTGCTCTGCCATAGTGGTAGACGGAGTGATAGGGTAAATAGCGGCCACTTCGCTAAACATATATGCAATATGCGCTGCAGCCTGATTACCATCACAGGTAATAAATTTCTTTTCTTTAGCCATTTTAGTGTCCATTAAGATGGTTATTCACAATTGATTGTTTATTCGTTCAGTGCAAAAACCCAAACAACCACACCGGGATATCTCTCGCATCTCCCCCCGTACTCTCAGTGCAGAGCGCATTGACGGTATCGGGTGATATACTGCGGCGGCGGCCTCCCTTGCAGAGGCAACGCACCGGTATGCTGTGGTTGAGGATAAAATCTACGCCGGCGTCCTCGGACAGATGTACCTCTATCCCGGCATCCTGCACGGTAGATAGGAAGAAAGTCTTGCCCGTCAGAGACATATCGATGTCACTGTCACGCATTACTTTCAGGATATTTGTATCGTTGATAAAAACACGATCGGGCTTGCGAGGGTATTCATTGCCCTCCTTATATATCATACGGATGAGTCGGGCGTCGGAAAGATACTTCAGATAATTCATCACGGTCGCCCGGCTGGTATCGATCGCTTCGCTCAGAGAAGAGACATTGGTGATGCCGTCATGTTGCTCACCAACCAAGTAGAGTAACTTACGAAGCTTGGGTAGATAAGTAGGCGCTATTTGACGGATGTAGACCAGGTCTACCTCCAATAGCATATTCATATTTTTCACTAAGTTTTCGCCAAAGAGGGTTTCGTCGCCCGAGTGTGGATAGTACCCCCGACGCAGATAGCGGGGAAAAGCATCCATCGGATCCAGCTTCTCTTTGACACGAGAGGCGATCTCCCTATGTTTTGACAAAAGCTCATCAAGAGTGACTTTGGGGAAATGCAAGCCGTATTGCTCATTGAGATACTCTCTAAAGGAAAAGCCGTAGAGGTCGCAGATCTCTACCAACCCTTTGAGCTGCGGGTACTCCTCCTCCAACGTCATCACGCTCGAAGCGGTAAAGACAATTCGCAACCTTGGGAAATCCTTGTGGCACGTTATCAACTCCTCAGCCCACCCCGGATACTTAAAGATCTGGTCCAATAAAAGTACACGACCGCCACTCTCACTAAATTCGCGTGCAAAGTGGTAGAGTGAGTGGTTGGAGAAATAAAAATGGTTGAGATTGACATAGAGCGTCTCGCCCCTCTGACCGGTAGAGAGCAGTTTACCCAACTCCAACAGCTGGTAGGTCTTGCCGATACCGCGAGTTCCTCTAATACAGATAATAGGGGCGCCGCCTCCCGACTGCAAACACTTCTTGCACTGGTCGGCATCCGAAGAGATACTGCTCAAAATCTTGGCAGTACGCCCTTCGCCTTCGCCTTTCACCTCAAGGCACATTTCACTCCTTAGGATGCTACTCATCTGATTTTCATACCGCAATACAGAACATTTGCCACAAAGATACCCCTAATTCCGATATTTGCCAACTCTACATTACAGAAAAAGGTATTTATTTGCTGTTATTGACCGAAATCTCCACCCTCCACTACCCAAAACACCAACTTCCGCCTCAAGCGGGGAGTTGGGATGAGAGTTGGATAAGGATTGGGTAAAAGTTAGATGTAGATGAGGTAGCCGGCTATACCTCCCAAGATGATGACCAAAATCGGGTGTAACCACCGTTTGACCACCAAGACGATGGCGATGAGGAAGAGGACAACGCTGATGGGATCAATAAAGTTTTGGCGGTTGAGGAGCATCAAAAAGGCGGCTCCGATCAGACCGACAGTGGCGGGACGAATGCCCTTGAATACCGCCTCTATGTGTGGGTTATCCTTGATCTTGGCAAATGAAATCGAGATGAGTGTCACCAATATAAATGAGGGCAACATTACGGAAAAGGTGGCTAACAGCGCTCCCCACACCGAGCCGGTTACCGTATATCCGATATAGGTGGCGCTATTGACGCCGATAGGCCCGGGGGTCATCTGTGATATGGCTACGATGTCGGTAAATTCTTGTACCGTCAGCCATTGGTGATTGGTGACCACCTCCTCTTGGATGAGCGAAAGCATAGCATAGCCGCCGCCGAAGCCCAACAGCCCTATCTTGAAGTAGACCAAAAAGAGTTGTAGATATATCACTGCTCGAGCCCTCCTCCCTCCCGACAGATGTACCGTGTATAGAGCCAGCCGGCAAGTGCCGAGACGATGATCACCGTCACGGGACTGATGCCCAACCCCCATATCCCTAAGGCTACGACTACGGGGATCCAAACCCATCTCCGGCCAAGTCCGAGCGCTTTCCATATCGTGATGGTAGGAGCGGCAATCAGCGCCACCACTACGGGTCGCATCCCCTTAAAAACAGCTTCGACGGTGGGATTGTCTTTGCTGCCACTCGCAAAGATGGCGATGAGCAATATGATGGTGAAACTGGGCAGCGTACAACAGATGGCACAGACCAAAGCTCCTAAAAAGCCTTGCAACCGATAGCCCACAAAGATGGAGATATTGACCGCCAAGACTCCGGGGAGTGACTGTGCCATTGCAAAAAGGTCGATGAACTCTCTATCCTCCATCCAATGGTACCGCTCCACGATCTCTGTGCGTATCAATTGTATCATAGCCTGCCCGCCCCCGAAGGTAAACCCTCCGATGAGGAAAAAGGTCTTCGCCATTTGTAATAGTTGATGACGGCTTGACTTTGGGTTGCTATGCTGTTTTACCGGCTTATTCACAGGAACAAAGATACTTGATATTTGCAATCGGTCAAAGAGTGCGACCGGATGATGGAAAAGTGTGCGGCAAATAGATGTACCGCCGACTCGGTCGGCTACTCTCGGGGTGTGGAGGGCCGGTTTACCTTGCCCCGTTTGTGCGCCACCTCGGCGGCCACCCGATCCAGTACTGTTTGCAAGGGCATCCGTTGGATACAGGCGTAGTCTCCTCGTTCGCAGATTTTCTCGCCATGGACGGAACAGGGTCGGCACGGCATCTCCACCCCTATACAGTTGGACATCGGACTGCGGAATGGCACATAGCCTCCCGCGGGATGGGTGGCGCCCCACATAGAGACTACGGGTGTCCCCACCATTGCGGCAATATGCTGATTGGCACTATCCATACTGATCATACAATCGAGGCGGGCTATCTCTCTCACCTCCCCCGCCAACCCTTGTGCGGTAGTCAATCTGACCCTATCGGGTCTCTGTTGTACCAATGCTCTATTTTTCCTTGCTTCGGTACCGGGTGCGCCGTATAAGATGATATCACCATCGGGATAAAGGGCTGTAAGTGCGTCAATCAACCATAAGGTTTGCTCTTCCGAAATCATCTTACCTTGGTACTGGGCATAGGGTGCCAAGCCGATGGTCACACGGGTGTTGCAGCTATCGCCCACCGCCACAATCCGTCCTTTACCGAGCATAGAGATACCGGCATCCTCCAATGTGGCGACGTACAGATCGGTCATCCGCTCCAAATAAAGGGCGTCGGGCACTTTGGGGGTCTTCTGTCTGAGTACCAAACGCCTCCGCTCTTTTCGGGGACACTTGATTTTGTGTACCGTATGACCCAACAGCTTGAGACCGGTGCGCAACGCCTTGGTATAGTAGGCGTCTTGCAAATCGATTATTACCGCCGACGGATAGAGGGTATGCACTTGGCGTAAAAAGTTGGCCAGTCCGGGAAGACTGCCGTCTTTATCCTTGCTAAATATCATCACCCTGAAGTTTATGGGTGCATCAATAGCCAATCGTGCCATAAACGATTGAGTCAATAGCACGAAATTATCTTCGGGATGCTCCTCCGCCGCTTCGTAGAGAGCGGGCAGCGTCATCGCGACATCTCCCAAAGACGATAGACGTATGATGATATAGGTCTTACCCTCAAGCATAAATATTACGCCTGTTTTGTATTTTTCCGATAGAGGACGGGGTTGAGGGTGGGGTCGTTATACATCTTCATTTGCTTGTACAGCTTCATCTGTTTGCGACCTGCCAAGAGGTCTTCCAACAGGGTGTCTATGGCAGATACAAGATCATCATTTTGCTGTATCAATACGTAGAGTTTGGCATTGACCACCGATCTTTGGGCATCGGTGATGCCGGGACGCTCCGCCTCTACCCTCATGTGATAAATCTTGAGTTGCAGGATGCTCAGCCGGTCGATAGCCCAGGCGGGACTCTCTGTATTGAGTGTCGCATCGGGCGCGGGGGTCACCCCTTCGAAGGCGTCCCAAAAGTAGCTGTCAATCAGTTCGACCAAGTCGGTACGGTCTTGATTGTATCTGTCAATCCTGCGTTTTAGTTTGAGGGCCACCTCGGGGTCTATCTGCGGATCACGCATGATGTCCTCCATGTGCCACTGTACGGTATCAATCCAGCACTTTAGATATAGGTTGTACTTGATAGACTTAAAGGGATAGGGATTATTTACCTCTGCATCGATGTTGTCCCTAACGTGGTAGTCCTCAATCGCTTCATTGAAAATAGAGATTGCGGCTCTACAAAAGTCCTTATTAATGTGCATTTTGTTCACGCTATATATGGTTAACAATTACATCGTAAAGATACCCATAAATCGGACACCCTATTCGGCCGTATCCTTGTTATATAACAACACCGCCATTGACGGAGGATATCCGGATCGGTTGGCACCATACGAAACAAAGGCGTATACCTATTGATGATACACGCCTTTGATTGATATTTTAGAGAAGAGTGGCTATTGGAGGGCTTGGAGATCTTCTAATGTAAAGGTGATGAAGACCAAGGACATCTCGTCGTCTTCCTCTACAAAGTAGCCTATCTGACCGTTGCCCAAATCGACCATATCGCTATAAGCGCTCATACCGGGATTGATGATCACCGGGTCACTCCACTGTCGGGTGTAGGGGTCATAGCCGTAGACCGCTCCGTCCCAACGCTTGCCGGGGCCGTAAGGCAATGAGTGCAGGAGTATGGGCAGGCTGTTTTGCTCCATCAACAGCGGCGCGCCGTTGCACGCGGGATCGTGGAGTCCGGCAAAGTCACCGGTAGATTGCCAGGTCTCGCCATTGTCATAGCTCACCTTAAAGATACGATCCCCTTGTCGAGGGTTACGGACGCTCATCAAGATAGAGCGGTCGGGCATCACAATGACTTTGGCTTCGTCTCCGCCGATACAAGCGGTCTCGGACACATGCCAGCTCTCCCCCTCATCATCGGAGTAAATCAGGTGGTTATCTAAACTGTAGGCTTCGCCCTTGCGAATCGCTGCGACAAACATGATACGACCGCTCTCGGTGACCGCCCCTTGGCCGGAGGCGCAAAAGGAACTCCACCACTGTTGCCTGTCGGGGTCGTCGGACTCCGAACCAAAGATGTAGCGGGTGATGTCACGAGGTTGTGACCACGTAGCGCCGTCATCATCGCTGGTCATCATGTAGGTGGGTTGCGGTGCGTCGGGACGCGAATGCCACAGACCGGGACCACCGATAAAGAGCATCACCAACTTACCGCTTTTGGTTTGTACCACAGCGGCGTCGCCATACCCTTTGCCATACCCTTGACCGGCGATCAAGATCTCCGGCTCTATCCAGGTCTTGCCATTGTCAAAGCTCCGGCGCTGGATGATATCGATATCTTCCGGGATATCGACCTGGTTAAATTTGCGTCGATCGGCGATGGCCAACAAAGTACCCTCCTCCGTTTTATGAAGTACGGGGATGCGGTAATTGCGGCTGCCGCCATCACCCGGCACATATAGCGGGCGGTAGGTGCGGTAAAATCGTCTGTACGTCTCATCGCCGTCTTGCTCCACCTTGACCGGGACTCCGTTGAGGGTCGCCTGTCGGATGCGGTACCTTAGGGTGTGGTGCGGTGAGTAATCCTTGGGTGTGGCGAGATCGGCAGTGATGTATACTACTCTGTCACCACGCAGATCGCGGTCGGTGAGGGTCACCTCGGACCAACTGTTGAGGGGCAACGCACGGTAGTTGATACGGCCTTTGTAGTCGTCCAAGTCTCTGACTGCCAACGAGTCGGAGACCAGCACTTGCAGACGCTGTATCAGACGCTGGCTCTCGATAGGTATCGCAAAGTCGATGTGCAGTTGATCGCCCTTCCCGAGCGGCTGATCCAACTGTACCGCCACCAAGGTTTTGCGATGCTCTCCCGCCTCCACTCCGTGGCGGGAGGGAAACACTTTGAGCCCTTCCGCATATACCATGCCGCCGCAAAGGAGGTGCACAAGGAGGGCAATTAGGCAGACCTTTTTCGTCACGTTTTTACGCTCCTTTATGATAATAGATTTTCTTTCTCTATATCCTTAAAATAGCGATAGGTGCCGACCCTTAGCTCTTCGCAAGCGGCCTCGTCACAGACAATGATCCCGTGGGGGTGCAATTGCAGAGCGGTGATGGTCCACATCTGATTGACAGAGCCTTCCACACCTTGTTTGAGCGCCATCGCCTTTTTCTGTCCGTTGGCAAGGATCATCACTTCGTGTGCGTCCATTATCGTACCTACTCCCACGGTCAGAGCGGTCTTGGGCACCAAGTTGATGTCGTTGTTAAAGAAGCGTGAATTGACCTCGATGGTATCCGAAGTGAGCGTCTTGATGCGTGTACGTGAGGCGAGCGAAGAGCCCGGCTCATTAAACGCGATGTGTCCGTCCTCACCGATACCGCCGATAAAGAGATCTATACCGCCGTACGAAGCGATCTTCTCCTCGTAGCGACGACACTCCTCGGCCAAGTCGGGGGCATTGCCGTTGAGGATGTTGGTATTTTCGGGCTTGATGTTGATGTGACCGAAAAAGTTGGTCCACATAAATGTATAGTAGCTCTGTTCGTGGTCGCGGGGGATGCCGATGTACTCATCCATATTAAAGGTCACCACGTGCTCGAAGCTCACTTTGCCCGCCTTATTGAGCTCAATCAACTCGCCATACATACCGAGAGGAGTGGAGCCGGTAGGCAGACCGAGGACAAAGGGGCGATCAGCCGTCGGGGCAGCCTCGTTGATCCTCTTGCATACGTGATTGGCCGCCCATTTGGCGAGAAGCGACTTGTCTTTCTCTATGATCAGTCTCATAACTCTTTTGTAAATATATTGTAGATGTTTGAAATACGAGTCGGGGAATGGGCGATATTACTTCAATACCGCCTCAGCCATCAGTCTACCCATCTCCCAAGCGGCGGCGCGGTCGTCGTCGTTAGGTGCTTGAGACATCTTGATCGGCTCCGCCACCTTAGTCCACTTGCGTGCCTCCGCCCACGCTTCGAGAGGCTTGATGGTGTTGGGGTTCCAAGTACCCGAACCGAATGTGGCGTAGAGGCGATCGGGGATATGGTGCTCCGCCAATTGGTAGAGTGCGTCCTGCACCTTGGGCCAGACGCCGTTATTGTAAGTGGGCGAACCGATGATCACGCCTTTGTAGCGGAAGACATCGGAGATGACCTGAGACACATCGGAATTCCCCATATGGTGCATAATCACACGATGGACACCGTGCTGTCCGAGGGAGCGGCCGATCTCCTCCGCCAGTTCGTCGGTATTGCCGTACATAGAGCCGTAGATAATCACCACACCCGGCTCCGCCTCGTAGGTCGCCATCTTGCGGTACATCTCCAAAAGCTCGGGTATATGCTTCTTCCACACCACACCGTGAACAGGCGCTATCACCTCGATATCCAACTGTTGAGCTTTCTCCAAGGCACGCATCACAAAGCTGCCGTACTTGCCCACGATGCAAGTATAGTATCGGTGCAACTCGCCAAAAAGCTGGTGCAGATCCTGTTGCTCGTCCCAAAAACCGCCGTTGACAGCTCCGAAACTACCAAAAGCATCGGCAGAGAAGAGCACCTTTTCCTTAGGGTCATAAGTCACCATCACCTCGGGCCAGTGAACCATAGGCGCCATCACGAAGTGCAATTGGCGGCTACCGATATTGAGGGGAGTATCTTCGGTCACCTCTATGAAACGGGTGGTGTCGACACCGTAGCCCTCCATCATCTCTTTGGTCTTTTTGTTACCGACCAAGGTGACGCCCGGAAAGCGACGCAGCGCCAACCCGACAGCTCCGGCATGGTCGGGCTCCACATGTTGTACGATCAGATAATGCAGAGGCTCACCGTCAAGTGCACGCTCCACCTGCCCGAAGAAACGTTCGGACAAATTGAGATCCACGGCATCCAAAAGCACGTTCTTCTCATCTTTGATCAGGTAATTATTGTACGCCATGCCGTTAGGCAGTGGATAAAGATATTCAAAATAGGCCTGCGCCCGGTCGTTTTGACCGAAGAAATAGGTCGAATCGTTGATCTTTAAATTGTACTTCATCTATATAAGGGTATAATAAGTTATTTTTTCTCGTAAATGCTGTTGCCGCCCCGTTGGTAAACCTTGACCGGTTGTTTGAGACTGTATATGATAGCTGCGATGCCCAATAAGATGAAAGGCACGCTCAGCCATTGACCCATATTGAGTGTCATACCCGCCTCAAAGTCCACTTGGTCGTTCTTGACAAACTCGATCAAGAAACGGGATACAAAGATCATCACCATCGCGACTCCAAAGATAAAGCCCTCGTGCTTTTGGGCCCCCTTTTTCCAATACAACCAACTGCAGACTGCAAAAGTAATCAGATACATACCGGCCTCATAGAGCTGGGTAGGATGCGAAGGGGCGGAGAAAATAGGCTCTGCACCGGCACGCCACAAATGGACATTCTCTATAAACCTAAAAGCCCAAGGCACGTCGGTGGCGTGACCGTAGATCTCGTGATTCATCAGATTACCGAGACGAATCATAGCCGCCACCAAGCCGACCGGCACACAGAGGCGATCAAAAGTCCAGAGCATACTCTGGTGACTCACCTTTTTGGAGTAGATCCAGATGGCGATCATAATACCTATGACGCCGCCGTGACTCGCCAATCCACCCTCCCACGTTTTGAGGATCTCTAACGGGTTGGCCAGGTAGTATTCCGGTTCGTAAAATAAACAGTGACCCAACCTGGCACCCACTATCGTGGCGATTAATACATACAGCACCAATTGATTGTAAGACTTCTCGGTCAGCCCCTCATGTTTCCACATCTTGGCAATGATGCCGGCACCAAATACAATCAATCCGACGGCAAACAAGATGCCGTACCAGCCCAATCTTATTCCGCCCGCTTCGAAAAGAATCGGATCTACCGTCCAAGTAACTACGCCCAACATACCTGATTAAAACCTTTTACCGATGGAGAATACATAATTAGAGTAGTAACCAAACGGAGCGGAGCTGTTTAAGTTCCTGCCCACATAGCCACCCAGCTCAAACGTCCACGCACGGCGGGTGATCCACTTGTACCCCACACCGATACCCAATCCAAAGGCGGAGCCTTCATCGTATTCATACCTCACCGGGTGGAATTCCGTATCGAGACCGTCAGTGGTTTGGTGAATCTCGTAGGTCACCACCTTATTATAAGTGTACGCCATATTGGCTTCGACAAAAAAGCCTCTCAATGCATTGCCCTTGGTCTCTTTATAAAAGTGCCACCGGAAATAAGGCGACAACAAAAACTTACCTAAGGCATTATTGTCATAATCGTCCCGGTTAATGCTAAAACTCAATCGGCTACCTACCGCCAGATCCTGATTGATGGTGTAATCATAGGCGATTTCGGGATGTAGATTGATGGTGGTGCTCAATAGATTGATCTTAAATTCGTGTCTCTTTTGATCCAGAAGCTCGTAAACGGCATCTCCTTTAATAGAGGTGGAGAGAGAGGTACTTTGGGAAGAGCTGTTCGAAGAACTGTTGCTCTGTGCATAGGCGGTTTGTACGAAGGCGCCCGCAATAGTGAGCGACAAAATGGACAACAAACCCGATAATACTTTACTACGGTGTACCATTTGAGTGACTTTTAGTTAAAATGTAAATGACAATTACTTATACGGACAAATTTACCAAAATTACTCACATACAATCATTATTAGTCACATCCCCAATGGATCTGTGACGGGACAAAAGCGGGACCTCCGAGCCTACGCTTATATCAAGGTATGAGAGACGAAGGCTCGTATCCCCACAAGGGATTTTCCCCACCCGCTTCTATAATGTGACAAAAGCTGTACTTCACGTACAGCTTTTGACGGTCATTCCACAATATATTAGGATGTTAGGTAAGAAAGATTGATTAGGTTATGCTTTTTTCTGACAACACAAAGTTCATAATAATGCCTCTATTACACAAGCGTTTTGCGTTGTTATAAAACACACAACTATTCGTTAGATATTTAATTATGTTGCCTATCATAGGCGCCAATACTAAATATCTTTACTTAGCTTTTAATGCTAACTGCTCTCTTACCTGATTCTCAACGAGTTCGTACAATTCGGGGTTTTCGGTCAATGTTTCGATAGCGGTCTCTCGCCCTTGACCCAATTTGGTATCTCCATAACTGTACCACGAACCGCTCTTGCGGATCACATCCAGATCAGCGGCGGCATCGAGCACCTCTCCGGCTTTTGAGATGCCTTTGCCGTAAAATATATCAAACTCAGCATAGCGGAAAGGGGGTGCCACCTTATTTTTGGCAACGGTCACACGCGTCAAGTTTCCGAGCACCACGCTGTCATCATCCTTGAGTTGAGTCTTGCGGCGTATGTCCAAACGTACCGAAGCATAGTACTTGAGGGCGTTACCGCCGGTTGTAGTCTCGGGATTACCGTAACCTCCGATCTTCTCACGCAATTGATTGATAAAAATACAGGTGGTGTTGCTCTTATTGATGATACCTGCAAACTTACGGAGTGCCTGGCTCATCAGACGAGCGTGGAGACCGAGTTTATTTTCGCCCATATCCCCCTCCAACTCCCCTTTGGGGGTCAGAGCGGCCACAGAGTCCACTATGATCAGATCCATCGCAGAGGAGCGGATCAGATTCTCCATGATATCGAGTGCCTGTTCACCGGTGTCCGGTTGTGAGATCCACAGTTTGGAGAGGTCCACTCCCAACGCCTCGGCATAGGTACGGTCAAAAGCATTCTCCGCATCTATGATCGCCGCGATACCGCCTTGCTTTTGGCACTCGGCGATAGCGTGGATGGCCAACGTAGTCTTACCCGATGACTCCGGCCCGTATATCTCTATGATACGCCCTTTGGGATAGCCCCCCACTCCGAGAGCGATATCCAACCCAAGCGAACCGGTCGGGATCACCTCAATCGCCGGGATCTCCTGCGATGCCATGTTCATGATAGAGCCCTTGCCAAAGCTCTTCTCTATCTTGGCCAACACCGCATCAAGCGCTTTTTTCTTCTCCTCCTCCGTCGTTGGCGCCGCAGGCAGGTCTATGTTTTTCTTTGCCATTTATATCCTTATAACTTTTTCTATTTATCCAATTGCTCGACCAACTTCATCAGCTGGGCGGCGTGTTCCTTGGTTTTTATCTCCCTACCCGCCATCTTGGCGCGTACCACTCCCGTCTCGTCTATTACAAAGGTGGTGCGCATCGTACCCATATACTTCCGACCGTACATGCTCTTCTCCACCCAGACGCCGAAAGCTTGGTTGAGCTCAGTTGATTCGTCCGTAATGAGCGGGAAAGGCAACCGATGTTTCTCGATAAAATTGCGATGACTCTTGGCACTGTCCTTACTCACGCCGATCACCGTGTAGCCGGCATCCCTCAGATCATCAATACCGTCCCTCAGACTGCAAGCCTGTGCCGTGCAACCCGAAGTATTGTCCTTAGGGTAAAAGTAGAGAATCACCTTTTGCCCCGCCAGCGAAGCCCTCGTAATCTCATTACCGTCCTGATCCACACCGAGACGCTCGGGGATCTTGTCACCTATCTCAATCATAACTCCAAGTCGACGTCATGAAGTTCGTGCCAAGGCAATCCTTGCTTGGCCAACTCCTCCAAAAATGGATCGGGATCAAACTCCTCCACGTTAAACACTCCGTGACCGCTCCAGAGACCTTTGAAAAACATCAGCGCGCCGGTAGTGGCAGGCACCCCCGTCGTGTAGCTGACACCCTGGGCGCCGGTCTCTTTGTATGCCGCCTCGTGGCTGCAATTATTGTAGATGTAATAGGTCTTTTCCTTACCGTCCTTGAGGCCGCGGATACGACAACCGATCGAGGTCTGACCGGTGTAGTTTTCGCCCAACTCCTTGGGGTCGGGCAATACCGCTTTCAGGAACTGTATCGGCACAATCTCCTTACCCTCATACATGATAGGCTCAATACTTGCCATACCTATATTCTGAATCACCCTGAGGTGCGTCAGATACTCCTGCCCAAAGGTCATCCAAAATCTCGCCCTCTTGAGCGTAGGGAAGTTCTTGACCAAGCTCTCCAACTCCTCGTGATAGAGGAGGTAACTGTCACGCGGACCAATCTCGGGATAGGTCAACGACTTGTGGATCTCCAACGGCTCGGTCTCTATCCACTCCCCATCCTTCCAATACTTACCCCTCTGGGTCACCTCACGGATATTGATTTCGGGGTTAAAGTTGGTGGCAAACGCTTTGTGATGATCACCCGCATTGCAATCGACAATATCCAAATATTGAATTTCGTCAAAATGATGCTTGGCGGCATAGGCGGTAAATACACTCGTGACACCCGGGTCAAAACCACAACCCAATATCGCCGTCAGCCCCGCCTCCTTAAAGCGGTCTTGATAGGCCCACTGCCAACTGTACTGATACTTCGCCTCATCCTTAGGCTCGTAGTTGGCGGTATCCAAATAGTTGACCCCACACTCCAAGCAAGCATCCATGATGGTCAGGTCTTGATAAGGGAGCGCCACATTGATCACCAATTCGGGCTTAAACTCATTGAAGAGCGCCACCAACTCCTCCACGTTATCGGCATCCACCTGAGCGGTCTTGATTTTGGCTTCGGTGATCTTGGCGGCGATAGCGTCACACTTGGCTTTGTTGCGACTCGCCAACATGATATCTGTAAAGACATCACTATTCATTGCCACCTTCTTGGCAACCACGGTGCCGACGCCTCCGGCTCCGATGATCAGTACACGTCCTTTCATAATTCTACTTATATCTAATCGATTGATAATACATATCCAACAACCTACACTACCCCAAAGTTACAAATTTTTGAGGTAAGTCGGCGACCCACCATCGAGAGGTCAGTCCGTTTTTCGTGCGGACGAAAGATAAGGAGTCTCATCGGGTCGGTGGTCTCGCAGCGGTTATAAATTTAGGTCGCACCATGTATATGAGGTGTAATGGGTGGTGCGACCTAAAGGTCGGAATTTTCGGGGATACCCCGTTCCCGAGGTCAGAAGGGTCTATCGGCTGGCGCCGACAGACCCTTCTGACACACGGGCTAAATAGATTCGACCCCTCCGGGGTCGCCGATGTTTACGACCATTGAGGAAAAATATATAGTCCGATGGGGGTCGTAGTTTCGACCGTTACCGAAAATATATGATCCGATGGGGGTCGCCGTTGTTTCGAACATTGTCACCGTATATATATGTGTGTCACGGTAGGTGGAATCGCGACGTTCCCACACCATATATATATGCGTAACCTCACGAATCGACCCCAAATAGGCGATACGTCGGACGACCCCGGAGGGGTCGCATTTAAATAGCCCGCGGTCAATGGCGAGCGTTGGCGTCAGCCAAAGCGAGGCATTGACCCCGGGAAACATTGCACCCCACCTCTGCCGACCTTTAGGTCGCACCCTTTACTGTCCGATAAAAGTTTTTCATTTTGATAGA
>JAUNLZ010000066.1 GCA_030532005.1 Porphyromonas sp.
CGAAGTCTTTTACCTAAATTTGGAGTAGCGTTGCACTTGTAACTGGAATGTGCCTAATGAAAAATTATCAAGGCGTTAGCGTGTAATTGATTTTTTTTGTGTACCTTTGCAGTCGGTTAAACAGGATGGCGAGATAGCTCAGTTGGTTAGAGCGCAGGATTCATAATCCTGAGGTCCCGGGATCATGCCCCGGTCTCGCTACTAACAACCACAGAGAGCGGATTTCACTGAATAAGTGGAGTCCGCTTTTTTTATATCCGTCAGTCGTCAAACTGCCGGATATTTCCGGAGAGACGTCGAATAAATGTCGAATAAATGTCACATCGGACACCGACCCAATCGTTGGCACTGACTTTGCATATCTACAGTCAGTAGCAAATATAATTAAGGAGATAAGAGATATGAGTAAACAAGTTAAGAATGGAAAGATCGGGGTACAGAGCGACAATATGTTCCCCATCATCAAGAAGTTCCTGTACAGTGACAACGAGATCTTTTTGCGTGAGATCGTCTCCAACGCGGTAGACGCCTCGCAAAAGCTCAAGACCTTGGCAAGCAAAGGAGAGTACTCCGGATCTTTGGACAACCTCAAAGTGGAGGTCAAGATAGACGGTGACAAACTGATTGTGAGCGATCACGGTATCGGTATGAGCGCCGACGAAATAGACAAATACATCAACCAAATAGCTATCAGTAGTGCGGAGGAGTTTTTGGACAAGTATAAAGATGATGCCGCCAGCATCATCGGACACTTTGGACTCGGCTTTTACTCCGGATTTATGGTCTCCGACAAAGTGGAAATCTACACTCAGAGCTACCGTGAGGAGGAGGACTCTATCCTTTGGAGCTGCGAGGGCAATCCTGAATTTACCATGGAGGTGGCGGACAAGCGTGAGCGAGGCACCGACATCATCTTACATATCGACGAAGAGAGTAAGGAGTTCTTAGACCCCGCCCACATCCGGGCTTTGCTTGAGAAGTATGCCAAGTTCCTGCCGGTACCTATCGTATTTGGCAAAGAAAAGGAGTGGAAGGACGGTCAGGAGGTAGAGACCGACAAAGACTTAGTCATCAATGCCAACGAACCGCTCTGGATCAAGACCCCGACCGATCTGACCGATAAGGACTATGAGGAGTTTTACCAAACCCTCTTCCCGATGAGTGAGAAACCTCTGTTTTGGATCCACCTCAACATTGATTACCCATTTAACCTCACCGGTATCCTCTACTTCCCGAGAGTAAAAAGCAATATGGATCTACAAAAAAATAAGATCCAACTCTACAGCAACCAGGTATTTGTAACCGACTCGGTGGAGGGCATCGTACCCGACTTCCTGATGTTGCTGCACGGTGTTATCGACTCACCCGATATCCCGCTCAACGTATCGAGAAGCTACCTCCAAGCCGACCACAATGTCAAGAAGATCTCTTCGTACATCACCCGAAAGGTGGCAGACAAGTTGGCAGACCTCTTTAAGGAGGATCGCAAAAACTATGAGGAGAAGTGGGAGGTACTCGATTTATTTGTCAAGTACGGTATGCTGACGCAAGAAAAGTTTTACGAGAAGGCGGAGAAATTTGCCCTCCTCAAGAATACCGAAAAGAAGTACTATACACTCGAAGAGTACCGCAACCTCATTGCCGCCAATCAGACTGACAAAGACGGTAATGTCGTCTACCTCTATGCCGTTGATACAGACAACCAATACAGCTACATCAAGGAGGCCAACGACCGCGGCTATGATGTGCTGTTGATGGACGGGCAGTTAGACATCCACCTCATCAGTATGTTGGAGCAAAAGGTGGCTCAGTCGCACTTCGTAAGGGTGGACAGTGACACCATTGACAATTTGATTAAAAAGGAAGAGGACAACAAGGACAAGGCGGAGGTATCCGAAGAGGAGCAAGAGTTGTTGCAACAACTCTTTGAGCAACAGTTGCCGAAGAACGACAAAGTGATGATCTCCGTACAGACCGGACACCATGGCAAAAATGCCAAACCCCTTGTATTGGTGCAGGGCGAGTATATGAGGCGTATGAAGGATATGGCGGCAATGCAACAAGGGATGAACTTTTATGGCGAACTCCCCGACAGCTACATCCTCAACCTCAACCTCGACCACTCCTTGATACGCGGTATTGCTGTGGTATTTAACGAAACCAAGAATGAGGAATACACATCCCTCAATGCCGACAAACGCGGTCAAGAGGCTCGGGTGTCCGCCATCCAACAACAGCTGGGGGACGATAAGCTGAGCGATGACGAAAAAGAGACGCTCCGTAAGGATATGACCGAAACCAACGAGAAAATCAGTGAGATTGACGATAAGTTGGCGGAGGTCTATCGAGCCTTCGGAGAGAAACACCGGATCATCTCCCAACTGATTGATCTCGGCCTACTCTCTTCCGGTTTGTTGAAGGGTGCATCACTCGATCGGTTTGTCACCCGCTCCATGGAAATCCTCAGTGACAAGAAGTAAAGATGGCCATTGCTTAGGGATTATCGTGAGATAACATATATATATTGAGTCAATAACCTCTGTCGGCAATCCGGCAGGGGTTATTTTTATGTTGTTAATGCACTCGGCTGTCGCTGTACCGCTAACGAT
>JAUNLZ010000020.1 GCA_030532005.1 Porphyromonas sp.
GCGGCGAGTCGGCCGTCTAACTTTGGCTAACTTCGGGTCTCCCCTACGCCCCTATGAACCAAAGGGTTAGGAGAGTGCCTATTCCTCCACCCTCAAAACACCCCAAATGTATAAAAATACAACTCATTTCGGTGGAAGATGGGTGGTGCGACCTAAGGTCGAATATCGTAGGGGATAACCTATTCCCGAGGTCATCGTTGCCATCGGCTAACGCCGATAGGCACCAATGACCTCGGGTTAGAGCGATGCGACCCCTCCGGGGGTCGTTCATCGGTTCCCCATTCGCACCATATATATGGTGTAATGGTCGAAACGTTGACAACTCCACATCTAATCACACATCTATATATGTGGTGTCATCGAGTAGACTGTAACCACACGTATCATCCCCCCAACTCAGAGGAAACGGCGGACTGACCCAAAAACGTTTAGATTCGATATATTCACTTGCATTTGTAGTGAATCCAGCTCAATTGATTATATGGGCACCTATCGACTGTCAAACATCTAAAAAGACATTGGAGTTTGCGATTGTTATGACTCTTTTAGGACTCTGTAATAAAGTCTGTTAGAAATTCTGTTAGAATTGATTCGTTTTTATTCTAATTTCTCTCTACCTTTGTAACGTATTGATTAACCACTAAAAATAATGGTCGTGGAGAAGATAAACTTATCACTCGTCTATGGAGGCACAGATGACAAAGAAGAAAAAAACGAAGGATAGATTCTGATTAGAATTCAGTTTAATTCAAGATTAAAGTTCAAATATGCACATGAGAGGTCACACTTTACAATTTGTCAGAAGAGTAAATCTTCTCTTTCTCGGACTATTTATCTCCGATTCTCTATTTGCACAAGTAAATGTGAGAGTGAATTTTAACAGCTATGACGGAGGTTCTTTTAAGCGTGCCGAGCTTTGGGTGCAGCAAGCCGACTCACTTCTCTTTTTTAAGCTAATTGACAATCGTCAGACAGAAGTACGATTACCAAATAAGGGAGCTTTTTCTATTCCATTTTTCTGCACCCAATTACAAGTCATTTCATAAAGGATACGAAATTAAAGGTGGCGCTACCATCAATATCCTTATATTATGATGTATATTATGCATTACAGGATCTTATTTTTTGTGTTAATGATATTGGGAGGGGGTCTCACCCTTTCGGCTCAAGAGGTGGTCATCAAGGGGAGTGTGCTGACTATGAAGGGCGAACCCCTCGAAGGAGCGATGGTGTCGCTCAAGGCACTTCCGGACAGCACGTTTGTTTCCTACTGTGTCACCGATCAGAGCGGGGCTTTTGTGCTCTCTTCGCATGAGCAACTCTCAAGGGTGCTGATAGAGGTGCGGCACGGTTTTATAAATCCCGTCTCCAAAGTCCTGCCCTACAAGTCTCAAATCCTCGACCTGCGGGTGGAGGAGTCGGACTACTTTAAACTGGATGAGGTGATTGTCCATCCCGAAGCGATATTGGAAAAGGGAGATACGCTGACCTATCTGACGAGTGCTTTTGTCACCGAAAACACCCAAAACCTCCGCGAAGCGCTCGAGAAGATGCCCGGCATACAGGTTTCGGAGTCCGGCACCGTCTCTTACAACGGGAAGAGCATCTCCGAATTCCAGATAGAGGGTATGGATCTCTTTGACGGAAAGTACGGGATCGCGATGGAACGGATACGCCCCGAGGACATTGCATCGGTGCAGGTGATGCGCAACTTTCAGCCCCTAAAGGTCCTGCAAGAAAGCAGGCCAAAGGACGATGTGGCGCTCAACCTCATCCTAAAAGATCACGCCAAGAGTCTCTTTTCGCTCGAAAACAGCACCAAGACAGGTATTGAAGAAAGAAATAGGTGGCTCTACGATCAGGGAGTGACGGCTTCTCTCTTCAACGCCCGACACCAGTCGTTTGCGGTCATCGATGCGGACAATGCCGGCAAGAACCCGATCCGCACCTACACGGACCACATCATGAGATATATGGGAGGCGAGAGTCTGATAGAGGTGAGTAAGCCGTCGTTGCCGGCCGTTTCCGAAAAACAGTACCGAGACAATCGGAGCTTCGCCATCTCCTATAATGGAGCTTCGAAACCGGGCGAGGAGAGCAAGCTGAAGTACAGTGCCTTATATATCGGAGACCGGAACTGGTCGAACTACCTGCGGGAGAAGAGCTATCGTCTGCCGGACGGAAGTACAGCCGTTCATAGCTATATGGGGAGCAACCGGGAGCAGACGCACTTGGGCGAGGCCGCTTTTCATTTTGACATCAATCGAAAGGACTACTACCTCTCCGACAAGTTAGTTACGCGGGTTGAGCGGAGCCTGCCGTACGCGCTACTCGAGGGGAGCGTGGAGGGCAAAGAGCAGGGCAAAGAAGCGACAGGAGCACTGTACAATTCTTTCCGGATCATCAAACGTTTTGACGATGTGAGAGGAATCGACTTCCGACTGGATGCCTCCTATCAAGATAAGAACGGGGAACTCCAATTGCTCCCGCTAAAGGGTGCGGAGAGCGGTTTCCTGCAACGTATAGACTCCCGCTATTTGGCATTGGATGCAAGGTTTGAGATGCTCTCGACGATCAGGTGGGGGGATCTGGTCATCGACCCTTACGGCTTTATGACCTGGGACAGGAGTATGCTGCAAAGCAACCTGAACGGCAGTCTTTTGCCCGAACTGCCCTCTGTCGGCGAAGTGGACTACGGCTTGTACAGACTCGGGGCGGGATTGTCACTTCATTATGCCATCGGACGCTGGCGCTTAGAGGGCTATCTGCCTTTGATGTACTGGAGTGTTCGGGTGAGACGCCCCGACCATCCCCTCGGCAAGTCACTTGTGCGGTTCGAACCGAACCTATCTGTCAAAACAACCATCGTGCCACATTTGACCGCTTCGGTTTCGGGACGACTGACGAATTCGTTTAACCCCGCCGAGGATTTCCTGCAAGCTGTGGTACTCCGAAACAGTCACGAGATACGCTATGCCGAGACCGATCGGATCGCGGAGAAAAGGCAGATGGGGCTGGACAGCCATCTCGAGTATATCCTGCCTCACGAGCGACTGTCTGCCACCCTCTTTCTGAGATACAACAACCTCTACTCCGATATGATCACCCATCTGCGGGTGGGCGAAGGACACATCGAAGCCTCACTCGTACCCCATCAAAACAACTCTCACATCACCAGCGTGGGAGGGGACTTCTCCAAAGGTTTTGTGAAAAATCGCGGTTTGCTCGCTCTCGGCGGCAGTTACTCCGATTTCCGCTCTCAAGCCATGACCGACGGGGCGATTACCCCATTTGCCACACGGTCGTACCGACTCTACTTGAGAGGAAGTGTCAGACCTTTAGAGTGGCTTGAGATGGAAGCACGTACGGACTGGAACAGTCTGCAGAGCCGTCAGGAAGGCAATCCCGCTCCATTTGATCAAAAGCTCCTCTATCTGCAGGGAGCGGTGTCGATCAGACTCCTCAAAGGGTTGACCCTCGAGCTCTCCGAGGTCTACTCCCGCACCTTTGCCCCATTTAAGTCATCTGCTCATCTGACCGATATCGCCATGAGGTACACCTTGGGGAGGACCATCATTTCTATAGATCTCAATAACCTCACGAACGAACAGGCATACGAGACCTACATCGTAGGGAGCAACGTAGCCGACTACTCATACTACCGCCTTCGTCCCCGCTCTATTATGCTGGGCGTGCGGTGGAATATTCATTAATCATTCAAACACTTTAATTGTATGAAGAAATCGTATCTTCTCTTCCTGCCGGTCTTGCTTGCCGGCTTCCTGAGTACGGTGCAAGCGTCCGCTCAGGCAATCACCATGGGCGACCTTCCCTCCTTTGGTCCGCTCAACCTGAGTAAACCCAATGTCATAGACCAAGCAACCCTTGTCGTCACCTACAAACTCACGTGGAGCGAAGTCGGTGGCAGTAAGAAGTTCGAGGATCTCCGCACCGTCCTCGTTGGTAAGCAGGTACAATACTCAAGAAACGAGGGACTTTTTCTCAATGACAAGGCGGCCACTTCGCTGATAAAGAAAGGGGCGAAAGGGGTGAAGCTCTATTCCGATCCCGTCATCCCGTACGAGATCTACGTCTACGGCAACGGCAAGGACTTTGACTTCGGATACAGAGCTTTCTTCGACCCCTACTCTGTGTGGTATGGCGAAACGATGCCGAAGCTCAACTGGAAGATCGGCAAAGAGACGAAAACCATACTCAAACAGACCTGCACCAAAGCCACAGCGACCTACCGCGGTAAGACTCTGACGGCTTGGTTTGCAGAAGGTATCCCCACCAACGTGGGTCCCTACCTCTTTAGAGGTCTTCCCGGTGCGATCCTTAAAGCCACGATAGGCGGACTTGAATGGGAAGCGATCGGCATCCGAAAGGGTACCGACGAAGACGAGATCGTGAAATATGGTCGTCCTAAAGAGGATATGTCCAAAGCAAAAGCCTTGAAGTTCATCAAGGAGATGTACGAAGATCCGGTCGGATTCTTCGAAGCTATGGGTGTCGAATGCTACGACTCCGCCAATCCCAACAAACGCCTCCGCCCCGGATCCAAGAGCTATCCCCTCCCCCTTTTGATAGAGATAGAATAAGGCGTATAGGTCAAAAGTGTTGGTAAAATTGAGACGTATAGGCAAAAACATTATTTGGGAGAACAAACACGATAACGTCAAAACAGATCAGACAGACAGTTGGTACATACGCTCAAGGTGGTTCTATATCCCCTTCCGATTTTTTGACTTATCGTTTGGCAGTCGGGTTAACTACTCAATATAAAGAGAGTGGGTGACTGTCCGCGGTATGACCGGTGCAGTGCCCACTCTCAGAGAGGCTCGCGCTATACACGAAAGGCAGTCTCGTCTACAGCCACAGCTCCATTGTAGTGCATACAACGCCGTATATCTTCGCAGACTTACGTACATCTTATCTATCAAATCACCACATCGGAAATACTTAGCCCTCTTTGTGTTGCGGTCAAAGAAAGGGAATTGACTTGACTAAGTCCGTCAGTGGCACCTCTCCAACCCTCGAGAGAGATACATCATGCACATCGAAGGCAGGTTTTCTGACTTGTCTCCGTTCCCTGCTCCTTCCCGTCAGAGCTACGCTCTCACAGTGGTTTGCGCAAGGTCGTTGTTAAGACTCACAGCAGCGGGACTGTACAGGACTCTCACCTGTTTCCCTTTTACCCCGACAGCCGAATGGCTCTCGGAGCACCTTCGACGGCAAAGGTAGATATTTTTACTCATTTCAGCAACAATTACCGCCGGGGGCTCACTCTTTTTTCGTGTGGATAAAGGATAAAAGGATAAGGGGGTGTCTCTGTAATGGCGGTCACGCAGCGGTAATAAATTTAGGTCGCACTATATATATTGTGTGCGATGGGTGGTGCGACCTAAGGTCGGAGGAGAGGGGAACGCGTTTTCCCGTGTGTCAGAAGCCCCTACCGGCTGATACCGATAGGGGCTCTTGGCATGATTGTTATCTGTTTAGTTATTGACCTCCACAGTATGAGGTCTTACTGTAACGGTTGATTAGAGTTTGAAAGCGATACCGATATTGGCAAAGGTGTAACCGTAACCCAACTCAATAAATGCACCCACTTGAGGGGTAAAGAAGTAGCGCGCGCCTATGTGTGAACCCCACTCAAATTCGTTGCTCCAACCGGAGTCAACTTTGACTTTTTCGCCGTTGCCGACATTGACGTTTTCTTTGTATCTGGCACCCGTGAGGCCAAGCATCAATGAGAAGTAGGTATCCAACTGTGGTATGAAGTGGTAGTGAATGCCTACACGAGGCCCGATTACAAACCCTGCATAATTCTTACCAAGTAGAGCTCCCGCCATACCACCCAATGATAGAGAAGCGTTGGGGCTCTCGAATAGATTGTCCACCACACCGTGATCAAATGCTACGGATAGCGGCACGTGGCTGTCGGTCAGACCGGCTCCCACGGTAATAATATTGGCTCCATTGTGCATTACATTTTGGGCGTTTGCTTTGAGACCGAAGCAAGCCATAAGGGCTACAAGAGCCACAACAATTTTCTTATTCATACGCACGAAATATTATATTTGTAATAATTGTATCGCTACAAATATAGTAATATTCTGTTATTATCGTCTTGACAGCATCCTCAATGACCTGAATTGCTGACAAAAGTAACGACCACGGGTGTATGATCCGATAGGAAGCGAGTGGTATCGGACTCTGCCTCGGGATGTACAATCTCCAAGGTATCGGGGTGGAGCGGTGCGGTGTAAAAGATGTAGTCGATCCGCGCTCTACGCTCTTGCGGGATCTCTCCAAAGTCGTGAAAAGTCCATTCAGGCCCCACTCTATGTGTAGCCGTTTCGTAGCTGTCCATCAGTGTCATGCCGTCGAGTGGTGTTTTTGTCGCCGCTATAACTTCCGAATCGGGTGCGGCGTTAAAATCACCCATCACTATCACCGGCAGTTCCGCAGTCACAAACGGACGCAACCGCTGTTTGAGTAGGGTCACGCTCTCCCGCCTTGCGGTCTCTCCGACGTGATCCAAGTGGAGGTTAAAGCAAACCACCTCTTGGCCATTGGCGAGATTGGCGAAGTGTCCCCAGCTGACAATGCGATTGCACGCTGCATCCCAACCGATACCGGGATGTTCGGGGTCTTGGGAGAGCCAAAAATAGCCGCCCTCTTTGAGTTGCCACCGTTTGGTATTGTAAAAGAGCGGTGCATACTCTCCCTCCTCCTTGCCGTCATCACGCCCTACTCCGATGTATCGGTAATCGGATAGAAGGGCGGCAAGATCGTCCAACTGATTTTTCAGCACCTCTTGAGTACCTATAAAGTCCAAGTCTCGAGCATTCAGCATGGTGCCGACCTCCTCCAAACGGTTTGCCCATTGATGCCGACCGTCTCCCTTATTATCGTATCTGATATTGAAGGACATCACATTAAGGGCGGCCTCCCCATCCGTCTGCTCGGAGTCCTGACCTTTTTTAGAGTTGTTGGCGGAGCAGGCGCCCGCCAATGTCGACAATCCCAACAACAGCGAAAACGCCAATGCGGTCAAAAGAGTCCAATTCTTTTTCATAACCATATTCGTTATCTATCCAATCTTGTTACTTGTGGTAGGGGGCGGAGGTATCATAAGGCTTGACCACCTCACCCGTTGAGAGGCGGATCCAGGTACGGAACGAATGTTCACCCGCTTTGAGTTGGACCACACGAGCGCCACCGCCGCCCACGACATCGTTATAAGTGGTTGCCCCGCCTGTAAACCGTCCGTAGGCGAGTACCAAGCCGTGGTAACTGACCAAAAAGTCATTGATATGATCGTGTCCTACGAAGGTGGCCATCACATCACCGTTCAAAATCATAGAGGCCGCCAAGCCGGTATTGATGAGAGGCGCGCAGGGTGCCTCCATCCGACTGCCGTATAAACGGTATTTATCGCTGCCGGCAGCATAATTGTACTCGGGCAAGGGGATGTGGAAGTAAGCCAATGCCGGGATCGGTTGGCCGCCGTTCTTTTGCGTATAGGCACGGCTCTCTCGCTCGTACCACTGTACTTGATCACTCTTGATCCAGTCGTAGCCGTCCAGCCCTTCCACCCCGGAATAGGCGTGGCTGTCAAAGACATACAACAGCGCTTGAGGCAGCTCCTTTTGGTCGGAGGCGGTCAACTCAATGATGTAGTTGGTGACTCCCGAGATCCCCTCTGTACGAGTGGTAATGTTTTGTTTGAAAGATTGCAAAGCACTGTATATGGCCTCCTTGTCCATATCATGTTCATCATCGTGATTGCCAAAAGTAAAAGCAAAAGGGATACCCATCTCCTCCGGGATAGAGAATACCGCCTGTATGGCATCCGCAATAGGCGCTCCTACCACGATATCTCCCGTATAGATAATAAGGTCGGGTTGCTCCGCCTCCAATACCTTTTTCATCGTCTCTATCGACTCTGCACTCTCCGGTTTGAGAGGCTCATAATGGATGTCGGTAAATTGTACGATCTTAAACGTACCGTCTTTCCCCATCGGCATCTGCACCTTCCCCTCCTGAGCCGAGCTTTGGAGGCTCCACAAGCAACAAAACAGGACAATCAATCCTAATATCTTCTTACCCATCATAGTTTAATTCATCTATATTGTTGATTACTAATTACCATACATTGAGACGGCACCGCTCTATCCAACGCCACGGTCTCTCGTCATAGATATTACAAAGTTATCTGATTATTGTGACGTTTCATTAACAATCGCGTTATTTTCCCTTTTCAGCCACCGGTGTTCTGTCGCTTTTGCCGCTTGTGGAAAGTTGAGTGGGGCAACACTCGGCATCACTTGTTCAAGGTGTCGGCGGATGCTATCATATTGTCGGGCGGTGGGGCGGATGTTGGCTTTGCCGTTGGGATGGATAAAGGCGCCCCGCTCCATAGCCCAGTTGTCTCTGTTATCGACATGGCCCCAGATGGTATGGAAGCTCCCTTCATCGGGAGAAAGCATAGGAGTTGTTAGCGACTCCCCCTCCGGAGTTTCGTACACCTCCAAGAGAGAAATCTCCTCCTCGTAGGCGGTGAGCAGGCTATACGGATAGTCGGCGGCATAAGCCGGAGGCAATGATTGGTGTACCGCCAATGCCCCCACCCATAGTTGCTGTTGGTACAAGAGGGGGCGGATTTGTAGTAGCGCCTCGGTACGCCAAGGGGTATTCGGCAGTGCCGTGAGTTGGTCGGCAGCTGATTTGAGGTGCAGACTGTCGGGAGTTTTGAGGGCTTGGAGGTATGCGACGTAAGCCATCCGATCGGGAGAGGAGACCGGGATATCGCCGTTGGAGAGACGGGCGGAAGCGGTAAAGCGTTCCCACTCCGACGGGCTGTGGTTCTGGAGGTAATGCAGGGGTTCGGGGCGGTCAGGCGAGATGGAGAGCCAGAGTCGTGCGGCGGGTAGGGACACTTCGGCTCTATCGGAGGAGAGGAGTTGGCGCAGCCCGCTTACGGTTTGCAGAGTATCTTGCAGCCCCCAATAAATCATCGTCGCTGTAGGGAGGTCATCGAGCCGATAGGTGTCAAACAATCGGGAGGCCTCGATGGGGTTACCGATGAGCAAGTAGGCTTTTACTTGATCTAACGGAGTTTGGGCATAGGTGAGAAGCGCTTCGCCATTGCCTTGGAGCAAAGCTATCTCGGCAGCCAAATGCGGTTGGTGCGACGCTTGCTGCAAAAGGGCTTGCAACTCCGCCTCGTACTTACCGTCGATGTCGTAGGTGAGGAGCAGTTGAGGGGTGGCGGTACCGGGATCGGCGCTTCGCAAAGCCTTCTTGATTTGCTCCAACTCTTGCCGGGCATCGTGTCGGCGGTTGATGTTTTCGGCATGCCTGAGGAGGGTACATTGCGTCAATAGTAGTGACGACAACAATAGGAGGAGGGGAAAGAGGCGCCTATCCATACCGCCGTAACCGTCAACGGCGACGCAGTCTGACAGATGCTCGGGAGAGGAGGAAGAGGAGGGAGAGCATCAGGACGGAGAGGACGCCTGTGGGGAGGTTAAAGTAATAACTGCCGATGAGAGAGAGCATCACAGTGACGGTACTCAAGAGGGTGCTGCCGATGATCAGTCCTTTAAAACTGTGGGTAAATTGATTGACCGTCATCTGCGGCAGGGTGAGCATACTCATCAGCATCATAATCCCCATCACACGGATACTGAGGACGATGCCGATGCATATCCATATCATCATTAAATATTGATAGAGGGAGCGGGGGAGTCCGCGGATCTGCATAAACTCGGCATCGAAAGAGATGTAAACCAGCGGCCAGTAATAGAGGACTACAAGTAGGACGGTCAGTGCAACATAACCGCCCAATATCCACAACTCTAAGGGGGTGACCAACAAGATATTGCCAAAGAGGAAACTACTGAGGCTCGGCGTGTAGCCGGGGGTGAGGAAGGTAAAGAGGATGCCTATAGCCATACCGGCAGACCATACGGAAGCGATGGCGGAGTCTTCGCGTACCCGCCCCTTTTGGCTCAACCACTCCACACCGACGCCGCTAAGTATGGCGGCTCCCATAGCGTAGAGCAACGGGTTGTGTCCTAAGAAAAAGCCTAACCCCAAACCGGCAAACGAACTGTGGGTGATGCCTCCGGAGACGAAGACCATCCGCCGAACCACCACAAAACTACCGATGATACCGGTGATCAGTCCCGTGAGCAGTACAGCAATGGCCGACTGGGTGAAAAACTGGTAGTTCAGAAAGTCCATCCGCCCGCCACTCTATTGTACCTGCACGGTCTGCATCGCCTGCAACTCGGATGCGACAGAGGCCGGCATCACCAACCTGCGGAGCTTGATACTCTTTGCCCAAGCGGAGAGCTCCTCAGGGCGTAGGGTATGCAGCACTTCGTTCCATTCCTCCACTTCGGCATCGGTATAATCGTTGCCGGTGCGGTGACGGAAGCGGTCCAATTCTTCGTCCTCAAAGTAGACCAAAAGGGGTTTCTGTTTGATCTTGGAGTTAAAGCAAGCAGTACCCCCGCAACAACCGCTGCAAGAGTGCTCTTGGGTACAAGGGCCGTCGGCCGGGATTTGACCTTTATTGTCACGCCTCATCTTGCGGAGGTAGAGGCTCCCTGTCATTGCGACTATAAGTAATACAGCTATAAGCGCTATTGCTAACCAATCCATATTGTTGTCTTATTTATCTCTATAGATTATCTCTATACAAAGATACCTATTTTAAGCCCTCCACAAAAAGGTCTCAAAATAGGTATCTGTAAGGGTCAGCGGACTTGGATGCGACCTCCCGCGGAGTTGCCCGCATACTCGGGAGCGTAGTAGCTCCGGATCTGTGCCGGTCCGTAGGTGTAGTCGCCGCTCTGTGTCGCCACCGCCTCCAACTCTATCTGATGGCGTCCGCGTGGCAAGTAGTCGATATAGATGCGATCGTGGTCGTCGCGTCGGCTGTACTCGTACCGGACACGGTCGCCAAAACGAAATCCTCGGAAGTCGTAACCAAACTCCGACGTAGCGGGTCTCGGGTCTTGGATGAAAATCAGACTGAGATCCTGTGCCGCCTCGATGTAGTACCGCACTATGAGGCGGTCGCCTTTCTGCACGTCATTAGCCCGGACAAAAGTTTGATTTCCTTGGGCATCCACCTTCCGTACATAGATCTCCTTACGGACGGTCAGTTTTTCACCCGTAGCGGTCACATCGACACTCTTCTGACGCACGGTGTAGGAGAGACCGCCAAAGGTGTAGTCACTATCGATACCGTGCCAACTGATGGAGACTTGGCCTCTGTCGGACGGATAGCGAAGCGATACGGCGCCGGTCAGTTTTTCGACAGGAGAAAGTTGGTGGACCCGATTGTCTATCGTCAGTCGGGCGTCGGAGGGTACCACCGTAGGCTCTATCCGCTCCAGTATCAAAGCGGTGATATCCACAATAGCACGGTCATACCACAGTGTGTTTTGTTTGAGCCGAAGAGCACGCTCGACCACTTCGGGAGCGATCTGCCGGTCCGTCTTTGAGAGGAAGAGCATCAGTTGCAGCTTTTCCTCGTCGGTAACGGTGTAGTGGCTGCGATCTTCTACAAACTGTCTTACCTCGCGGAACGCTTCGGGACTATCGTACAGCCTACTGTACTCGGCAAACTCCAACATCTTGCGGTTGGAACTGTCGGGGTAAGACTTCCTCATCTCCTCGACCGCCCGTGACATCTTGCCGCCGAGGTCGGAGAGTGGGTGCTGATAGTTGTGAGCCAATAGGGCATACCCGACATACTCTCTGTAGAAGTTATCCTTAACCGTCAGTTGGCGTTCCAAATAAGGCAGAGACCGGCGAAGGGCTTTTTGCAACGCCTCGTTCCGAACAGTCACCCCGGAGAGTAGCTCCAAAACAAAGTGGGTCAGCCAAGGCGACGCCTCAATATATTGGTTGCTGTACCTAAATCCTCCGTCCGTGACATAGTGGCTAAGGAGCCTGATCTCCATCTCGGAGAGCCACTGCTCTACCTTGGCGCTATCCGTGATAAAGCTGTAAAAGTCACCGAGACTCTTGGCATCCGCCATACGATCCATATAGGTGGCGGTATCACTCTCTATCGCCTCCAACTCGGGCGCCGACTCCCGCAGATGTCGGGCTATGTCGGGATGCTCGGACAGATATTGGTGCAGACGGCTGTAGACACTGTAAACATAAACGGTGGAGAAGAAGTTGAGCGAAGCATCTTTGATCGCCTCTTGATGAGTGATCGCCAATTTTCCCAACAACAGCTGTATCGGATCCAAGTAGATTTGCAAGCTCAGATCGCTGTCCGCCAGCTCCGCTTTCGGCAAATCGAGTTGCACCTCATCGCCTTGATAGACCGAAAATGGCACTGCAACCACATAAGTCGATTCGTCGGATCGTAGAGGAATCACCCGCTCAATACCGTCACTCACCTTACCGGCAACCACTTTGGCTTGCAAAGTGATCCGATCGCCCAAATCCGCAACCACGGCAAACGGCACAGTGACGGTACTATTGGCGGCGACTGCGGCAGCGCCCTCAGCCAAAACCACATCATTGCCGGTCACTTGGTACTGTGCCGTCAATGCCCGGTCGCTACTGTTGCGGAGCTGCACCTCGCCGTTGAGTGTATCGCCCTTGGTGAGGTAGCGGGGCAAACTCACATCGATACTCAATGGAGACTTGACCTGCAGAGTTGTCTCCTCCATCACCTGATCCGTGAGATCCGGGGTGAAAGCATAGACCTTGGTGATGTACTTTGTCTCGCTGTCGGGCAACTTAAAGTCCAATTGCACCTCACCTTGCTCATCCGTCAGTAATCGCGCGGAGAAGTAGGCGGTCTCGGCAAAGTCGGAACGACTCTTTATCGACCCGAAGTCGGGCGACGGCAGCGCCCCCGACATCTCTACATCTTCCATCACTTCACTCTTATTCAGCATCGCGCCTGCCATCCTCTGCGAGCGAAGCGGAGCAAAGTCTCCCTCGTAACACATTAGTTCATCAAAAACAGGTTCGGTCAGTTTTCTCCAGTAGGTCGGTTCGTAATCGGCCGTTGCGGCATCCTGCACCGCTTGGTCGTAAACCGATACAATGACCGGTGCGCCGACTAACGGCCTACCCTCCTTGCCGATGACCCTAAGCGTCTGCCGTACACTATCGCCCGGCAGGTAACTGCCGGGAAAGTCGAGTCCCTCTACCCGTGTTTTCTCAACCTCGGTTGCTCTCTCCAATTGGAACTCCAACTCCTTTTCATCCATATGTCTCACCGCCTCGATATGGATAATATCCATTGGCATATCGGGCAACTCCAAGCTACGGATCTGCCCCGCATCCGCTTTGAGAGATTGGCGGTGTACCGTCGTCCCGTCGTGATAAATCGTGAGTCGGAACTGCAAGTCATAACTACTGCCGTAGAGCAACCGTCCGTCGGGTGCCAAGGTACCCCAAAGCAATTGATCGCCCGATAAGGTCTTATCCTCCGGGCTGTAAAAATAATACGACCTTCGGCTGATATCCCGCTGCTCTTGGCCGTAACCATCTACCGTCTTGATGAGCAGCTTGTATTCCCCGCTCTTCAACTTGGGGAGGGCATACGACTTGGAGCCGGCGGCAGGCACTTCTCCCAAAGCGACGGTATCATTCTTACTGACCAAATCCACATAGAGCCTTCGGTCCGACAAGTCGCCCAACAATCTATCGGTATAGGGTTGGGTGGCTGTTGTGAGGGCAAAAGCCTCTTTATTGATCACCGTCTCGTTTCCCGCTATCAAAGCATTGGCGTTGAGTGGCATATCGGTACTTAAGGTCTCCAACCAAATATCCTCAGATGCCGTATTCCCCAAAGCGTCCGAAGCGTCAACCGTAAGACCGTAATCATCATCCTCAATCACAGGCGTGGTGATGACAAAGCGACCGTCACTGTCCGAAGTGACCTCTACACGTTGGTCATCTTGATAGGTCAGTTGTACCTTTGCCGGAGTGGGGAGACCGTTGAGGTCCGTTGTCCGCCCCTCAATGACCAACGGATGTCCCTTCACATATCCGTTGGGGATACGATCAATGGAGATGCTCAGATAGCTCCGCTTATAATCCTCCACATTAATACTATGCATTCTCAGTCCGCTTGCGATCCGGTAATTGTCCAACTCTTGATCCTCAGGGATGGTAAAGGAGATTTCCGCCACTCCGTTCTCGTTGGTGGTGACCACCTGATTCTGCAGAGTCACGATCTCCGCGGCTCTACTTGCAATAAAGGCCAACGTCACCTCTTGCTCGGGATCTGTGGTAGTCTTACCCCCCGCCGTCCGAGTGGTCACCACCCCGACCTTGACCTCTTGCCCCCTTCTGTAAAGCGGCCTATCGGTGTAGAAGTAGATGGCAGTGCCATCCTTCGGCTTTGTAGCGTGTGGCAGTTCGGGTATGTATATCGATCTCCGGGTGGGGAGTCCCTGCCCCTCTATCCATACTTCGTAAGCCCTCTCCTCTGAAGCGAAGAGCGCCTTACCCTCATTGTCCGTCTTGACCACCTCTCGCAACTTGCGATAGTTGTCGATCACCTTGAGTCGGACGTCGGGTACCGGCATACCGGTAGCTCGGTCAACGATCTCTACCACCGTCTTATTGTCCGGAACTCTGTACGAATAGACCATAATCCGGGCATACTCAAGGAAGGATTGCAGGTTGTCTACCCGATAGGTGTAACTCCCTACATCGGGAAGGCGGTCTGTAAAGGTAGCACGTACGATACCCTCAGGCAACTGACCTATGACCTTCTTGTCACGGGTCAAAGCCGTCTCTCTATCAAAAATACCAAAGAGAGTCACCTCTGCCTCACCTGTAGCGGTATCGAGCACCTCGGGTCGAATGACCACGTTCCTATTTCCCAAAAATCGGTTGTAAACGCGCTCCGCTTCGCTCTCATACGGTGTCCCCTCAAGTTTCTGTAACAATGCACGGCCGCGCTTGCTCAGAGGGGCAACCGTCGCTTCCCACTGCCGATCCACATCGGTCGCCTTTTCCTCAGAGAGTCGATCCTCTATAGGCGCAAGCGTCTCCAAACACTCCCGACCGAGGATGAGGAGCGCCATCATATCCCCCTCGGCACTCTCCTTAAACCGAGGAAGGAGGTCGACCATCGCCTGCCGATCGAGAGACATCATCTGCACCATCCCGTACGCTTCGGCAAAGTACTCACTGTCAAGTGCAATTTCCAATTCCGATTTGAGCAAATCGGCAAAGAATTGGTCTCTATTCACAAACTGTCCCAAGACACCGATGACATTGTCATAGAGCGACTTTTTGCGGTCAATACGAAAGCTCCACCGCTCCACCTGTTGTTGACGGGCAAGGGTCTGACTCGGCAGCACACGAAGTACGCTGCGTTGACTCAAAAGCTGTTGGAAAATGCGCTCACTCTCCGCCCTTGTCTTTTCCATACTCCAAAGGAGCGTATCAGCGGCATCGTCATTGGATCGGTCATACTCCTCAATGACTCTGTAATAATTCCTCAGCAAACGGTCGAGGCTACGCATCTCCCGCTCTATGGTGATTTCATGATTCATACCCCTCTCATCTTTACCTCCCCATACCGTAGCGGTGCCAAAAGCCAGCACCCCCGCGATCAAAAGGAGCCAAATCCATTTATAGTTCTTCATATCGTTTCGCCTTCTCTATCTCCTCGGGCGTCGCCCCCAATCGTTCGGCCTCCGCCCAGTCCTTTTCAGCCTCTTTCACCTCCCCGTACCTATACCAAACAGCGCCCCGCAACAGATAGTTCTCCTTATTCCTATCTTTCATCTCCAAAATGAGATGCCTGGCCCTGTCCAAAGCGTCCGCCTTACGATCCTGCCGTAGCAACAACCAGCCCAAGGCACGGTAGCCGTTGGGTATTTTGGGATACTCCTCCGTCAGGCGGGTCAATAGCTTTTCCGCCGTCATCACGTCGCCCGTCGTCTCCAACTCCCTTGCCAAAGCGACCCTCGGCAGGTAGGCTTCGGGATTGAGCCTCAATATCCGCTCGAGATCATCAATGGCACCATTGTGGAGACCCAGTTTGGAGCGTACACCGGCACGTTTATATATAGGAATCTCCCAAGTGGGCTGAAGTTTAATAATCTCGTCAAGATCTATCAAAGCGGCGTTGTACTGACCCAACTCCTCATACAGTTGAGCGCGTCTCGACCTCAGCGGGGTCATCGTCGGTTGATCGGTTATCGCGGCAGACAATTCCGACAGCGCCGCGATTGTATCACCGCGTGCCACCAATAGTTCGGACAGATTGCCACGAAGCATAAAGTTGCTTTCATTGTCGGGATAGAGGTTAAGGGCCTTACGCAGTGCCATCTCGGCACTATCGGGGCGCTCCGCTTCGAAGTATTTGAAATATTGATCTACCAACTCTTGATAGGTAGGTGAAGCAACTGTGTCCTGGGCTTTTGCCGTCGATAGAGTGAACCATACGGTCAGGCAAACGACCCAACAAACAACCGAACAAACGGTCGAGCGGACGGTCGAGCGGACGGCGACTGCACTATATAGATACCTTTTCATTCGCTGTCAATGATGATTGGGACGAGACCCGCCCCATAGAAATAGGTAAGAAACAACTACTACAGACGATACTTACTATCGTCTTGATCCTTGAGGATACTGAGATAGCTTTGGTAACGAGATTTGGAAATATTGCCCTCGTTGAGTGCTTGGTACACAGCACACCCCGGTTCGTGAGTGTGCGTACAATTATTAAATCTACAATCTTTGCTGAGATCAAAGATTTCCCGGAAGTAGTGTCCCACCTCCTCCTTTTCAAACTCCACCGTACCGAATCCTTTGATTCCCGGAGTGTCTATCAGGTAGGTATTCTCCTTCTCTCCGTAAGGAATCATCTCCGAAAAAGTGGTGGTGTGCATCCCGGTGTTGTGGATTTCCGAAATTTCGTGTGTGCGGAGGTGGGCATCCGGCACCAAAGCGTTGATAAAGGTGGATTTACCTACCCCCGAGTGACCGCTAAGTAATGTGATGCCCTCCTCAATATAAGCTTTGACCTCCTCCATACCCTTGCCTGATTTGGCCGAAACCTCAAAGCAAGGGTAGCCCAATCTTTCGTACAGATGTACCAACCCCCGGAGTTTGGTCAGATCACGGTCGTTGTAGCGGTCCAACTTGTTAAACACCAGCGCCGCCTCAATATTATACGCCTCGGCGGTAGCCAAGTAACGGTCGATAAAAGTGGTGGAGGTAAAAGGATAATTGACCGTCACCAACAGCAACAATCGATCTATATTGGCCCCTATGATATGAGACTGTTTAGAGAGATTGGAAGAACGGCGAATGATGTAGTTACGCCTCGGATGTATGGCGGTAATCCACGCTACACGCTCGCCGTCCCGATCCTCGGGCGGCTCCAGATCCACCACATCGCCGACGGCAATAGGATTGGTGGTCCGAGTGTCGTTGAGCTTAAAATTGCCCTTGAGCTTGGCGGTCAAGGTCAGATTTTCATCAATCTTGACTTGATAAAAGCTCCCAGTGTTTTGGACTACCAATCCGGTCATAGCGCTATCCGACGAACCTACACGGTCATGATTTCCTTTTCCTTGGCGGCAAAGAGAGCGTCAATCTTCTTGATATAGTCATCGTGCATCTTTTGCACATCGGTCTCGGCAGACTTAGACTCATCTTCAGGCATACCTTCCTTGACCTGTTTTTTGAGCGTATCGATACCGTCTCTACGGGCATTACGCACACTCACCTTGGCTTGCTCCGCCTCTCCTTTGACCTGTTTTACCAAATCGCGGCGTCGCTCCTCCGTTAGAGGCGGCATACTGATGCGGATGAGATCACCGTTATTATCAGGCATGATACCCAGGTCAGAGTCGATGATCGCTTTCTCAATCTCACGAATCAGATTTTTCTCCCAAGGGGTGATAATGATTGTCTTGGCATCAGGCACCGAAACATTGGCGACATTGTTGAGGGGCGTAGGATTGCCGTAATACGACACACGGATATCGTCCAACAACTTAGGGTTAGCCTTTCCGGCACGTATCTTCGCCAATTTATCATCTAAAAAGTCAATGGTCTCGGACATTGACCTTTTGGCTTCTTTTAGAATAGTAGCAACATCTTTCATATCGATAATCTTAGTTTCCGGTGTTTTAATGACAATATTCTTCCTACAAAGATATAGATTTCTATTCATAAACACAATACCAACTTCCCCAAATGTGGCGGTACAGAATTTATTAACACTCTGCACCCCTCGTCCCGCACCCCGGGAACCCACAGGATCTGTATCCCTATCCGATGAAGAATAATTGGTTTAGAGGAGGATAAATTAGATCACGGACGGGGCGAAGTCACCCCCACCCTTACGACCTTCAGGTCACACCACATATATTGGGTCCATAGGTAGGACGATGGGTGGTGCGACCTAAAGGTCGGTAGTGGAGGGGGGCTGTTTTCCCGAGGTCATAAGCTCCTACCGGCTGTCACCGATAGGGGCTTATGACGCACAGGGCTATTTAAATTCAACCCCCACGGGGTCGCCGATGACTCCCCGATGAGACCATATATGACACCATATATATATATGGATGATTCGATGCGGGATCCTCCGACGTTTCGACCAATGACACCTTATATATATGTGTGGTTTGAGATGGGGGCATCCGATGTTTCGACCAACATATATACGCGTGACGTGACATAATCGCACCACGAATGGGGGAGCCGATGAACGACCCCTGAGGGGGCGTATCTCAATAGTCTGACGGTCAATGGCGAACGTTGGCTGAGCCAACGTGAGGCGTTGACCCCGGGAAGAGGTCTCCCCCACCCTTACGAACTTAGATTGCACCGCCCATCTTCCACAAAATAGGGTTGTATTTTTATACATTTGGTGCATTCGGTGCATTCGGAGGACGGGAATATGGCCTCCCTCCTAACCCTTTGGTTTATAGGGGCGTAGAGGAGACCCGAACTTAGCCGAAGTTAGACGGCCGACTCGCCGCGGTTAGTCGGCCG
>JAUNLZ010000021.1 GCA_030532005.1 Porphyromonas sp.
TAACCGCGGCGAGTCGGCCGTCTAACTTTGGCTAAGTTACTACCCCTCCCAACACGCTGTATTGTAAGGGATTACAAAACCACCGATATCGACCTCGACAATATACGCCAAAACAAGATATGATACAACAATTAACGATAATTACAATATTGCAAACAATCCCCATCCATCGACACATATATATATGGGCAATAGGTGGTACGACCTAAAGGTCGTGGAGCCGGGGTGACATCGCGTCCCGGGGTCAACGCCTCACGTTGGCTGACGCCAACGTTCGCCATTGACCGCGGGCTAATTAAATGCGACCCCTACGGGGTCGTCCACCGTATCCCCCGATGCGGGCGATTCGTGGGAACCGTCGCGATCCCCATTCGATTACCTAAATATGGTGATTGAAACATCGCCACCCCATTCGTTTCACGTATATATATGGTGTAAATGCGAAACAACGGCGACCCCATCGGATAACGTATTTATATGGTACGATTGGTGGAAACGACGGCGACCCCCATTCATTTCACATATTTACATGGCACGATTGGTGGAAACGACGGCGACCCCGGAGGGGTCGAATCTCACTAGCCCGTGCGTCATCAATGCCGATCGGCGTTAGCCGGTTGGTATTGATGACCTCGGGAACCGGTTATCCCCTCCAAATTCCGACCTTTAGGTCGCACCACCTGTCACACACAATATATAAATGGTGCAACCTAAATTGACTACCACTGCGAGGCACCGACACCGAGCCCCCCTTATCCTTCATCCACACGAAAAAAGGAGTGACTCCAAAAGACATAGAAATAAATAGCTTTACTTCACCGGTAGTTGTTTTTACTAAACATTTAAAGTAAATTGCACTTGGGCTTGAATCTATGTTCTTGCATTCTTTCCTCATTTTATTGGGAAAGTGATGCGTTATCACTATTTTTGCACAAGACTACGAGAATTTACTTAGCAGTAACATTTGAAATTAAATGAAAAGATTAGACACATATCCAGCAAGGCCATTTATCAAGTGGGTTGGGGGGAAAACACAACTTCTTGATGACATAAAAAAATCTTTACCGCGTGATTTATCACAAAGGGTTGGAATAACGTATGTCGAACCATTTGTTGGGGGCGGAGCAGTTTTGTTTTGGATATTACAAGAATATCCGAACATAACAAGAGCTATTATAAATGATATAAATGCAGAGTTGATTTGTACATATCGAGTAATAAAACACGACGTTGAAGATTTAATTTCTGAATTGAGTCGAATCCAAAATGAATATATCCCACTCAACGAAATTGATCGAAAAGAGTATTTTCTTGCTCAACGTAAGCGTTTTAACGAAGGGAATACCTCGAAGGTTGAAACCGCTGCGCTATTTATTTTCTTGAATCGTACTTGTTTCAATGGATTGTATCGTGTAAACTCTAAAGGTGAATTTAATGTACCACATGGGAAATATGCTAATCCCAAAATTTGTGATGCGGAGACATTGAGGGCAGATTCTGCTATTCTACAACGGGTTGAGATCCTCTGTGGTGATTTTGCTCAAACAGGTAAATATGCAGACGGTAATGCCTTGTATTATTTTGACCCACCATATCGCCCCTTAACAGAAACTTCTGCATTTACTTCTTACGCGAAAGATGGTTTTGATGATGCAGAACAGACACGTTTACGTGATTTTTGCGAGCAGATAGCAACACGAAACTCTTTATTTGTGGCCAGTAATTCAGATCCTCAAAATGTAGATAAAGGAGACGATTTCTTTGATCATCTTTACAATAGCTTTTCAATTAAAAGAGTTTCTGCTACGAGAATGATAAATTCGAAAGGGAATGGACGTGGAGCAGTTTCCGAGATAATGATTTCCAATGTTGCCAATGCTTACTGAATTGAGAAACTTTGATACTTGGCTATCTACTTTTAGACCATCTATTGCCGATTATAAATATTATGTTAATTTCAATAAGGTTTTCAACAATGTGGAAGCCATTAAAATTCCACTCAATATCTTGAATTCGCTTATTGGATCACGGAATATAGAGGATGATTTCAGAAATATTTTGGAACAATATCCAGAAACTCTAAGATGCGTTCCTATTCTTTTAGCAAAGCGTGAGTTTGACATTATGGCTATGGACGAAGAGGGGCAGATTGATTTTCATTTTGATAAGCCAAATCGCACAAATGAAGATTATGTCAAATTCATGCGAAAGACCGGTCTTTTTAATTTGATGGAGAATCATATTGTCAACAATCTTGTGGATTACGTAACTGGTATAGAAACGGGACTTGACTCGAATGGCCGTAAGAACCGTGGTGGTCATTTAATGGAAAATCTTGTAGAGAGTTTTCTTTGTAAAGCAGGGCTGGTGAAAGGAGAAACATATTTCAAGGAAATGTATATCTATGAGATTGAGGCTAAATGGGGAATTGATCTGTCTTCCATTTCCAATAATGGTGATGCGGAAAAGAGATTTGATTTTGTTGTAAAAGGAGAGAATACCGTTTATGGTATAGAAACAAACTTTTATACAAGCAGTGGCTCCAAGTTAAATGAAACGGCTCGTAGTTACAAAACTATCACATTGGAAACCAAAGAACTGGGATATTTCAAATTTGTTTGGTTCACCGATGGCTGTGGCTGGCGCAATGCAAAGAATAATCTGAAAGAAACGTTTGATGTATTGGAACATTTGTACAATATTGCGGATCTTGAGAATGGAATAATTTCAAAAACACTTATCTAAATGCCAGTTGCCTATTACAAATCAGAAAATAGAGATTTCACACTTTTAAAAGGGGATTGTATTGAACTTCTAAATTCCTTTGATTTTAAGTTTGATATGATTTTTGCGGATCCTCCTTACCACCTTTCAAACGGAGGTATAAGCGTTCAAAGTGGTAAAATGGTATCTGTAAATAAAGGAGATTGGGATAAGTCCAAGGGATACGAAGAAGATTATCTGTTTGATAAATCATGGATTGCAGCCTGTCGGGATAAACTGAAAAGCAATGGAACTATATGGATAAGCGGAACTTATCACAATATCTTTTCAGTAGCTCGATGTTTGACAGAATTGGATTTCAAAATATTAAACTGTATTACATGGGAGAAAACAAACCCACCACCAAATTTGTCGTGCAAATATTTCACCTATTCAGCTGAGTATATACTTTGGGCACGTAAAGAACACAAGGTTCCCCATTTTTTTAATTATAAATTAATGAAAAAGATTAATGGCGGTACTCAGATGCGTGATGTGTGGAGATTGCCTGCAATCGCACCATGGGAGAAGACGTGTGGGAAACACCCAACACAAAAACCATTATGTGTTCTTTCACGTATTATTCAGGCATCGACTCTTCCCAATGCATGGATTCTGGATCCATTCACAGGTAGTAGTACGACTGGCATAGCAGCAAATCTATTAGGACGCCGATTCCTAGGCATAGACCAAAATGAGGAGTTCTTAGAACTGAGCAAGAATCGTCGTGAGGAGATTAACGATGAGTCAAAACGAACATTGTATTTGGATAAACTTCAAAAGCAAGCACAGCTATTTGAAGATAATGAAATTCAAGTCATTAACGAAGCTTTTGTAGAATATGGACAGGACTTGCCGTTTTAATCCCAAATCTTACATAATCCATTATATATCATAGCTCTTCCGCTTCGATTCCAAAATATCATGTCCAATATTATCAACATTCACATTAATGTGTATGGAGGCTCTGTCTTATCAATTCAGCACGTCAACGTTTTGTGGTAGGCGGAGGGTGGATATGGCATCGGCACGGGATAAAGAACGCTCGCTTCTAAAATTTATAGCGGTTCTTAACCAACTATGTCATATTATTTAGATATATTTGGGTATTCTTTTATTTACTTAAAAACGTGTGGTTGTAATATGGAGTCAACAAAGTATGTAATACCCTATGTACCGGTACTCGATGCACTGGACCTCTCGTCACAGGAGATCGTGATGGAGACCAGAGCCTTGAGACTCCCGGTGATGCTCAACAATTGGCCTGAGCAGTACCCCTATGCTCCTATTACCACTGCGGATATAGCGTATTCGGATAGCGGTATCTATTGTCGCTTTTGGAGCAAAGGTTTGGGTCTAAAAGCGAGCTATACCGAGGACGGCGATCGAGTGCATGAGGATAGTTGTGTTGAGTTTTTTATGCAACTCCCGGGCGAGGAACACTATTTCAACTTTGAGTTTAACTGCATTGGGACTTGCGATGCGGCACGGCGAAAGAGTAGGGAGGTGAGCACACCGCTCAATGAGGATGAATACGCAACGATCCGGCGCGCTACGAGCGAGCGTGGGGGAGTCATCTTTAATAGACCGCAGGGGATCCACCCTTTTTGGATTGCGGTCTTTATACCTTTTGGATTGGTGGGGTTGGATGTCAATAGTCCTTCGTTCCCTGACCATTTCTTGGCAAATTTCTATAAGTGTGGCGATAAAACCAATAATCCCCACTTTGTATCGTGGATGCCTGTACGGGCGGAAGCCCCGGACTTCCACCGACCGGAGTGTTTCCATCCAATCTACTTCGCCGAACGATAAGTGTTTTTGACAGGCGATAGAGAGACGGCAATTCTCCGGCCGCTAAGAGCAAAGAAAAAAGCTACGCAGGGTTGGTATCAACTCATCTGCGTAGCTTTTTTGATATTGTAGGAGGTCTCGAAAGGAGGGATCAGAAGCGCATCATCTTGAGGGCAACGATGGCTGCCTCTATACCCTTATTGCCCAATTTCCCTCCGGCTCTATCCTCCGCTTGCTGCATATTGTCTGTTGTGAGTACGCCGTTGATGATCGGGATGTAGAGGGTGCCGGAGAGCAGTTTGGTATTGGCGTTGAGGTAACCCAAGTTATTCATCACACTTTGGGAGATGTAGTCAAAGTGGGGTGTTTCGCCCTTGATGATGCTCCCGAGCGCTATGATCGCATCGCAATTACCGAAGTGCAAGGACTTGGTTGTGGCGTAGATGAGTTCGAAACTTCCCGGCACGTACCTTACATAGATGTCGTTTTTGCGTACGCCGAATTTGAGTAGTGTTTCGATAGCGGCATCCCTTAGGGCAAAGGTGATGTTGCTATTCCACTCGGAGACAATAATAGTTACTTTCTTCTTTTCCCCGGACGGCACTTCCTCCGGATCGTAGTAGCTTAAATCTGATGTAGACATAAATTGTGTATGTAAAGTGTGTGTAATGTATGCATTGTGACTAAAGTTTTTGGATACCCAAAGATAAGATTTTCCTTGGTTAGAAACAAATACCTTTTGTCCTAATAATATTTGCGGTAACTTTACCTAACTGTTAATGCGGATCACCGCTCTTAAAAATTATCGATATGAACGCTATAAGATGGCTTTGCCTTTTGACCCTATTGTCTGTGAGTCACCAATTGTGGTCGCAGACTTATACCACAACGATTGCCCCTAAGGGGGAAGAAAAATGGTGGGGCGCTTTGACCGCCATGGGTGGTCAGATGCCCTACGGCACCACGCCTATGATCGACTTTGGGGCGAATAACCTAAATAACCAGACCTCGCCCTTGTTGCTCTCTTCGGAAGGAAGATATGTTTGGAGTGAGTCACCATTTAGCTTTAAGGTGTCGGGAGACACACTATATATAGAGTCGCGGTACGAGGAGGTCTCTGTGACGGATGCCGGTCGGTCGCTTAGGGAGGCTTACACAGCGGCGGTGCGTGCACATTTCCCCCCAACGGGAGAAATCCCCGCAGAGTCCTTTTTTTCGCTGCCGCAGTACAATACCTGGATCGAACTGATGTATGACCAAAACCAAGAGGATATATTGGCGTACGCCGATGCGGTATTGGAGCACGGCTTTTCGCCCGGTGTCTTTATGATTGATGACAACTGGCAGAAGTATTATGGCAACTTCGACTTTAAGCCGGAGCGCTTTCCTACTCCCAAAGAGATGTCCGACAGGCTGCACCGACAAGGATTTAAGGTGATGTTGTGGGTCTGTCCTTATGTATCGCCCGACAGTCCGGAGTTTAGGGCATTGCAGCAGAAGGGATATTTGGTACGTGCCAAAGGGAGTACTGCACCTGCCATCATCCGTTGGTGGAATGGTTATAGCGCCTGTATTGATCTCACCCACCCCGATGCTGTGTCGTGGTTGGTAGGAGAGTTGGAGGCGTGCCAAGAGAGGTACGGCATTGACGGATTTAAGTTTGACGGCGCTGATGTCAGTTATATGCAGGAGGGGGCTTATGACTTTTATGACCCGGAGGCTCTGATCTCCGATTATACTCGCAAGTGGGCCGAGCTGGGTCTGCACTTCCCCTACAACGAATACAGAGCGACCTGGAAGATGGGCGGTCAACCGCTGGTACAACGTCTGGGGGATAAGGACTACTCATGGGCGGCGGTCTCTGCACTCATTCCCGAGATGGTAGCGGCAGGGCTGCTCGGTCACCCCTATACTTGCCCCGATATGGTGGGTGGCGGCCAATTTGCCGCCTTCTTAAATATAGACTCGGCGCACTTTGACCAAGAATTAATCGTGCGGTCGGCTCAGATCCACGCCCTGATGCCGATGATGCAGTTTTCGGTCGCCCCTTGGCGGATCCTCGATGAGGTGCATTTGGACGCTTGTCGAAAAGCCACCGAGCTGCATCTCGGCATGAGTGACTATATATTGCAGTGTGCCCGGGAGGCATCGGAGACCGGGGAACCGATCATCCGTAATATGGAATATATGTTTCCACACCAAGGGTATGCAGAGATCAAAGACCAATTTATGTTGGGCGAAAGGTATCTGATCGCCCCCATGGTGACTCCCGGCCATCAACGGGTGGTGGTATTGCCGGCGGGACGTTGGAGAGATGATTTGGGTAAAGTGCATAGAGGTCCCCGACGATTGGAGGTGACGGTGCCTATAGATCGGGTACCCTATTATGAGCGGCTCAAGTAGCTCTCACTATTTTTGCGGTGGAAAGGCGCGGTCGAGGAAGGCGCGGAGGGGCTTGGGAAATGCGTACCGCGGGTGCTCTTCGATGCGTATCTTTTGCACTCCTGTCGAGGGCGGGGTGGCTCCGTCTCCCGTGGGACGGCAGATGTGGATGCGGATATTGAGCAATCGGTGGGTCAGTTTGTGAGGCGGCAGGTCTACCGATTGGTCGCTTTGCCACGCCTCACCGATCTGCCTCGCCACCTCGTCGGGTGAGAGAAAGGCTTCCGTTCCATAATGGAGCGGAAATTGGTAAAGCGACTTCCAAATGCCTTTTTTGTCACGTTGCTCTATGAAGAGATGATTTTCGGTGAGGTAGAGGAAGTAATCCAAGTAGTGGGTCTTGACCGCTGTCTTCTTGGCTTTGATGGGCAGTAGATTGATAAGCTCCGACCGATCGCGACTGAGACACAATTCGCCCAAAGGGCAGTCGTGACAGAGAGGGTTGCGAGGGGTACAAACCATAGCCCCGAGGTCCATAATGGCTTGGTTGTACTGACCCGGTTGCGCTCTATCCAAATAGCGGTCCGCCAACGCACGGTAGTACTTCTGACCCGCGGTGGTATCTATCGGCATTTCGGACGCCTCTACCCGGGACAGCACACGATAGACATTACCGTCAACCACAGCCAAAGGGGCATCATAGGCTATACTCATAATCGCCGCCGTGGTGTACGGCCCTATCCCTTTGAGTTGGCTCACCTCCTTTGCCGTGGTAGGGAATGAACCGCCGTGCCTATCTACGATCTGCCGCGCCGCGGTCAGCATATTGTGCGCCCGAGAGTAGTAGCCGAGTCCTTGCCACAGGAGCAGCACCTCCTCATCTTCGGCTTGCGCCAACGCACCGACCGTCGGGTACTTCTCTATAAATCGCAAGTAATAGTCCCACCCTTGCACCACCTGCGTCTGCTGCAAGATGATCTCGGATACCCAAATCTTGTACGGGTCTTTGATGCCGCGCCAGGGAAGCGCTCTGCCGTTGCGGACAAACCATCTGATGAGCCGATAACGAAAGAGAGACAGCCGCTCCTCACTCCATAGGGGCTGCTGTCTCTCCTCACTGTTATTTATCGTGGTCACTTACTGTGTCAGATGATTAGATCTGGTAAAGGTCGCTGATCGACTCATGCTCCACTACGCGACGGATCGCCTCGGCAAACATTGGAGCCACAGAGAGGCAGTTGATCTTGTCTCCGCCTTTGTCGTAAGGGATAGAGTTGGTAAAGATCATCTCCTTGAGCGCGCTCTGTTGGATACGAGAGGTGGCGGGATCGCTCATCACCGCGTGGCTTGCCAACGCACGTACCGAGCGGGCGCCATTCTCCATCATCAGATTGGCCGCCTTGGTCATAGTGCCGGCGGTATCCACGATATCGTCAACGAGCAATACATCCTTACCCTCAACGTCACCGATGATACGCATCTCGGCAACCACATTGGCACGCAGACGCAGCTTGTGGCAGATCACTAAAGGCACACCGAGCGCCCTGGCGTAGGTGTTGGCCCTCTTGGTACCGCCCACGTCGGGAGTGGCGATCACCAAGTTTTCGTGCGTGATTTCCTCCCGATCCATCAGTTCCTTGACATAATCAATGAAGAGGTTGGAGGCATACAAGTGGTCTACAGGAAGATCAAAGAAACCTTGTATCTGATCCGCGTGCAGATCCATAGTAATCAGTCGGGAGATACCGGCTGTTTGGAGCAAGTCGGCAATCAGCTTGGCGCCGATAGAGACCCTGGGCTTATCCTTACGGTCTTGTCTGGCCCATCCGAAGTAGGGGATGACCGCAGTGATGTAATGGGCGCTGGCACGCTTGGCGGCGTCAATCATCAAGAGGAGCTCCATCAGATTGTCAGTGGTCGGCTGGGTAGACTGTACCAAGAATATATCCTTGCCGCGGATAGACTCATTGTAGTAAACTGCAAACTCTCCGTCGGCAAAGCGATCCACTTGCATACGACCCAGTTCGCAACCTAAGCTCTTGCATATCTGCTCTGCCAAATAGAGGCTTTTTGTCCCTGAGAAGATAGCAAATTCGTTTGGTTTCATTGTTTGTTGTCTGTCGTTATATGGTTGTTTGTTGTCTGTATTTTTTCGTCTTACTTTTGGAGCGACGGCGTGATCCTCACCTGCCAGTCCCAAGCGCTCTTGAGTGCCTCCGCGAGTGTGCTCTCAGCTCTCCAGCCCAATACCTCGTTGGCCTTTTTAGGATCCGCCCATACCTGTTCGATATCCCCTTCGCGACGCGCGCCGATCTTATAAGGCACCTTGACACCGGTCGCTTCTTCAAACGTGCGGATCAGCTCCAGCACACTGGCGCCGTTGCCGGTACCGATATTAAAGACCTCCAATTTATCATCACTCTTTTCCTCCAACATCCGATCCATGGCCACTACGTGAGCTTTGGCCAGATCCACCACATGGATGTAATCACGGATGCACGAACCGTCGGGCGTATTGTAGTCATCACCGAATACCGTCAGTTCCTTGCGGATGCCCGCCGCAGTCTGGGTGAGGTAAGGGATGAGGTTTTGCGGCACACCCAAAGGCAATTCGCCGATCTCCGCCGTAGGATGAGCCCCTATCGGATTGAAATAGCGGAGCATGATGGCACGATACTCCACGCCTGCATGGATGGTGTCTCTGATGATCTCTTCATTGATCTGTTTGGTATTGCCATAAGGCGAAGTGGCGGGCAAAATAGGCGCATCCTCCGTCACGGGGAGCTGTTTGGGCTGCCCATACACAGTACAAGAAGAGGAGAATACAATCCCCTTGGTGTCATACTCTTTCATCAACTCGAGCTGTACGATGAGGGAGAGGATATTGTTGCGATAGTACAAGAGAGGTTGCTCTACCGACTCACCTACCGCTTTGCTGGCGGCAAAGTGGATGATGCCGTCGGGGCGATGCTCGGCATAGATCCGCTGCATAGCCTCCCGATCGTTGCAGTCTACTTCGTAAAAAGTGGGCTCGATACCCGTAATGGCCTTGATGCCTTTTAGCACCTCACGGTTAGAGTTGGACAGGTTGTCTACGATGATCACCTCATAACCGGCACTCTGGAGCTCAACAGTAGTATGACTGCCGATATATCCCATGCCACCGGTCACTAAAACCTTCTTTGTACTCATAATTATTCGATTATTTGTCGATTGATCGGCGTTATACCTACGGTGTACTTCGCCTTTATTCTCCCACAAAATTAAGAAAATTAAACGAGGTAAACCAAACACTCAGCTCAGACCTTTTATTATGTGTACAAACCCGGTGCGTTGAAGGGGAGTCCGAGGTTTTTCCCTTAGCCTATTGAGTACCGACTCCCAATGCGTCAGGAGGAGGCCGGGCCTCCGGCCGCTCTGTGTGCCTCCCCGAAAATTGGTATATTTACACCATATTTGGGTAGTGTGTGACGGTGGCTCTATAGAGAAACAGATGGATTGCCCTGTTTAGGAGTAAAATAATATGAGGCGACTCAATAATATATTGTATATGAAAGGGGCGTTAATGACGGTGCTTATCTTGATGGTAAGCGCTGTGTCATTGTCTGCCCAGGAGGGGCGGTTGACGCCGAGTGAAGCGACATCCAACCGTCTGTACAACAGGAGTTTGAAGTATCAAACCATGCAGGAGGTCTCGCAGAGGTTTAATCACCTCTGGATGGCGTATCAGATAGATCCCGATCAGCCCGCTGTATTGGAGCGGTTGGGGCTGTTGCTGATGCCGTCCGATCCCAAACGCGGTATAGAGATGGTGGAGCGCAGCTACGAACTGTCGGGCTATGACCATCAAACCGGTATGACGCTCTTGCGACTGTTGGCAAACCAAGGTGACTGGGAGGGGGCGGAGCGTGTCTCTAACCGACTGTTGGCAGAGCGTCCGGGTGATAAGTTATTGCAACGTTTCTTGATCACCGTTTACGAAGAGTCGGGACAAAAAGAAAAGGCTCTGAGCCAACTGCAACGTTTTGATCCCGACCGGAGTGATCCCGCTGTCATCTTCCGCCAAGCGCAATTGATGCAAGACTTGGGTCGCAAAGAGGAGGCGGAGTCGTTATTGGAGCAATATCTATCTGAAAACCCCAAAGATCCTACGGCGGCGGCAATGTTGGTGACGCTCTATGCCGACGGCGAGGAGTCGGACAAGGCTCTGACTCTACTCCAAAAGGCTCAGACGGATCATCCGACCAATATACATCTGAGCCGTCTCAATATCAGCCTCAATGCCCTGCTCGGTCGCCATGATGCGATCAAGGAGGAGCTGTTGCGGGTGGCTCAGTTGGAGGGAAGTGACCCTATGCAAGTGCAACAGCTGATGAATGCCGGTAGGGAGATGACGGAGGATCTGACAAAGTTGCTTCCGACCCTCATAGAGACGGAGTTGGAATTGGAGCGGCTCTACCAAGGTGAGGAGCGGTTTGCTCTCTCCGCCGCCAATGACTATATGTTGCTCTCCGATACCATCAATGCCGAAGGTATTTACCAACGTTTGATAGACAACGCTACGGAATTGCCTTATCCCTACGTCTACTTCATCCAAAAATATGTCCAACAAGAGGACGGGGAGTCGATCCGCCAACTGACGGAGAAGGGTTTGAAAGTCTTGCCGGACAATGGATTTATCAATATCTACTCGATACTCGCCGCTATCAATCTGGAGGATACCACAGCATTCGTCAGTCGCTTGCAGGAGGCTCTGCAAGCGGTGCCGGTGGAGGATGAGATGTACCCCAACTTGGCTGTAATGTGGGCGGACTATTTGGAAAATGAAACGGATGCCGAGTGGGAGGAGGTCAAAAAGTACTACGAAATCGGACTGAGGAGCGGTACCCCCACAGCCTACAATAACTACGCCTACGCCCTCAGCGTGAGGGGGGAGGAGGAGGATCTGCCGAGGGCGGAGGAATTGTCGCGCAAGGCGGTGCAGGCGGATAGCGGCAATGCTTCGTTTTTAGACACCTACGCTTGGATCCTCTACCTCCGCAAGGCGTACCCCTTGGCTCGGATCTATATGGAGCAGGCGATCGGCAAGGCGGAGGAGGCTGATGAGTCGGATGCGGTTTACTACGAGCACTATGCCGATATCCTATTTGCGCTCAAGGAGTATGACCAAGCGTTGGATGCCCTTAGAGTTGCGTTGGAGTATGGCGGTGAGGTGGCCAAGATCGAGGGCAAAATTGAGGAAATAGTGGAGGCTCGAGATGCGGAATAGTAATATCGCTCTTTTGGCGCCGCTCTTTATTGTGGCGCTATGGTTGGTCTCCGGCTGCGGCACCGGCAGGAGGGCGACCCAATCGTCCGGTATCCCGGCCAAAGCACTGTCCGAACGTCAGTTTATAGACACTTACGCACGACTCCAAGAGGTGCCGGGCATCAAAGGCAAAGGCAAAGTCTCCATACAGGGCGAGAGCGGGGACAAAAACATAGTCCTCAATGGTATCGGGATGCAGTGGAAGTCGGAGCGCGGCAAAGGTTTTGAACTATCGGTGCGTCCGCTCTCTTTTATGGAGGTGGGACGCCTCACGGTCAGTGATGATGTGGCGCTGTTGCAGGACAAGATGAATCAACGCTACTACCGGGTGACGGATGCCCGCCGACAATTGGGTCGGCTGTTGCCGATTGCGGGATTGGATGCCAAGATGCTTGAAGCGATTGTAGAGAACCGTCCTTTTGGTTTCGTAGACAGTGGGGTGAAGTCGCTCCGGCGGATGAAGTTTGCCCGCACCTCATCGGGCTATCGGTTTACAACGGAGATGCGTCCCGGGGGTAATCGCATTGAGCACACATTTGATCACGAACTGCACTTGGTGGCTTCGTCCATCATCTTACCCGGCAGAGGGGAGATCTCCGTAATGTACGACCACTTCGAATCTATAGGGGGCAGTGGGTATCGGGATGTGCCGATGGTGATGCAAATGGAGGTCAAGACCGATGCTTCCAAGACTAAGAAGGGGACCAAGAATGGGGCCAAGCACGGATTGATACACGTTGTATTGCAACGGGCGAGCATCTCTCACGGCGAATCGTTTACCACCACTCCGCCGGCCCACTATCAGCCGGTGACGTGGGAGGATATCATCAAGATAATCGGCACGCTATGAAAAGGGCATCACTCTACATCACTCTATTGCTATTCCTCGCTCTATTGCCGACCACCGCCGCGGCTCAAAAGGGAGCTCAGACAAAGTCCAAAGAGGTACAGAGGTTGGAATCCCAACGCAAACGTCTGCAAGAGGAGATTGCACGGATGGACAAAGCCCTCAGGCGTACCGCATCATCTACCAAAGAGCAGTTGCAACAACTGACGCTTTTGGATCAGCAAATCAAGTCTCGACAAGAGGTCATCAATGCCCTCGGCAAGGAGATCAGCGCCACGGATCAACAGCTCTACCAACTGTCTCAGGAAATCAATAGGCTGCAAGCTCAGTTCGACAAACGGCAAGAGGCCTATGTCAAATCACTGCGGGCGCTTCAGACCGGGCGCAACATCCAAGACCAATTGCTCTTTATCCTTTCGGCAGAGGACTTTGCCCAAGGAGTGAGGAGGGCGAGGTACCTGCGTGAGTATGCCGCTTGGCAGAAGAAGGAGGGGGAAAAACTCAAAGCGCTCCGAATAGAGTTGGACGGACAAAAGGCGGAGTTGGAGAAGCAACGCCGGCAAAAAGCCGAATTGCTGCGGAGTAGAGAGGAGGAGCATCGGAAACTCGCGGAGGACAAAGCCAAAATCAATCAAAAGATCAAAGAACTGAGGGGGCAGGAGGGCATGCTGCGGAAAGAACTGGCAGCCCAACGCAAGAGGGCTCAAGCCCTCAACCGACAGATCGAGGCACAAATCGCCAAGGAGATACGGGCGGCGGAGGAGGCGAGACGCCGTGCCGAGTCTCAGAAACAGGGTGGCGGGAAGCGTACCGCTAAGAGTCAAGGCGGCTATGCTATGACCGAAGCGGAACTAAAACTCTCCGCCAATTTTGAGGACAATAGAGGACGCCTCCCAATGCCGATCTCCGGTAGTGCGCACATTGTCGGACGTTACGGAGTGCAGCAGTATGCCGGTATGCGACACGTGCAGATCGATAACAACGGTATAGACATACAAGGCGGCCCCGGAGCCGAGGCGAGGGCGGTATTTGACGGAGAGGTGACCACCATCTTTGTGGTGGAGGGCTATAATACCAACGTGATTGTACGGCACGGTAACTACCTCACCGTTTACAGCAATCTATCAGACGTATATGTCAGCAAAGGGATGAAGGTCAAGACCGGGCAGTCGTTGGGCCGCGTGTACTCCGATCCAAGCCTTGGCGGCGCCACCAAGCTCCATTTCCAAGTCTGGAAGGAGCGTACCAAACTAAACCCCGAACAATGGTTGAGACGATGAAAATATATAGAAGCATAGCAGAATTAAAACAATCCCCCCTCCCTGCGGGCAAGCGTATCATCGCCACTTTGGGACTCTTTGACGGCGTCCACCTCGGTCACCGCCATTTGATCGGCGCTTGCTGTGCCATGGCACGCGAGATGGATGCCGAGAGTATGGTCATCACACTGGACCGCCACCCTCTCGATGTCTTGCGTCCCGACTTGCCTCGCCCGCATACTCTTTGCTCTCTGCGGCAAAAGGTAGAGTTGATCCGCCGAGTCGGCGCCGACCACCTATTGATATTGCCTTTTGACAAAGCGTTGGCAGGTAAGAGCTTGACAGAGTTCCTGCAACCCATTGTCGAGAGCGGATTGGCGGGGATGATGTTGGGCTACGACAATCGTTTTGGCAATGACGGCAGTCAGTACAGCCAAGAAGAGTTTGACCGCAGGTTGCGTGCCTTGGGTTTGGAGGTCAGACGGGTGGAGCCGTTGGAGTCGGACGGTGCGGCGGTGAGCTCTTCGCGCATCCGTGCCCTCATTGCCCAAAACGATTTGGAAGCCACCGAGCGTTTATTAGGCCGCCCCTACAGCATCCTCGGCAGGGTCAAATCGGGCCGACGCATCGGCCGCACCTTAGGGTTCCCCACCGCCAATATCGTCCCCGAAGACCCGAGAGTGACCCTTCCTCAAGAGGGAGTTTACATCACCGAAGTCCGCTTGCGTGACCGCGTATATCCCTCAATGTCTTACTACGGTTCTACCCCTACCATCACCCCCGACGGCGTGCCGATCAATCGGATCGAAGCCTATCTTTTTGACTTCGAGGGCGATCTTTATGGAGAGGAATTGGAGGTGGGATTTAGGAAGTTTGTCCGAGGTGACCAACAGTTTGAAAATCTCGATGCACTGACCCGACAGTTGGAAAAAGATGCACAGACGACGGTCGATTTTTTTAAGAGCCATGATCTGATGATGAAGGAGGTGGAGTTATGAACGCAAAGGTGGATAAGAAGATGGATAAGAAGGTGGATAAGAAGATAGACGTCAAGAAAGCGATCCAAAGCAAGTACAAAGGCTACCTGCCCAACTTTATCTACAAAGGGATAGAGCGATTGGTACACGAAGACGAGCTCAACGCCATGATGGAGTTGCAACAAGAGGTGGATGGTGTATCGATGGGATTTAAGGTGATGGACTACTTGGGCGTCACTTGCGAGATTGTCGGTGCCCAACGCCTCCCCGCCCTGCACGATCGTTCGCTCTTTGTGAGCAACCACCCCCTCGGCGGTGTCGACGGCATCATCTACACCGCTCTTTTGGGCGAGTACTACCAAAAGCAATTTAACATCATGGTCAACGACGTGCTGATGAATGTCTATCAATTCGGAGACATCTTCCTGCCTATCAATAAGTACGGAGCTCAGGCGCGTCACTCCTTTCGGCTGATCAACGAAGCTTTGGAGAGCGACCGACAGGTGATGACCTTCCCCGCCGGCCTCTGCAGCCGCAAAGACAGCTCGGGAGAGATCCGTGATCTCAAGTGGAATACCAGCTTTATCCGCATGGCGTCTCGTAGCAAACGCAACGTGGTGCCGCTCTTTTTCGAGGGGGTCAATTCGCCCCGCTTCTACAACTGGACCAAGCGAAGAGAGCGGATCGGTTGGAAGTTTAATGCAGAATTGATACTTTTGCCGAGTGAAATGATTCGGGCAAAGGGCAAACACTTCAGGATCATTGTGGGTGACGCCATACCCTACACCGATCTGCCCGGTCCTAAGGAAGAACAAGCCTTTGCCACCCGCCTTAGAGACAGCCTGTACACCTTCCCCCGCCGGTATGGCCAACAGTCTGACAACATTTGAGTATTATAGCGTATGGAGATGGTAGATATCATACCCCCGATAGACCCGAGAGTCATCCGCAGCGAGCTGCACGAACAGCTGATGCTCCGAAAGACCAACCGTGCAGGCAACGAACTGTACACCTTTAGCGCTCAGGAAGCGCCCAACACAATGTTGGAGGTGGGACGCCTCAGGGAGGAGGCTTTTAGAGCCGGCGGAGGCGGCACCGGCAAGGCGGCCGATATCGACGAACACGATCTCGCGCCCAACGGATACAAACAATTGGTGGTGTGGGATCCCGACGCCCAACAGATATTGGGCGGCTACCGCTATATCCTGTGCAAAGAGGCGATCGAAAAGCAACCCGACGGCAAGTACCAAGTACACCTCTCCAGCAATGAGATCTTTGACTATGACGATCTTTTTATAGAGGAATACTTGACCAAAACCATAGAGCTGGGACGCAGCTTTGTGCGTACATCGGAGCAAAATACGGGACAAGACGAGTCCAAACGGCCGCGGATCCCCCGCTCCATCTTTACCTTGGACAATCTATGGGACGGGTTGGGAGCGCTGATGCTCCTCCACGACGATTGCCAATACTTCTTTGGCAAGGTGACCATCTACCGGAGCTACAATACCAAAGCGCGCGAATTGATCTACCACTACTTGGATACCTATTTCCAGCCCAAAGAACAGTTGGTCAGTATCAAGTTCCCCATACCTTACGAGACCGATATAGAGGAGCTCAAGGAGATCATCACCGGCGAAGATCGTAAAAAAGATTATAAGGCGATGAATAAGGCGATACGCGAAATGGGTACCACCATTCCGCCCCTTGTCAATACCTATATGGACCTCTCCTCGGCATTGATCGTCTTCGGCTCCAGTTACAACCCCTACTTCGGAGATGTATTGGAGACCAGTATTATGGTGCCGATGGATCAAATCACGGAGGATAAGAAGAAACGTCATATAGACAGCTTTCTCCGAGATGCTCCTCGCCGATTCTCGGGCAGAGTATTGGCACGCATCAAAAACCGTCTCAATAAGTTAAATAAAAAAGGTGCCAAAGAGCAAGAGCCGGATCCCAACGGACTTTTACCTCACCTATAATTATAACGAGTATATGAAGCAAATCAACGAAATACAAGATGAGATCATAGAGGAGTTTTCATTCCTCGACGATTGGATGGACAGATACGAAATGATTATCGATATGGGCAACGAGCTGCCACCGATGCCCGAATCGGACAAGACCCCGCAACACATCATCGAAGGTTGCCAGAGTAGAGTCTGGATCACCGGCGAAGTAGACCAACAGGGACTATTGCAATTGAGGGCCGACAGTGATGCCGTCATCGTCAAAGGCATTATCGCCATGCTCCTCAAAGTACTGAGCGGGCAGACACCCGAAGCAATAGCCAAAGCCGACCTCTACTTCATCGAAAAAGTGGGTCTCAAAGAACATCTGTCCCCCACCCGCTCCAATGGATTGGTCAGTATGGTACGCCATATCAAACTCTTGGCAACCACCTACGCCAAATAACCGCCGTACCTTAGATCACTCTACTTGAGACGGTAATTTGGGCAAGTGCCGACGGAGCAGCCTTTCGACAGACGCTTCCAACAAATCCAATACCAACTCAAAGCCCTTGGCACCACCGTAGTAAGGATCCGGCACGTGATCGAGATCGACAGAGTCGGGGAAGTAATCTCGCATCTTGACAATCTTGCGAGAGTCCTCCAACGTCGGCGCCCTGTGGTAGAGCTCGGTCGCATTGGCATCATCCATAGCGACAATCAAATCATAGTAGAGGAAATCATCTAACACAATCTCACGACTCCGACTCAATAGCTCATACCCTCGGGCGTGAGCCGCCTCACGCATCCTCGGATCCGCCTTTTCGCCGGCGTGGTAACTGTGCAACCCCGCCGAGTCAATCTCAAAGAATTCTTGCCAACCCCTCTCCTTAATAATGTGCAGCGCCACCCCTTCGGCCGAAGGGCTGCGACAGATATTCCCCAAGCAGACAAATAAAATCTTAAACTTCATACTGCATCACTCAATCCTACATACACCCCTCATCTATATCCCCCGGAGCAAAATCCCTGCAATCTTAACGAAAATCTCCCACATCCGAAACAGCCCGCCGGTCTACAGCCCACAGCCTAAGATCGACGCCGGTAGGATCGGTCACTTCGTCTAATTATTGTTCATCTTTGTATCATATTCTGATAGCGTGTGATATTTGATGCCCAAATCAGTTATGAATTTAGGTCGTACAATATATTTTGGGTGTTGGGTGCGATGGTTGGTGCGACCTAAAGGTCGGAAAGGAAAGGGTGACCTTTTTTTCCGAGGTCAGAAGGGTCTGTCGGCTGGTGCCGACAGACCCTTCTGACACACGGGCTATCGAGATTCGACCCCTACGGGGACGCCGTCGTTTCAACCATTCGTGCCATATAGATACGTTATCCGATGGGGGATGCCGTCGTTTCCACCATTCGTACCATATATATACGTTATCCG
>JAUNLZ010000022.1 GCA_030532005.1 Porphyromonas sp.
GGTCGCCGTCGTTTCCGCCGTTTACACCATATAATAGGTGATCCGATGGGGGTCGCCGTCGTTTCCACCATTCGTACCATATAATAGGTGATCCGATGGGTCGCCGATGATGCCGCCGTTTCCCACGCCATATATGTGATCCATGGGAGATACCGACGTTTCCCGCCCTTTATACGTGACCCGATTGGGGATCGCGACGTTCCCCACACCATATATATATATGCGTAACTTCACGAATCGTGATCCAATTGGGCGAGACATCGGCGACCCCGGAGGGGTCAAATTCCGACCGCTGTAAACAGCGATCCTGTTGTTTTGGATAGCGGTCTCTAATAATTTGGTATCTTTGAAATTGAATAAAACTATGCTGTAACAGATGGATAATAGGATGGACTTTGGTCAGAAACGACTGATGGGACGTGACCCTCATCTCTTTTTTCCCGCTCAGTTGCCGACGCCCGCCTACGTACAGGTGGAGGAGCAGTTGAGGGCCAATCTGTCGCGTATCAAATATGTGGCGGATGCTACGGGCGTGGAAATCATTTTGGCGTTTAAGGCGTATGCCCTTTGGAAGTTATTCCCGATATTCAGGGAATACATTTCGGCATCGACCGCCAGTTCGTTGGCGGAGGCGAGAATGGGGTATGACAAGATGGGGAGCCGCACCCATACCTATGCTCCGGTCTATAAGTCTATAGAGTTTGACGAGATTATGGATTGCAGCACTCATATTGTGTTTAACTCTATGGCTCAATTTGAGAAGTACTATCCTCGTGTACAGGCGTATCAAAAGTACCCGATTGAGTGTGGCATCAGAGTCAATCCGGAGTACAGCGAGGTGGGTACGGAATTGTACAATCCCGCAGCTCCGGGCAGCCGTATGGGTACAATTGTCTCGCAGATACCGAAAACATTGCCCCCCGGATTGGCAGGCCTGCACATCCATACCCATTGTGAGAGCGATTCGTATCAGTTGGAGCGTTCGTTGCAGGTGATTGAGGAGCGTTGTGGTCACCTCCTCAAGCAAGCCAAATGGCTCAATCTGGGCGGAGGGCATCTGATGACGCATCAAGATTACGACATTGACCATTTGGTGGGGCTACTAAGGGGGCTTAGGGAGAGGTATCCTCACCTGCATATTATCTTAGAGCCGGGCAGTGCATTTGCCTGGGAGACCGGCTATTTGGTGGCGACGGTCGAAGATATTGTGGAAAATCACGGCATCCGCACGCTGATGATGGATGCCTCCTTTACGTGCCACATGCCGGATTGTTTGGAGATGCCGTACCAACCTCGGGTGCGTGGCGCCGCGCAGGCGGAGTCTGAGACACACACTCATAAATACAGGATAGGGGGCAATAGCTGTCTGAGCGGAGACGTGATGGAGGATTGGTACTTTGCCGAGACGCCGCGTGTGGGTGATTTGCTGATTTTTGAGGATATGTTGCACTACACCTCGGTCAAGACCAATATGTTTAACGGCATCAAACACCCTTCGATATGTGTGGAGCGATTGGACGGTACTTTGGAAGTGCTCAGAGAATATACGGTGCAGGATTACTTGGAAAGAATGGATTGAGCGGAGATCGGTGAGGGTCTGTCTGCAACTTATTTAGAAGAGAGGAAGAGAGGAAAGGATACTATGGCATTTTTTGGACTGTTTTCGAAGGAGAAAAAGGAGACCTTGGACAGTGGGTTGGAAAAGACCAAGACGTCTTTTTTTGACAAGCTGTCAAGGAGTGTTGCCGGAAAGTCTAAGGTCGATGATGAGGTCTTGGACGAATTGGAGATGACGTTGGTGAGCAGCGATGTGGGGGTGCCTACGACACTAAAAATCATCAAACGTATAGAGGAGCGTGTAGCGCGTGACAAGTACGTGGGTACGGCCGAACTCAATAGGATATTGAGGGAAGAGGTGGCTTCGTTGTTGGAGGAGAATAACACGGTGGACGGCACGGCTTTTTCGATCGAAAAGGAGTCTCGACCCTATGTGATATTGGTGGTCGGGGTCAACGGTGTAGGCAAAACGACCACTATCGGCAAACTGGCGTATCAGTTCAAAAGCTCGGGCTACAAAGTGGTCTTAGGGGCGGCGGATACTTTTAGGGCGGCGGCCGTGGATCAGTTGGTGATCTGGGGCGAACGTGTGGGGGTGCCGGTCGTGAAACAGAAGATGGGCAGCGACCCCGCTTCGGTAGCTTATGATACTGTAGCATCGGCCAAGGCTCAAAATGCCGATGTGGTCATCATTGATACCGCCGGGCGACTGCACAATAAGGTGGGTTTGATGAACGAGCTGACCAAGATCAAAAATGTGATGAAAAAGGTACTCCCCGATGCACCACAGGAAGTCCTCTTGGTATTGGACGGCTCTACGGGACAAAATGCTTTTGAACAGGCGAAGGAGTTTACCGCCGCAACCGATGTCACCGCACTTGCGGTGACCAAGTTGGACGGCACCGCCAAGGGGGGTGTGGTCTTGGGTATCTCCGATCAATTTAAGATCCCTGTCAAGTATATTGGATTAGGGGAACAGGTCACCGACCTTCAACTCTTTAATAAGCAAGAATTTGTACAATCATTATTTGGTGAATAGTGAGAAAAAATAGGGTAGATGTGATAACGATGGGATGCTCTAAAAACTTAGTGGATTCGGAGCATCTGATGCGACAATTTGCCGCCAACGGTTATCAAGTGGAGCACGATGCCGAGGTGCCGGAGGGGGAAATTGTGGTCATCAATACGTGTGGGTTTATTGAGAGCGCTCGGGAGGAGTCGATAAACACCATATTGCAGTTGGTAGAAGCCAAGAAGGAGGGCCGCATCGGCAAACTCTTTGTGATGGGCTGTCTGAGCGAACGGTATATGGAGGAGCTACAGGCCGAAATCCCGGAGGTGGATCGGTTTTATGGCAAGTTTAACTGGAAGGGGGTGATGGAGGAGATCGGCAAGGCCTATCATACGATGCCGGCCGATGCCCGCTTGCTCTCGACTCCTGACCACTACGCTTTTGTCAAAATCTCGGAGGGGTGTGACCGCAGTTGCGCCTATTGCTCCATCCCTCTGATGACCGGCCAACACCGCTCTCGACCGATGGAGGAGATCATAGAGGAGGTTAGGGGATTGGCACAACGGGGGGTGAAGGAGCTGCAACTCATAGCCCAGGATCTCACCTACTACGGGATAGATCTCTACAAGAGCCATAAGCTGCCGCAATTGGTGCGTGAGATCTGTAAGGTAGAGGGGATAGAGTGGGTACGTCTGCACTATGCCTATCCCAATAATTTTCCCTACGAACTATTGGAGGTGATCCGCGAGGAACCCAAGGTGTGCAAATACTTGGACATTGCCCTCCAGCACATCAGTGACCCGGTGCTGAGTGCCATGCGTCGGCACGTGACCAAAGCCGAGACCTTGGCTCTGATAGAGCGTATCCGATCCGAGGTGCCTGGGATCTACCTCCGTACCACACTGATGGTGGGGCATCCGGGCGAGACACCCGAGGCGTATGCCGAATTGCTGGACTTTGTCCGTCAGGTGCGATTTGAGCGTATGGGAGCCTTTAGCTACTCGCACGAGGAGGGCACCTACGGCTATAAACATTATGAGGATGAGGTGCCTGCCGATATCAAGCAAGAGCGCTTGGATCAGTTGATGGAGCTGCAACAAGGCATCGCCTTTGAGGTGGCCGAACGTTTGGTGGGTACCCGCCAACAAGTGATCATAGACCGGGCTGCGGACGAATATTATATCGGTCGCACTCAGTACGACTCTCCGGATGTCGACCCCGAAGTGTTGGTATATTCTGACCGACCTTTGGAGGTTGGAGAGATTTACCAAGTGGAGATCACTGCCGCAGACGGGTTTGATACCATCGGCGAAGTGTTATGAGTAGTGCAGAGGTATTGGAGCGGGCGAGGGCTTTTGTCATCTCGCGACTGTCCGAACGCAACGATGTGGCGGTTCCATTCTTGGGAGTGCTGACGGCGAGGTTTGAGAAAGAGTACATTGTCGCCGCCGGCAACCGCCGTACGCTGATGCCGCCGAGAGTGGTGCCGGACTTCCGACCCTCCGAATATCTACTTGCCGCCCGGCGGTACACCAAGATTGACTTTGACCTGCCCGACTCTTTTTATACCCGCGAGTTTGTATCCAACCTCGCCCTACTCTACGACTATCCGGAGGCGGAGGTCAGGGAGGTGTTGGAGTCGGATGCCCGAGCGCTGCTCAACGGACTGTTCAGAGGGCGGAGGGTCTCTTTCCTCAACCTCTTTGATCTCTATGTGACGGAGGAGGTGGAGGGGGTTTTGCTCCTCAATGTGGTCTACAACCTTGAGCTATTCGGGGTGCTCAATAGAGACTTTTCCATCTACCCGCCGACAACAATAGGCGCCGAGGTGGACTTCCCCGACCTGAGGGTGGCAACCTCGGAAGATGACGATGCCGAAAAGGTGCAATACGCCATCGCCGACACGCCGGTTGCCGTTACGGAGCCACAAGAAGTGCCGACGACCGAGACAGAGATTGAGATTGAGGAGGAGACCGAGACGAAAATCGAGGAAGCGTCACCATCGGAGGTTGTGCCGCCGACGGTCGATGTGGTCAAACCCGACCGGACGAAGCGGGCCAAACGTAGCGACCGGATTTGGTGGGTCTTGACAGCTGTCGGTGTCATCGTTGCAGCTGCCTTTCTGCTCCTCCGGACAAGCCCTCAACCACGAGAGCCGCAAGAAGTCTCTTTGGCGGCGCTGCCTATATCCGACGCACTTCCAATGGATACGACGGCGACAGCCGATACAACCGATACAGCCGTAGAGCCGGTATACCAACCGCTCGATACCATACAGGTGGGGCGTGGTGGTTCCCTCGCCCAAATAGCGCGCGCCTACTACGGCAATGTCTACTACTGGGTCTATCTCTATATGGCCAATGTTGATAGCATCCCGGATCCGGATAATCTCGAATTGGGGCAGACCCTCATCATACCGCCTTTGGAGTGGTACGAGCTCGCCCCCGACTCCCTCACGGCGGTGACCGAAGCCAAAGCGTGGGAGAGCATTATTCTAAACGGTCGATACACCTCTTATGAGGCGTTACGACCATCAGTCAAAAAATCATTATGAAACGTAAAGTAACTCTTTTATCCCTCCTGTTGCTCTTCGCGGGAATCGTGACGAAAGCTCAGAATACCCCGGTGGATTATGTCAATGTCTTGATGGGTACCATGTCTACCTACGAATTATCCTCCGGCAATACCTACCCCGCCATCGCCCGCCCTTGGGGTATGAATTTTTGGACACCCCAAACCGGCGCCAACGGTGACGGATGGCAATATACCTATACCGCCAACAAGATCCGAGGCTTCAAACAGACGCACCAACCCAGTCCGTGGATGAATGACTACGGGCAGTTCTCCATTATGCCCGTGACCGGGACACCGGATGCGAACCAAGAGAAGAGGGCCAGCTGGTTCTCCCACAAAGCGGAGGTAGCTACACCCTACTATTACAGCGTCTATCTGGCCGACCACGACACCAAGGTGGAGTTCTCACCCACCGAGAGGTCCGCGATATTCAAGATTCACTATCCCGACTACAAAGACAACTACTTGGTGGTCGATGCTATGGATCACCTCAGCGCGATTGACGCCGATCCCGCTACCGGTATGATTACCGGTTACAGCACCAAGAATAGCGGCGGTGTCCCCGATAATTTCAAGAATTACTTCGTCATCAAGACCGAGACCCCTTTTGAGTTGGTACAAGCAGAGGAGGGCAGCCTCATCATCGGTTTCCCGCGAGGCAGTGAGGTGACACTCCAAGTCTCCGGCTCTTTCATCTCCCCCGAGCAAGCTTTGATCAATCTCCGAGAGTTGGACAATAAGTCTTTGGATACCGTGGCAGACGAAGGCAGGGCGATATGGAACGAACTCCTCGGGCGTATCCAAATCAAGGGAAAGGATATAGACGATGTCCGCACCTTTTACTCGACCCTATATCGCTCATTGCTCTTCCCTCGCCGTTTCTACGAGATAGACGAAGCGGGCAAGGCGGTGCATTACAGCCCGTACAACGGCAAAGTATTGCCCGGGTATATGTACACCGACACCGGCTTTTGGGACACCTTCCGAAGCCTGTTTCCGCTCCTTAACCTCCTCTATCCCGAGGAGAGCGCCAAGATGCAGGAAGGATTGGCAAACGCCTATTTGGAGAGCGGATTCTTGCCCGAATGGGCGAGCCCCGGTCATCGCGATATTATGGTAGGCAACAATAGTGCATCGGTGGTAGCGGAAGCCTACTTGATGGATATCGCCTCCAAGGATGCCGAGACTCTGTGGCAGGCGGTACTCAAAGGCGCCAACCACGTACACCCGACGGTCAAAGCAACCGGCCGTCTCGGTCATCAATATTACAACCGATTGGGCTATGTGCCCAACGATGTGGGTATCAATGAGAGTGCCGCCCGCACATTGGAGTATGCCTATGACGATTGGTGTATCTATCAATTTGGCAAGAAATTGGGTCGTCCCGAGTCTGAGATCGCCATTTATAAAGAGCGTGCCAAGAACTACCGACACCTCTTTAGTAAAGAGTACAACTTGATGCGCGGCAAAAAATCGGACGGCACTTGGCAATCGCCGTTTAACCCGCTCAAATGGGGAGATGTCTTTACCGAAGGCAATAGTTGGCACTATACCTGGTCTGTATTCCACGACCCCGAAGGGTTGATCCAATTGATGGGCGGTCGCGAGACCTTCGTCAATATGATGGACAGCATCTTTAACGTGCCGCCCCTCTTTGACGACAGCTACTACGGCTCCGTCATCCACGAGATCCGAGAGATGCAGATTATGGATATGGGCAATTATGCACACGGCAATCAGCCAATCCAGCACGCCATCTACCTCTACAACTATGCCGGCACGCCATGGAAAGCTCAGTACCGCATCCGAGAAGTGATGAATAGACTCTACGCTCCTACACCCGACGGTTACTGCGGAGATGAGGACAACGGTCAGACCTCGGCTTGGTACGTCTTCTCCGCTATGGGCTTCTATCCCGTCTGCCCCGGATCTTTGGAGTATGTGATCGGCTCGCCCCTCTTTGACGAAGTGACGGTACGCCTACCCAACGGCAATACGCTTAGACTGATTGCCAATGACAATGATGCGCAGTCGCCATTCATCAACTCCATAACCGTCAACGGCACCCCTTGGAGCCGCAATTACTTCACCTACCGACAATTGATGGAGGGCGGAGAGATCGTCTATCAGATGGCTGAGGCACCCAACCTTGAGCGGGGCACCCACCCGGACGACGCCCCCTACTCCATGTCCAACGAAGAGTAACCAACCCGCCCCAACCTTAGGTCGTTTGCCCGGGGGCTATCCCGAGGGGTCAACGACAGACGTAGGTGTTGCCGACGTCTGTCGTTGGCCGCTCACCTTTATTTCGAGTGTGGATAGAAAAATGTAACTTTGTAGATATTGTATACGGATTTATAGGATATTTCAATGATTGATAAAGATCAGATCATATATAATAAGGGTGAGGTAACTACGGCGAGGATACATCAGCGTACCGGCTGTTGCAACCGACGTGCCGAGGGATTTGCCACTACCCAACGACACAAACTCAATGTTTCGGACTATCTCTGCGATCTGCCGGCCGACTGTATGGGCTGTGATTTTGTGGAGGTACAGTTTAAGAATACCCGCAAGGGCTATTTCCTCAACAGTCTCAAATTGGATCTGCACAAAGGCGATATAGTGGCTGTGGAGGCGATACCCGGTTATGATATCGGGGAGGTGACGCTGACCGGCTTTTTGGTGGAACGCCAGATGAAAGCGATCAACTACCGACACCCCAACGGCGAACCGCGTCGGGTGTATCGTATTGCGAAGCCGTTAGACTTGGAGAGGTACAAGGAGGTCAAGGCGTTGGAACACCAAACGATGATTGAGAGTCGCAAGATCGCCGAAAACTTGGGATTGGAGATGAAAATTGGTGATGTGGAGTACCAAGGTGACGGACAGAAGGCCATCTTTTACTACATTGCCGAGGGACGTGTAGACTTCCGACAGCTGATCCGAAAGTTGGCGGAGGCATTCCATATCCGTGTGGAAATGAAGCAAATAGGCGCTCGCCAGGAAGCCGGCAGAATCGGTGGATTGGGACCCTGTGGCCGACAGCTTTGTTGCTCGGGCTGGATGACCAACTTTGTATCGGTCGGAACCAACGCAGCCCGTCTGCAAGATCTTTCGCTCAACCCTCAGAAGTTGGCGGGTCAGTGCGCCAAACTCAAATGTTGTCTCAACTTTGAGGTGGATACCTACTTTGAGGCCCAACATCAGATGCCCCCCAAGTCGGTGGAGTTGCAAACTTCGTTGGGCGAGTACCGTTTTATGAAATCGGATGTATTGGCGGGTGAGGTCACCTATGTACTCAAGGTGAGAGACCGCAGGGAGATGACGGAGCCGGTGACCATCTCCAAAGAGCGGGCGAAAGAGATCATAGAGCTCAATAAACAGGGCGAGGTGCCGTACAACTTGCTGCATGACACAGAGGGTTCGGACAACCTCCCCATCGGCGAGGTGCAGAATGACTTGCTCCTACAGAGCAGTATGAGTCGTTTTGACGAGGAAAGGAAAAGCAAACGCCGTCGTAACAAGAACCGCCGCAACAGAGAGTCATCCAACGCGTCACCTAACAGTAATAGGGAAGCGAAGTCTGATAGATCTGACAGATCTGATAGATCCGACAGGCCTGATAAGTCCGAACAGATGAAGGCTGCGGCACGAGAGGGCAATAAACGTCGCAGGCGTCGCAATACGACTCCAAGAAATAATGAGGGGGCGGAGCGACAGCGACAAAACAGCAACCGACGCCACCGAAGACGCTCGGACAACAGCCAGGATTGACCCCCCAACCTTATGGAGACTGCTGTACCAAGACTGTCTGCGTCGGGGGTGAGACCGGGTTATGAGCGCCGTGTGAGCGGACGCTATTGGTGGTACTCTTGGTGTGTGGCGCTCTGTTTACTGACCGTCAGTTGTAAAGATTGGAGCTATGGCGACGGCTACCACTATATAGAGGTATTGCCGGAGGAGGGGTGGTCGATGGAGAGAGAGATATTTTTTAGTACCTCTCAGTTGGAGGTCGGCAAGCCGTATGATATAGAGTTGGTGCTGCGTCTCGAGCGAGGGCACCGATACCGCTCACTCCCTTTGGGGGTCACTTTTGAGTCACCCGACCGACAAATCTCTACCAAGGTGGTGCAGATCCCTTTGCAACACCAACGGGTCAAGACGGGCGGGTACAGCATCGTCGAACAGTTGGTCCCCTTGGAGCACGGCGTGAGCTTTTCGAAGGAAGGGGTCTATACTTATAGTATTCGTCACCTCTCTACCGACTCGGTGATTCCCGGGGTCATCGAGGTGGGATTGATCATAGAGCCGGTCAAATAGTATGGGAGTGGTCTTTCGGCAGAGTCTCAAAGGGACGGTCACCAATCTTATAGGTGCCGGCATCGGCTTTGTCAGTACTTTTTTCGTCATCACCCGGCTACTGACACCGGAGGAGATCGGACTGACCCGTGTCTTGGTAGAGGCGGCCACACTAATAGGCGGTTACGCCCTCTTGGCTACCCAAAGTTCGAGTATCCGTTACTATCCGCACTTTAAGAGCGCCGACGGTAGGGACGGAGGTTTTTTGCGGCTCTTACTCGGCATCCCGCTTGTGGGGTTGATACTCTTCGGGATCTTGTACTTGGTATTGAGACCGCCTTTGGAGTCTTACTTTGCCCCCGATACCGGGAGCGATCTTTTTGCCCGCTACTACTACACCGTCTTGCCGCTGATGCTGTTTATCATGTACCAGACGGTGTTGGAGGTCTATTGCAGCCTCAAACAGCGGATAGTCATTCCCAAGATGAGCCGCGAAGTGGTACTAAGGCTGCTGCTATTGACCGCCTATATAGTCTACGGTGCGGGATGGGTCACATTTGATCGGTTTATAGGCCTCTTTATCGTCTCTTACGGGCTGATGATGGTAATAACGCTGAGGTATGCCCTCAAAATCACTCCCGGCAGATTGGGTACACCCGTGGCCGCTATACCGCAAGGGCTCAAGCGTGACTTTGCGGTATACACCTCCTTTACCGTATTGAGCGCTCTTGGCGGCAGTGTGGTACAGCGTTTGGACCTCTTTATGGTCTCTGCCGAATTGGGTATGGCGTCGGCCGGCATCTACACGATTGCTTTTTTTGTGGTGGCGGTCATTGAGATGCCCTCTCGATCACTGAGTACGATGTCATCGCCCTTTGCCTCCGAAGCGATCCATAAAGGGGATACCCACCGTCTCAACCATATTTTCAGACAAGTGTCGGGCAACCAGCTATTGGTAGGCATACTGCTGTTATTGGCGATATGGGTCAATATCGATACCCTGTTTTGGGTCATACCCAACGGCAGTATCTATAGCGAGGGCAAATGGGTGGTGCTATTCTTGGGTTTGGGGAAGCTGATTGACCTCACTTTTAGTTTTGGCAATGCCATCCTCAGATACTCCAAACACTATTTCTGGACCTTGGCATACACGGTGATCGTCTTGGCGGTCACGATCCTACTCAACCTCTACCTCATCCGACTGTGGGGGATGTCGGGGGCGGCGGTGGCTACGCTGATCACCTACGCATTGAGCTACGCGTTCCAACAGTTGGTGCTGTGGCGAAAGATGAAAGTGAGCCCCGTCAATAAGGAGATGGCTCTGATGTTGCTCATCTTTGCGGTGTTGATGGTTGCCGACAGCTTGTTGCCGCATTGGGGCGCTCCATTGGTGGATAGTGTGTGGAGGTCGATTGTAATTGGTATATTTGGGTGGATATTATTTGGAAAGTTGCCGACTTTTAGACAATTGGTAGCGCAGAGCAAGGCGGCAATCGGTAGCATCACAAAAAGGAATTGAGTTATGGCGGACAGGGAAGAGGAAAAAGAGTTGCAGGAGATTCAGGATAAGGGGATTACCTTGGTGCCGGTAGGTGGTATTGCGTGCCGCATCCGTACCATCGCCTCGATGATCTACTTGGCGGAGAAATACCAACGTCCGTTGGAGATCTTGTGGCATTCGGGCGAATTGATGCCCTTGCCCACCGATCGGCTCTTTACCCTTGTGCCTCGCTTGCAGGGCAAAAGGATCACGGTACGACAATTCAAAAGGCGCGACCATCTAATCAATACCCCTCCTATGCCGCAAAATCTCTACCTGACGTTCCCCTTTACGTCGCTGAGATACGACAGGGTGCTTTCTCCCAAACGGGTGGAGAGCCTGTTGGGCGGACAGAGACACAATCTGGAAGAGTGGATCAAAGATCGTGACAAGAGCCTGTTGATAGCTACCGATCAGCCGTTGGGCAAGTTTGACAATATGTATGAGGTCTTGGAGCCGACGGTAGAGGTCAATAACGTATTGCTCTCCTCTATGGCCAGCTGGAAAGGGCGGGTGATCGGTGTACACATCAACCGCAGGATCAATCCTCAAACCACCCACAATGAATCGCCCATAGAGCTATTTATCAAAAGGATGCAGGAGATGATAGAGCAAGACAACGATGTGGAGTTTTTCATCGCCACCACCTCGAAGGACGAAAGGGAGCGGCTCGCCGCTATCTTCCGCAACCGGGTCTATGTGCCTCAGACCGCTACCGATCCGCACACTCTTAAAGGGGTGATACAGTCATTGGGCGAACTATTGGCCCTCTCACATACCGAGCGGATCCTCACCACCCCGGGGAGCAACTATTCGCAGGTGGCATCCGAGGTGGGAGATATCCCCTTGGAGCCCCTCAGCATCTACGCCAATAAATAACCCGACATATACGGCAATGAGGTGGCGGAGCAAGAGCGATCGGGACACGGTTTATAAACTTGATCTTCAGTGCTTGCAACTCCCCCTGTATATCACCTGTATATCAGTGTCCGAGATATAAAAAGAGTGACGAATATTTGGTAGATTTGCGTGTATCTGTACGGAGTTTAGCCTATGATAAGTAAGAGTCTGCAGGGACAGTGATCTATGGGAGATAGTAAAAGATATTTTGACCGTGACATCAGCTGGCTCGCTTTTAATAAGCGGGTGCTGATGGAGTCTTTGGATAAGAGTGTCCCGGTATACGGAAGGGTCAGTTTCTTATCCATATTCTCCTCCAATTTGGAAGAATTTTACCAAGTGCGGGTGGCGAGTAACAGAGTGGCCGTCGCACGCGCCAAGGAGCGAAAAGACATAGAGGAGGTGATACGACGTACCGATAGCTTGACGGCCTTGACGGAGGAGGTCAAAAGGCAAGAGGAGCTGTTCCGCCACGCTTGGGAAGATGTGATGGTCACCGATCTGCGTGATGCAGGGGTGGAGATATTTACCAATGCGGCCAATTTTAAGGGCAAGATATTGGATTATGTCTTGCACCTCTTTGACCAAGAGATATTTCCCTACCTGCAACCGGTGCTGTTGAGCCCCGATCTGTTGGAGGTATTTGTGCGGGACAAGCGGGTCTATCTATGTGTACACGTGAGGCGCCTCAGCGATGGTGTCAAGCGTCTGTTTATGATCAAGCTCCCCTTTACCAAAGCGCCGCGGTTTATCCGACTGCCGGAGTATAAGGGTCGTTATGCCTATACCTTTTTGGACGAAGTGGTGCGTGCCGGTCTCGGACGTCTCTTTAAGGGGTACGAGGTATTGGGGTCGTACAGCTTTAAGGTCTCCCGAGACGCCGATATTGAGATAGACGAAGACGAGGGGGGCGAACAACTGGCACAGAGCATAGAGGAGATGATCTCCAAGCGCAAGACGGGCGCCATCACCCGATTCCAGTTTGACGATATGATGCCGGCGGTGGTATTGGAGCAACTCAAAGAGGCTTTCGGTCTGCAACCCCAAGATTTATTGCCCGGTCGCAGACATCTGCAACTGCAAGACCTCAACAAACTGCCCAATCCTCTCGGCGCCGCTTTTGAGCAACAGTACCAAGACCCGATACCGCACTACCGTTGGGACAAAAGTGAGAGACGCATAGATCATCTATTGAGCCAAGACGAGGCCCTATTTGTACCTTATTCCGACTTCCATTATCTCCTTGACACACTTGATGAGGCGTGTGTAGACCCTCGGGTCAAAGGCATCAAGCTGACTCAGTATCGGGTGGCGGAAGACTCGGAGGTGATTGACAAACTGATCAAAGCGGCCAACAGCGGCAAGGAGGTGACCGTATTTGTAGAGCTAAAAGCGAGGTTTGATGAGGAAAACAACCTACAGACCGCTCAGCGGATGACGCGTCACGGAGTGAAAATCATCTACTCCCTGCCGGGTCTCAAAGTACACGCCAAGACCTGTTTTATAGAGTTTCACCCCGACGCCGTACCGGGGAAGTATGGTATAGCATGCTCAAGTACCGGCAACTTTAACGAAAAGACAGCCAGGATCTACTCCGACGTATTGGTATTTACCACCCGCCCCGAAGTGGCGTATGAGCTGTCCCAACTCTTCCGTCTCTTGGAGCACGGTACCACGGAGCATACTTTCCGACATCTGTTGGTGGCGAGCTACGGTATGGTAGAGCACATCCACGAGTTGATCGACTTTGAGATTGCCGAAGCCAAGGCGGGGAGAAAGGCACACATGGTCCTCAAGATGAATTCGCTTGAAGAACGCGGGGTCATCGACAAACTTTACGAAGCGTCGGAGGCGGGTGTGCAAATAGATTTATTGATACGCGGTATCTGTGGTGTGGTACCCAACCGTCCATTCAGCCGAAACATCACCATCATCCGGCTGTTGGATATGTATTTGGAACACGCCCGTATCTGGCACTTCCACCACGGAGGCGAGGAGAAGTATTTCATCTCATCGGCGGACTGGATGACTCGCAACCTCTACCGCCGTATAGAGTGTGCCATGCCGGTATTGGAGCCGGAGATCAAGCGGTTCTTGGGCAATGTACTGCAACTCTGCCTCAGTGACAATACCAAGGCCACCTACGTTGACGAAAACTTGGACAACGTACCCAAGCGAGATCACCCGGAAGAGCCGATACGGACGCAGGTGGAGATGTATAATGTGGTTGATCGATTTAACCAAAGACCGCCCTTTGTCGCCCCTCAAATCAAGGAGCCGACACAACCCGATGAAGCGGTCTCCGTACCCCATTTGGAGCGGGCGCCGAGGAGCAAGACCTCTTGGTTGAGTCAATGGATATTTGGTAAGAAGTAAATAACTGTATAGATAAAGAGTAAGAGATGTTTTCAGGAATAGTAGAGACAACAGCCAAGGTGCTGAGAGTAGAGCGGGAGGCGGGAACGGAGAATGTACACTTGACGCTCACCACTTCGTTTGTGGAGGAGCTAAAGATAGATCAGAGTATTTCGCACAACGGCGTTTGCTTGACCGTGGTGGCGATAGACCTCTCGGAGCGCAGCTACACAGTCACTGCTATTTTGGAGACTTTGCAGCGCTCCAACCTCGGTGATCTCGTGCCGGGCGATCTGGTCAATCTCGAGCGTAGTATGCCGGTCAATGGCAGGCTTGACGGCCATATCGTGCAGGGACACGTAGATACCACCGGCACCTGTGTAGCTGTCCGCGAAGCCGACGGCAGCAGCTATTACAAGATTGAGTACAGTGTACCTAAGGAGACGGCGCTCAGGGGATATATGACGGTAGAGAAAGGCTCGGTCTGCGTCAATGGTGTCAGTCTGACGGTGGTCAATTCCACCCCCGACAGCTTTGAGGTGGCGATCATTCCATATACCAAAGAGTACACCAATTTTAAGCAACTGACCGAGGGCAAGCGGGTCAATCTCGAGTTTGATATCATCGGCAAGTACTTGGCCCGCATCATAGAGATACAGAAGCAATGAGCTTTAGAGAGTTGGCGGAGCAGAGACAGAGTGATCGTCGGTACGATGAGTCACGCCCTGTGCCTCGGGAGGTGATCGATCGCATACTCGATACCGCGAGGTTGGCCCCATCGGCTACCAATTCGCAGCCCTGGCGTATCGTGGTGGTTGACGAGCCGCAGTTGCGAGATCAGGTAGCCGCCACACTCACTTCCCCGTTGGTAGGGAGTATGAATAAGTTCGCCGTCGGGGTGCCCGTGCTGTTGGTGTTGGTCGAGGAGCCGGGCAATATAGCGGGCAAGGCGGGCAATCTTTTGCTCAATAAGCATCTGCCCGCCTATGACTTGGGGATCCTATCCGCCTATATCACCCTTGCCGCGAGAGAGGAGGGGTTGGGCAGTTGTATTATGGGCTGGGTCAATCAGAAACAGCTCCGTAAGGTATTGGGTCTGCCCAAGCATAAAAATGTACCTCTCGTGATATCCCTCGGCTATTCTCTACAACCGACCCGCTCCAAGAAGCGTAAAAGCTTGGAGGAGATCCGGTCTTTCAATAGTTATAAAGAATAAAGATATAAACAGTATGGCACAAAGACCATCAATCCCAAAGGGGACGCGCGACTTCTCGCCCGAGGAGATGGCGAAACGCAATTATATATTTGATACCATCAGGAGTGTCTATCGCTCATTTGGATTTAAGGAGATAGAGACTCCCGCAATGGAAAACCTCTCCACTCTGACCGGCAAGTATGGCGATGAGGGTGATAAGTTGCTTTTCCGTATCCTCAATAGCGGTGATTTCCTCAAAGACTTTGACCGAAACGAGTTGTTGGACATCGACGCCAACGAATTCTCCGCCCGCGCTTGCGACAGAGGGCTGAGGTATGACCTCACTGTCCCCTTTGCAAGGTACGTGGTGCAGCACAAAAATGAGATTACCTTACCATTCCGGAGGTTCCAGATACAACCGGTGTGGCGGGCCGACAGACCTCAAAAGGGTCGGTACCGCGAGTTTTTCCAATGCGATGCCGATGTCATCGGCTCCGACTCGCTGCTCCATGAGGTAGAGCTGACGCAAATCATTGACACCGTATTTCATAGATTGGGTATCAACGTCACCATCCACCTCAATAACCGTAAGCTCTTGACCGCCATCGGTGAGACCCTCGGTGTCGAGAATATCATTGACCTCACCGTTGCGATTGACAAGTTGGACAAAATCGGCTGGGACGGCGTGCAAAAGGAGCTCCGCTCCAAGGGGATCTCGCAAGAGGCGTGCGACAGGCTCCGCCCGATACTGGACTTTAAGGGAACCAACGAGGAGAAGTTGGAGCGGATGAAAGCCCTATTCCCCGATAGCGAGGTGGGACAAAAAGGCATAGAGGAGCTGGCCTACATCTTGGACATCCTCAAACTCTCACCCCTCTATAGCAATTTGATGATAGACCTTTCGCTCGCCCGCGGCTTGGACTACTACACCGGTACCATCTTTGAGGTCAAAGCCAACGATGTGGCTATGGGCAGTATCACCGGAGGCGGTAGGTACGACAATCTCACCGGGGTCTTCGGTGTAGACGGTATGAGCGGGGTGGGCATCTCATTCGGAGCCGACCGTATCTTTGACGTTCTCAATCAATTGGAGCTTTACCCCAAGGGTACCACCACCGGCACAAAGCTGATGTTTGTCAACTTTGGCGATAAGGAGATCCGATACATCTTGCCCCTACTCAATCTGATCCGTAAGGAGGGCATTGCGGCGGAGATCTATCCCGATGCGGCAAAGCTCAAAAAACAGATGAATTATGCCAACGCCCTCGATATCCCCTACGTGGCATTTGTAGGCGACGAAGAGATTAATAATAAAACCATCACACTCAAGGATATGACCACAGGTGAGCAAAACGCCTACACCTTGCAACAGTTGATCTCTACTATCAAGAAATGACACCGAGAGTACACGACCAAAAACTGACCATGGAGTTGGAGGTATGGCCCTTCCACCTCGACCTCCGCGGTCAGTACCCCCTCAGTCAGGTGGTGGCCCGCATGATACACGTTGCAGGTGTGCACGCCTCGCACTTTGGGTATGGGATTGATCATTTGATGCAGCACGGTTCTTCGTGGGTACTCAGTCGTATGAGTATCCGTTTTGAAGAGCCGGTCGAGGTCAAGCCCCTCTACATCACCACCGGAGTGACCGACTGGTCGGGTATCTCCACCGACCGTACCATCCTCTTACAACAGGGAGAGGAGCTGAGAGCCGTCTCCAATACCAAATGGATCGCTATCGATATAGACAAGCGGATGCCGTTGCCGATTGATCGGATACTCAATGACACCGCCGTCAGAGCAACCTTTGACAACGTCGAACTACCCGAGATCCCCCGCCGGTTGATTGACCGCCAATTGGCGGATCGGTTGCAATCGGTCTATACCCACACCGTGCGGTACACCGACTTGGACATCAACTGCCACGTCAATACCTCTGTATGGGTCTCTTTGGCAATGGACGCTCTCCCCTTGGAGCATATCCTGCAGCGCAAGATGTACGAAGCGCACATGCGGTTTGCCCACGAAGCCAAGTTGGGACAGCACCTCGATGTAAAGTGCCATTCGGACGGACTGACCGACTACATACAGATAGAGGAGAGCGAGTCGATTTGCTTCCAACTGATGATTAAGTGGAAGGTGGAGTGATATGAGAAAAGAGAGGCCAAAACGTCCGAAAATAAAGCAAGACCCACGCACCGAAAAAGTGACTGTGCTCCTCTCGGAAGAGGAGTGCAAGATGCTTAATTACTATGTCAAGAAGTACAAGTGCGCCAGCCGGTCGGCTTTGATGCGTAAGATTGTGATGACCCACGTTTTGGAGCAACTCAACGCCAACTACCCCACTCTTTTTGATCAAGCCGAAGATGAAAACAAATAAAGGCTACCCCCCTTTTAGCGATGAATACTTTATGCAGGAGGCACTCAAGGAGGCGCAATCGGCATACGATGCCGACGAAGTGCCGATAGGCGCCGTGATAGTATCGGGAGATACGGTCATCGGTCGCGGTCACAACCTCACCGAGTCACTCCAGGACGTGACGGCACACGCCGAGATGATTGCCATCACCTCCGCTCAAAATCAATTGGGTACCAAAGTGCTTCCGGACTGCACGCTTTACGTCACCGTCGAACCGTGTATCATGTGTGCCGGGGCATTGCGGCACAGTCGTATCCGTAGAGTGGTATGGGGTGCCGACGAACCCAAATCGGGATACACCGCCTTTGGCGAACGGATACTGCACAGATCCACCGAAGTGACTCGCGGAGTGTTGGAAGAGGAGTGTGCCGACTTGATGAAAACCTTCTTCGCCCGCAAACGCTAACCCCCTCCACCAACACCGATATCTCAACCCCGAGCGATTGCATTAGATAGCACCACCCATCGCACCCCAAATAGATGGCGCCACCTAAAGGTCGGATGAGGTGCAGGGCTCCCGAATCCCGATGTCATCAACAGCTTACGGCTCCTCCGGTCTGTAATACGACACTCGGGCCATCGAAAATCGATCTCTACGGGGGAAGCCGATCTCTCCCCATTCACACCATATAAATATGACTCGAACAGCTTGTGTTTTTATACATTTAGGGCATTTCGAGGGTGGTGAGATGACCCCCTTCATAACCCTCTGGTTTATAGGGTCGTAGGGGAGACCCGAACTTAGCCGAAGTTAGACGGCCGACTCGCCACGGTTAGTCGGCCGAATAGACAGAGCCGAGACCGTATATTAACCGCGGCGAGTCGGCCGTCTAACTTTGGCTAAGTTACTA
>JAUNLZ010000023.1 GCA_030532005.1 Porphyromonas sp.
TCAACATAAAGGATCAAAGCGATTTATCCAAGATTGATCTCCTATACAGCGATAATGTTAGAGGATTGACCAATACCAATGCCACTGCCCGATTGGTCTTTGACCATATGCTGAGCCAATTGCAAATCACGGTAAAGACCGAAGGTGCAGGGATTGATCTTGGTGGATTGACGGTAAAATTGAGTGGTGTACTGACCGACGGAGTCTTTGACTTGGCAGAGGGTGCAGTCACCTCGGTCGGTACAACGGCAAACGAAGTGACTATGTTTGCCACTTCCAACAGTACCAATAGTGCCGTACGCACAGCTATGCTACTTCCCGGCCAAGAGATCAAAAACCTCCAATACACTTTTGAGATCGGGGGTGACTCTTATACCTACCAAGAGGAGACGAGCCGGCTGATGCAGCCCGGCACCAAAGAGAAACGTACATTTGAGATCCACAGCAACGGGGTCAAGCTCTTGGATGCTACCATTGACATTTGGGAAAAAGGTGACGAAAACACGGTACCCGGAGAGGAAGTTCCAGAGCAACCGGATCCTCTACCTACCCCTGATGAATTTAGCAACAGTGCGTACTATATGGAGCAGGTGCTCATCGGAAAGGGCGAGATGGAGGATGTTTATATCCAACAGCACAATGCCCCGGACAGTTACTTCAAAAGCGGCACCACACCCGGAGGATCGCGACGTAACTACACCATCTATTACAGCAAGGAGAATCGCCTGCCGTATATGGTCTCCTATCCGATGTACTACGACTGTGTCGGTAGTGTAGATCGCACCAACGCTTGGGCATACGACCCGGAGATACCCCGGCAATATCAGATGAACCTGACCAAAGCCTACATCTCAGGATACAGCCGCGGACATATGTTGGCAAGCAACAACCGCAGGGCCACAGAGGCTCTTAATGAGACCACGTTTTATTTCACCAATATGATTCCGCAAAACGGCAACCAAAACAGTGGTATATGGCAACAATTGGAGGGTCGTGAAAACGATTGGGCAAAGAACGCTCTCAAGACCGATACTATGTATGTGGTGTGTGGCCCAACCTTAATGCCGGGTGCCGGTACTGTAAGGGATGTTGACGGTAAGACCTGCCCTATCCCATCTCACACCTGGAAGGTACTGTTGAAAAAGAAAGGAGGTCAATGGATCTCAATAGCCGCCAAGATGCCTAATGTGGCTCCGCCCAAGGGTGCGAAGTGGTTTGACTACACTTGCACTGTGGCCGATATTGAGAGGGAGTTAGGGGTGAAGTTCTTCCCCTTCTTGTCCGAAGAGGAGAGCAAAACCGTCAAGAGTATGAATAATAGTGATGACTGGTAATTATATTACATCATAAAAAAAAGAACTGAATATGAAAACAATGACTAAACTCGGAATGCTGCTCGTTGCAGGAGCGTTTCTGACCACTTCTTGCCAAAAGAGTGGCAATTGCGGTTGTGAATTAGACAACCCTTACGAAGTACAAAAAGGTAATCTCAAGGTGGCGTCCAACATCACCAACCCCGGCACGCGTGTAGCGGGTGAGAATTGGGAGGTGTCCGACGCCATCGGTATTTATGCCGTAGAGTCGGGTCAAACACTCGGCGAGACCAACTTCGCCACCAACGCCAAGTACACAACGGCAACGGGTGGTACGCGTGTTAATTTTACTTCGGCAACCGAGGGAATCAACATCGGCAGCACAGGTAGCTACGACTTGGTTTCTTACTACCCTTATGCGGCAGGTACTACCACCGAATACGGTTTTGATACGGCAGATCAGAGCAATCCCGCCAACATCGATGTACTTTTCTCTAACAATGTCAAGGGCATCAGCAAAGACAACCTTACAGCCAATTTGGTATTTGACCACGCTTTGACATTGATTCGCTTTGATATCACAGCTACCGGTACGGCAATCAACAACGGTACGATTACCCTCAACGGAGTCATCACTGACGGTGTGTTGGACTTGACTCAAGGCAAAGTAATCACCGGTACCAAGGCCGGCAACCCTATGGTCGACATCAAAATGCTGAGTGCCGGCAACTACCGGGGTATGATGATCTTGCCTCCGCAAGACCTCACCGATAAGGAGGTGGTATTTACTATCGACGGCCAAGAGTACAAGGCGGCACTGAAGATCGCCAATACAGAGTCCGGCAATAGATACACCGTAGATATCAACTATAGCAAGGGCAAGCCAATCGTGATTGAGGGGGCAACAATCAATCCTTGGAAGGATGGTGGCTCCAACGGCGAAACCATCATCATCGGCGGTGACGACGAAAACGGTGACGACGAAAATGGTGGCGAGACCCCCGCTCCTGTTGAGACCATCTACACGGAGACCTTTGAATCAAGTTTGGGTCAGATGACGGCACAGGATGTCCTTGGCGATCAATCGTGGAGAGTCAATACCCAGTTTAAAAACGCTAATATGTCCGGCTATGCAAACGGAAAGAGCAATGCCAATGAGGATTGGTTGATCTCTCCTGCATTTGACTTGACTAATGCAACCAGCCTGGCTATCAGCTTTTCGCACACGATCAACAAAGGAGACGTTAGTAAAATGACATCCGAGCAGACCGTTTGGGTATCTGCCGATTATACCGACGATGTCAAGAACGCTACCTGGACCGAAGTAACCATCCCTAACTATCCTACCGGCACAGATTGGAATAACGTAGAGAGCGGTGCCATCAATATGCCTGCCGAGATGCTCGGACAAGCCAATGTAGTATTTGCTTTTAAGTATACTTGTACGGACGAAAGCTCAGCAAGCTGGCAAATCCAAAACCTTAAGGTAGAGAGTGCAGGCGGTCAATTGGTTAACGGCACCACCCCAACTCCCGATCCGGAGCCAACCCCGGATCCGGAACCAACTCCAGAGACTCCCGGACTCCTTTTCCCCGGCTCAAACTTTGACGATTGGGCGGCTTTCTTGGACAATCTGAGCAGTTTCGGATTGCAAGCCTACGCTAACCAAACCGATGGCGGATACACCGGCAAAGCTCTACACATCAACGGTACACCTGCAAAGAATGACTACGTCTTTACTGCATTAGCGCCGGAAGGATCCCCAACCTCAGCTACCGCTATCACTTTTTACATTAAAGGTACTGCAGCAGGTAAGTCTATGTCCTTTAATGTCTATTCAGGTGACAGAGAATATAAGCCATTTAATTTAGGAACCGTAGAGGACACCAACGATGTTATGGTGGCACCCAGTTCAACTAACCAATATGCCGGCTCCATCGACACTCAAGGCGAGTGGGTCAAGGTAACCCTCAATATCGCAGGATTGGAACTCTCCTCTTCGGGCAATCTCTTTGCCGTTAAAGTAGGTAAGGAAGCGCAATGGGATCTGATGATTGATGATATCACTATCGAGTAAATCTTCCACAACGTCTTAAATAGTAATGATAGGCTCCAACCACAGCTCTATGTGGCTGAGCCTATCATTATTTTATATATATTTACCAAGCAATTGAAGTGGACGTGTGACGTAAACACTTGAAAAGACTAATCAACTTTATTAACAATAGAGATATGCAAAGAATTACTAAGCTGATGGTATTGGCTTGTTTGCTCATCTCCTTTTCGCTTCTCCCTCTTGTCGCTCAAGAGGGAACCATACTTCGTGGCGTGGTACGAGATAGCGGTACGGAGAATGGAGTCGGAGGCGTATTGGTAACCCTCCAAAACAGCAACCAGCAGACCACAACCAATGCTGACGGCAGCTTCGTTTTCCTCAACGTCAAACCGGGGAATGAGAAGCTCTTGATCAGTTCGCCTCTACACACCACGGTAGAACTCAACTTTAATATTATCGCCAACAAAGAAAACTCCATCGGTACCATACTCTTATTCCAAAACAAAGTGGACGACAATGCACACTTTGCAGGAATTGTAGACAATATCGATCTGGATCAGATAGATGACGAAGGGGGCGGACAGTCCGCCAATACCATGGTGATATTTACCAATGATGTCTATCTGCAAAATGCCGGCTACCAGTTTTCGCAATTCAGACACCGTAACCGCGGTTACGAGAGCAACTACGAGGAGAGGTACATCAATGGCATCAACTTTAACGAAGGGGTAAGAGGGGTATTTAACTACTCCTCCATCGGTGCCCTCAACGATATGACCCGCAATGGCAACCGCATCAATTATCTCGGGGCATCCCCCTTTTCATTCGGAGACATCGGCGGATCGGAGAATATCAATATGCGACCCTCCAACTACACAAGGGGCGGTAAATTGACACTATCCGGTACCAATCGTAACTATTACGCACGTACCATACTCAGCTACAACACCGGTCTGATGGACAACGGTTGGGCTTTGTCGGCTGCGTTAGGCGGCAGATATTCTCACGAGGGGGCTATCGAAGGGGTCTTCTACAAAAACATCTCCTATATGTTGGGTGCTGAAAAGGTTTGGGACAACGGCAGACACAGCCTCAGCGTCATCACCTTTGGATCGCCCGTGGAGCGAGGACAACAAGGCTCTTCGGTAGAGGAAGCCCTCAAATTGGTCTGCAACAACACCTACAACCCCAACTGGGGCTGGCAAAACGGCAAGAAACGTAACTCCAGAGTGGTCAAAAGCTGGGATCCCACGCTTATCGTATCTCACGTTTGGAAACCCGATTATCTGACTACGTTAACCACCGGTATCGGTGCGCATTACAATAGGTACGGTCGCTCAGCACTCAACTGGTACAATGGTGCCGACCCACGACCCGACTATTACAGATACCTCCCCAGTTACTTCACGGGAGCACCCGATGTACAGAAATACTACGAATACCAATGGCGTAACCTCAATATCTCTCAAATCGATTGGGACCGCCTATATATGGCCAATTACCTCAACAATCAAAACGGAGACGGCTCGGCAGTCTATATGGTCGAGGAACGAAGAAGCGACTTGGGCGAAATCGCCTTTAACAGCACGCTCAATACCCAACTATCCAAGTTTGTGGCATTAGACGCCGGATTAGAGTTTAAGTATTCGCTCTCCAAGCAATTCAAGACCGTTGACGACCTGTTGGGAGCCGAGTACCTGTTAGACAACGACAAATATGCCGAGCGTGACTTTGCCGGCAACGATATGGTGGTGCAAAATGACCTCAACAGACCCGGGAGACGGGTTTGGGAGGGTGATACCTTTGGCTACGATTACCGCTATCACATCTACAATGTCGGACTATGGACACAGAGCAGGCACAAGTATGACAAGGTAGACCTATTTTACGGCGCCCGATTAGCCCTCAACACGATACAAAGAGAGGGTATGATGCGTAACGGCAGGTACCCCGACAATTCGTTCGGTAAGGGTGAGCTCCATACCTTTATCAACTTTGACTTTAAGGCGGGCATCACCTACAAGATCAGCGGCAGACACTTCCTGACCGCCAATGCCTCCTACCTCAATCGTCCACAATTAGAGCGTCAGATGTACGTATCGCCCGATATTTCGGACAATGTTGCACCTGTACTCAAGAGCAAACAGATTGCGAGTGTCGATCTCAATTACATCTTCTCCACCCCCAAGGTCAAAGGTCGTGTATCTGCCTACTACACCGGCTTTTGGGACGACATGAGCAAGGTTGCCTATTATGATGATACGCAACGTACATTCGTACTCCACACCCTTTACGGGGTCAATAAAGTACACAGAGGATTGGAGCTCGGTATCGAGTACAAACCGACCGATGCTCTCACCTTTAATCTGGTTGGTACCGCCGCACAGTATTACTACAACAATGACCCTATGGGCGTAATGAATAGTACCAACGGTAAGATTATGAATAAGGAGGAGCGAGTGTATATGAAAAACCTCTACTTAGGCGGTGTACCGCAAATGGTCGGAACCTTCGGCATTGGATACTTCTGGAACTATTGGTTCTTCAACGTCAATGTCAATGGCTTCGGCTACAACCATATCGACCCCGCCCCTATCCGTAGATTGGCGTCCAACTATACCGGCATCACCCCTCCGGGTGTCACCGGACACAACGAGAAGCAATACGAGGCCTTTTTGCAATACACTACACAAGAGCGCTTTAAGGGCGGTGCCACCGTTGACTTAAGTATCGGCAAGATCCTCTATCTCAAGAATAGAGACCGCATCAACTTCAACTTCTCTATCTCTAATTTGCTCAACAACACGGAGATCCGCACCGGCGGTTACGAACAAGGTCGTATCAACCTTGATTACCCCGAACGCTTTACAAATAAACACTATTATATGCAGGGGATCAACTTCTTCCTCAACGCAAGCTACAATTGGTAATTCATTAAACATCGATAAATAGTATATGAAACTCAATAAAACATCCATTATAGCTCTATTGGCGTCGCTCACCTTTGGTCTCGCATCTTGTGAGCGTGAGTACGATGCACCTCTACTGACAGAGCCGACAGTGACCGTAGGCAACGAGGGGCTCATCACCATCGCCGAGTACAAAGAGAAATACAAAAATCTCCCCAAAGAGGGCCAATTGATAGAGGAGGACTTTGCCATCCGTGCCGTAGTGGTAGGCAATGATGTCTCAGGAAATATATACAAGCAGATCTATGTGCAGGATGCCACCGGAGGTATCTCTATCGGTATTGACCAAAACAATATCGCCAACGATTATCACGTCGGACAAGAGGTCTACATCAAACTGCAAGGTCTCGCCGCAACCTCTTATGGAGGCGTGACTCAAATCGGTATGCTGGCGACTCAAAGCAACCGCATCCCGTACGAAATCGTCAAGAAGCAGGTATTGAAGGACAAATGGCCTAATGCCGACAACGCCCAACCAACAGTAACCACCATCGGGGCACTAAGCGACGCTATGGTCGGCACACTGATACAGTTGGAGGACGTCTACTTTGACAAAGGCGGTGTACTGCCCTTCGCCGATTCCAACCTCAATGCTGTCAACCGCGCGCTCAAGGATCGCTCCGGAAAAACACTCTCCGTACGCAACAGCCAATACGCCACCTTTGCCAATGATCTATTGCCAAAGGGCAATGGCACAGTGGTAGGTATCCTCTCCAAGTTCAACAGCGACTACCAACTCTTCCTCCGCACTGCAGATGACTGCTTCGGATTTAGCGGCAAAGAGCCTGAGACCTCGGGAGGCAATACCGATACACCTAAACCGGAGGAACCCGCAACAGGTGCGGTGATTTACAGCGAAACTTTTGCGGCCGACTTAGGCAAGATGACAGCGGTCAATGTCAGTGGTGCCCAGACATGGAGGGCCAATACACAGTTCAAGAACGCCAACATGTCCGGTTTTGCAAACAATCAAAGCAATGCCAATGAAGATTGGTTGGTCTCCCCCGTCTTTGACCTCTCCGCCGCCAAAAGTATGTCCATCACCTTCAAGCACACCATCAACAAAGGTGATGTATCAAAGATGACTTCCGAGCAGACGGTTTGGGTCTCCAACAACTACACAGGTGATGTCAAGACCGCCACTTGGACACAGATCAATATCCCCAACTATCCCGCAGGTACAGATTGGACCTATGTAGAGAGTGGCACGCTCAACATTCCGGCTTCATCATTAGGACAGAGCAAAGTGGTCTTTGCCTTTAAATACCTCTGCACCGACCAAAGCTCTGCCAATTGGCAAGTACAGGAACTCAAAGTCCACAGCGACGGCGGTAAGGTAGCCGACGGCACAACGCCTACCCCTACCCCGGATCCTACGCCCGATCCCGATCCCACACCCGGTACAGCAGAACTTCTCTTCCCAGGCTCCAACTTTGATGACTGGAAAGCATTTACCGGTGCCCTTAACAGCTATGGACTCAAAGATTACGCCACCCAGGTAGATGGCGGAGTGACAGGCAAAGCGATGCAGATCAAAGTTACACCTGAAAACAACGATTACGTCTTTACCGCTACAGTTCCCGCAGGAAGTCCGGCAACTGCAAGTAAAATCACTCTATACATTAAGGGTACCGCCCAAGGCAAATCACTCTCCTTTAATGTTTACACCAATGATGGAGCATACACACCATTTAACTTAGGTGACGTCACAGGCTCGGGAGATGTGACGGTAGAGCCGACAGAAAAAAACGGATACAACGGTACTATTGACACAAAAGGCAAGTGGGTCAAAGTGACGCTCAACATTTCAGGTCTACAATTAGCCACATCCGGCAGTTTCTTTGCCCTGAAGGTCGGCAAAGAAGCCGCTTGGGATCTTATGGTAGATGATATCACCATCGAGTAAAACCATTCAATTGATTAGACTGTATAGATTAGCTATATATATTAGACTATGAAGCATTTGCAAGATCATTGGTATGGGCTACTGACGTTACTGTTGGTATTGGGCCTAACCGGCTGCGGTGCCACCAAGACGGTCGGTACAACGACCGCCAAACAGTACGATACCTACTCCATTGCCTTTTACAATATGGAGAACCTATTTGATACCCAAGACGACCCTGACAATTCCGGTGACGACGATTTCTTACCAACCGGGCCATACGCCTGGACACAGAAGCAGTACGAGCAAAAGTTAGACAATCTCGCACGGGTGATCAGCCTCTTGGGGAGAGAGAACACCCCCTATGGGCCTGCATTTATCGGCACATCGGAGATCGAAAACCGCAGAGTGTTGGAGGATCTTGTGACTCGAGACGCCATCAAAGGCATGGGCCTAAAGGTGATCCACGAAGATGGCCCCGACAGACGCGGTATCGATGTAGCGGCTCTCTACAACCCTAATATCTTTGAGTTGGAGAGGTACGAGTACATCCCATTTAAGTGGGACGAAAATCCCGACTTTGTCACACGTGACCAGCTCCACGCCTACGGCAAGATTGCTGGAGAACAGATCCACTTCATCGTGCTGCACTGGCCATCAAGATACGGCGGCTCCAAGAGCAGTCCGCTTCGCGAAGCGGCTGCCCGTACCACCCTCTCCATAGTACAGAAGATACAGGCGAGTGATCCCGATGCCAATATTGTGATTATGGGTGACCTCAACGACGATCCCACCAATGTCAGTGTGAGCGAAGTACTCAACGCCAAGAAAAAACGCAGCGAGGTTCCCAACCAAGGACTTTACAACCCAAGTGCATCACTATTCGAAAAGGGTGTCGGGACATTGGTTTATCAAAACAAGTGGAATTTCTTTGATCAGATGATGGTTTCCCGCCACTTGATTTCCAAGGAGAGCGGCTTGAGACTTTGGAAGATGGAAGTATTCGATCGCGATTTCCTCATCACGCAAGAGGGCAAACGAAAAGGATACCCGCACCGTACATTTGAGAATAATTCATTTATCAACGGATACAGCGACCACTTCCCCGTACTTATATACCTACTCAAAGAGCGTTAAACGCTTTAGAGTGCATCAAACAGTAAAGGTGATTTCCCAACATCCGGGAGGTCACCTTTGTTTATATAAGAGAGACTACTCACGTTTAGCATTGCACCCACATCTCCTATCAGCAATTTCCGAAATGCAGATATCTATCGTCGGGCGGGAGGAGTGGTGATTGTCGGTTGCCCTAATCTTGGTATCTTTGCGGGTGAGTTTTTGAGTGTGACACCGAGACGGTGGCAAGCTTGCCGTCGTTTTAGTTGCAAAGGAGGATGAGTAATGAATCAAGATAATACCACTGCACCCAAGCAGAAATATACGATTGCCGTTGACTTTGACGGTACTATAGTCACCCACGAATACCCCAAAATCGGGAGAGAGATCCCCGGTGCAGTTGAGGTACTGAAGCGTCTTTTGGGCGATGGTCACCGCTTGATTCTTTGGACGGTACGCGAGCAAGGGTTGTTGGACGAAGCATTGGCTTGGTGCGAGGCTCGAGGTCTGGTCTTCTATGCCGTCAATAGCAATTACCCCGAAGAGCAGACGGCGGACAGACACTTCTCACGCAAGCTTCAGGCCGATATTTTTATTGACGATCGCTCCATCGGCGGATTGCCCGACTGGAAAGTGATGTACAAGATGATCTCTGACGGCACTCCATTTACAACACCCTCCAACGAGTCTCACGTTGTGGACGATATACATTTAGAGATGATGGAGCGTTACCGCTCCTCATACGGCAAAGAAGGTAAACAACGAAAGAAGGGGCTTTTCTCTAAACTCTTCTGAGCTTGAGATCTGCCTAACGTCTGGGCATCGGAGCGTCTTTACCAATCACCCGTTCCTTTTATCTCAATCGTGGTTATATATTATTGAGAAATAGTTAATTTACTATGAAAGGAGAGAAATACCTTAGAAATTAACTATTGGAGTGGAGAATTATATGTATCTTGCGAACGATTGGATGGATTGCATCTGTGGAGATGTTGCCGTAGCTGTCTTAAAGCGTCTACTTTTTACTGTCACGGTACCGTTCTTTGGATGTAATTCTTGCGATTGTCTATATTCTGAATAATTAGAAATTGTTGATATTTTCGATCTTATTGAAAAGGTAATGACAAGTAGGATTATAACTTTCTGCTTTTTCGTCTTACTTGGTGGTGTAGCGAGTGCGCAAGTGCCTAACTACCGAGTGCCGACAAAGCAAAAGACCGAGTTAGACTCGGAGACAGCGCCACCCACAGAAAAGGATTGTGGGATTTCGGAAGTAGCCACTTTGCTGGCTGATAATGACGGCTTTCTGAAAAACAACAAGAAACTCTCGGAGTACACCAAGTCCATCAACAAGACGATGGGGTACAATGTAGTGACTGAGGAAGATTTACAATATCCCTCTATCGATCTCTACGGCGAGGCATCTTGGCACAGCAAGGCCGTCAATCCTTTTATAGGGACTATCAAGGCCGAGGTACCCGACTCCTTCGTGGTAGACCTGTCACAGTTTGTATATCCCCTTGACGAAATCAAGCGTGTCACCAGTCGGTACGGCTATCGTCGTCGCTTTAGGAGGATGCATTACGGTATCGACATATCGCTGACGGTTGGTGATACGGTAAGGGCGGCCTTTGACGGCAAAGTCAGAATGGTTGATTATGACCGCCGTGGATATGGCAGGTATGTGGTCATCCGCCACACCAATGGTTTGGAGACGGTCTATGGTCACAATTCAAAACTATTGGTTGAGGAAAATCAGGTAGTACGTGCAGGAGATCCTATCGCATTGGGCGGCAATACCGGTCGCTCCACCGGTCCGCACCTCCATTTTGAGACTCGATACTTGGGACAGGCGCTCAATCCCGATCATCTCATCAACTTTAGCAACGGTATCCCAAAGACCAACGAGTACCTCTGTCTGGCCAACGGTTATAAGGGCGGTACCGGTGTGGGTGCCAAAGCGGGACACTCCGGCAAAGCGGGAGAGGTACAGATGTATAGAATTAAGAAGGGAGATACCCTATCTGCAATTGCCAAACGACATCACACAACGGTCAGTCAATTGTGCAAACTCAATAATATGTCCTCTCGCACCACCCTTAGAGTGGGACGGAGTATCCGAGTCAGCTGATATTGACCATACGATAAATGAGTCTGAGGGAGGTTACCGATTGATCGGTGACCTCCCTCGATTCATTTAGGGATGCACTCAGCACCCCATAGAGACAGCTTGTTACATCTAACTAAAAACTCACAAAGGAGGTTAATTAGGCGCAAAAGCTCCATTAATTTAGATAACTTTGCTTGTGATTCTGACGTCCGACTCTGCGGTCAAGGGGGTCATTCATTGGCCATATTTGGTCATTTATTGATTTAACCATCAAGATTTAATAATAATGTGGAAAGGTAGATGTACACAAATCACGACGACATTCGTGGTTTGTTGGGCTTTAGTATTGAGCGGTTGTAGTGGCGGGGGAGATAAACGACAAAAAGGGAATGGCGGTTCGCAGACAACGTATGCGGTCAGAGTCATCAAGCCCCAACAGGTGACGGTGAGCGAAAGCTATCCCGCCACTCTAAGGGGTAAATTGGATGTGGAGATCCGCCCACAAGTGGGTGGTCCGATCACACAATTGGCGGTTGACGAAGGGGATAGAGTCCGCAAGGGACAGACACTCTTTGTCTTGGATCAAATACAGTATCAAGAAGCGGTCAATGCTGCAACAGCGGCTGTAGAGGTGGCAACACAATCAGTTGCAACTGCTCGCCTGACCGCAGAGAACAACCGACAATTGGCGGACGAAAATATTATCGGTGACTACACGCTACAGACAGCTGAGAATAGACTGGCGAGTGCCGAAGCAGCTTTGGCACAAGCTAAAGCCCAGCTGACGAGTGCGCGCAAACAGCTATCCTACACAGTTATCAGCGCTCCCACAGATGGTGTAGTAGGCAATATCCCCTACCGTGTGGGGAGCCTTGTTTCGCCGACCAATCCACATCCTTTGACCATAGTGAGTGACATCAGCGAGATGATTGCCCACTTCTCCATCACCGAACGCCAAGTACTCAGTTTCGCCAACAACGGCCAAAGCATCAAAGAGGCGTTAGAGTCGTTGCCCCAATTGCAATTGAGGCTGATAGACGGTTCGGTTTATGAACACCCGGGCAAGGTACAGACGGTGAGCGGCGTATTGGATCCCGTCACCGGTTCGCTCAATGTCAGAGTACTTTTCCCCAATCCGGACGGCAAGCTACTGAGCGGAAGCACAGGCAATGTCATCATCCCCATCACCATTGACAACGCGATAGAGGTGCCTCAGTTGGCAACCTTTAGACTGCAACACAACCTCTACGTCTATACCGTTGACGGAGAGGGTAAGGTGCATACAACTCAGATAGAGGTACTGCCGCAAAATGACGGCAAGAACTACATAGTGACATCGGGGCTCAAGAGCGGTGACAAGGTGGTCACCAACGGCGTGGTGACACTCCGTGACGGTATGACCATCCAATACGCAGAGGAGGAATTATAAAGAGAGGAAGCCTATGAGATTAGATCGATTTATCAAACGCCCCATACTCTCCACGGTGATTTCCATCTTCGTGGTGATCTTGGGAGTGATAGGCATCTTCGCTCTGCCTATTGAGCGATACCCGGATATTGCGCCTCCCACAATCCAAGTGCACGCCAACTATCCCGGAGCCAATGCCGAGACCGTAATCAACTCTGTATTGGCCCCTTTGGAGGAGGCGATCAACGGTGTGGAGAAGATGACCCACATGACTTCGAGGGCTACCAATGCCGGCAGTGCATCGATTACGGTTTACTTTGAGTCTGACGTAGACCCGGATATGGCACAGGTCAACGTGCAAAACCGCGTGACACGCGCCCAGGCGTTACTCCCGGCCGAAGTGACCCGAGCAGGCGTGAGCGTCATCAAGCGTCAGGCAAGCACTTTGACAATGGTGGTATTGGAGGATAAGGAGGATCGGTATGATCCTCTATTCCTCCAGAATTACGCCGACATCAATGTCTTGCCACAGATCATGCGTATCTCCGGTGTGGGAGAAGCATCGGTACCCGGTGCCAAGAATTATACAATGCGTATTTGGCTCAAACCCGAGGTGATGGCCCAATACCATCTAATGCCGCAAGATGTGGTGATGGCGCTCAATGAGCAAAACATAGAGGCGGCGCCGGGAGAGCTGGGACAACAAGGCGACCAAGCCTACCAATATACCCTCACCACAAGAGGCAGACTAAAAAATGCAGAGGAGTTTGGAGAGGTCATACTGCGGGCCGATGCGTCGGGCAAGGTCCTCAGACTCAAGGATGTTGCCGATGTAGAGTTGGGCGCGCTCTTTTACTCCGTCAGCAATACCGTCAACGGTAAGAATGCGGTCGGTATCTCTGTCAACCAAGCGGCGGGCTCCAATGCCACACAGGTGGTCCAGGACATACAAAAACTGATGGCTGATATGGAAGACGAATTGCCGCCGGGGATCACCGTTTCCTACGGTCTCAACGTCAACGACTTTTTATATGCCGCTATGGGCAACGTTCTTCGCACCCTGATCGAAGCGTTTATTTTGGTGATGTTGGTGGTCTATATCTTCTTGCAAGACTTCCGAAGCACACTGATCCCCGCCATTGCTATACCTGTATCGTTGGTCGGTACGTTCTTCTTCCTTCAACTCTTTGGATTTAGTATCAATCTTTTGGTGTTGAGTGCATTGGTATTGGCTATTGCCATTGTTGTAGATGATGCCATCGTGGTGGTAGAGGCGGTACACGCCAAGCTCGACCGCGGCTACACCTCGTCACGCCAAGCGTCTATAGACGCGATGAGCGAAATCAGCGGAGCAATTGTCTCCATCACATTGGTGATGATGGCGGTATTCATTCCCGTCAGCTTTATCGGCGGCGTATCAGGGGTCTTTTACCAACAATTTGGTATCACCATGGCGATTGCCATTGGTTTGTCGGCAATCAATGCACTGACCCTGTCGCCCGCCTTGTGTGCGGTATTCCTCAAAGGCTCCGCAGATCCCGAGACCGGCAAACGACCCGCCTTTATCGAGCGGTTCCATATCGCGTTCAATACGTCATACGATCGTATGCTCGCCAAGTATCGCAGTGCCATAGAGCGACTGACCCACAAAAAAGGACTCACCTTGGGAGTCACTGCAATTGCTATTGCCATCACCGGTTTTTTGATATACAAGACACCCACCGGCTTTGTGCCGACTGAGGACAATGGCGCTCTGATGGTGCAAGTGTCCCTACAACCCGGGGCGGCACTCGAAGAAACCTCTAAGGCGATTTACCAAGTGAGCGATATCATCCGCAGCCAACCCGAGGTAGAGAAAGTGATTGAGTTTAGCGGCTTCGGGCTGATGTCGGGTATCGGCAGCTCGTACGGTACACTGTTTGTGCAACTAAAACCGTGGAGCGAGAGGAAGGGAGATTCTTCCACCTCCGAGGCGGTACAACAGCGGTTGATGGGACTATTTAGGGGCGTACCCAATGCCAATGTGATTGCCTTTGTGCCACCGACCATACCGGGTTATAGTGCTACGGGTGGAGTTTCACTATCGCTCCAAGACAAGACGGGAGGCGACTTGATGGAGTTCTTCCAGATTGCACAAGAATACATTGGCGCCCTCAACCGGAGACCCGAGATAGCGGCAGCCTTTACCACCTTTAATCCCGCCTTCCCGATGTATGAAATAGAGGTAGACGCCGCCAAACTCAAGATGGCCGGTATCAGCCCTCAAACCATATACAGCACGTTGCAAGGTTATGTGGGCGGTATGTACGTCTCCAACTTCAACTCCTTCGGCCGACTCTATCGCGTCTATATGCAGGCCGCACCCGACGCGAGAGCCAACTTGGAGGATCTCAACAGTATTTACGTCCGTAACGGCAATCAGATGGCGCCCATTACACAGTTTGTCTCAATCAAAGAAAAGCTCGGCCCGCAGGTGATCGACCGCTTTAATCTCTTTAATAGCATCAGCGTCAATGCCACTCCGGCACCCGGATACTCTTCGGGCGAAGCCATTGCCGCCGTGCAAGAAGTAGCAAATCTGACCCTGCCCTCCGGTTACTCTTACGAGTTTTCAGGGCTGACACGCGAGGAGCAACAGAGCGGCGGCAGCAGTTCGACTGTCATGGTATTGCTCCTCTCCTTGATATTTATCTATCTGCTGCTTTCCGCCCAGTACGAGAGCTACTTACTGCCGTTGGCGGTAATTGTGTCGGTGATCTTCGGACTGATGGGCACCTTCCTTTTTGCCCAGATCTTCGGAGTCGAAAACAATATCTACGTACAGATTGCTATGATTATGCTCATCGGGTTATTGGCGAAAAATGCCATACTTATCATTGAGTACGGACGCCAAAGACGCGAAAGGGGGATGTCTATCTCCAGAGCGGCAGAGGGTGCCGCCGCCGCACGATTGCGTCCGATCATTATGACCTCCTTGGCACTGATCATAGGTCTATTGCCGCTACTCTTTTCGACCGGGGCCGGAGCATCGGGCAACTACTCCTTAGGAGTTGCCGCTATTGGCGGTATGCTGATTGGTGTGATCATCCAAGTATTCTTTGTCCCCGGACTGTTTTATATATTCCAAAACCTACAAGAAAAGGTCAATCCCATAGTGGTTGAGGAGCCAAATAAAGAAGAACAATGAAACGAAATAGCTTACTAATCCTATCTGCACTCCTGATCGGTAGCGGACTCAGTAGTTGCGGTATTTACGGCAGTTACCAACGCCCCGAGGAGATCAAGGTGGAGCGACTGTTTCGCTCTCCCGACACACCGTCCGACACTTTGGCTGTGACGGAACACAACTCGGCAGACCTCACTTGGCAAGAGTTCTTTACCGACCCCTATTTGGTTGGGCTGATAGAGCAAGGGTTGGAAAGAAATGCCGACCTCAGAGTGGCGCAATTGGGATTGGAACAGTCCAAAGCGGCACTTATGTCAGCAAAATTAGGCTTCTTGCCCAATATCTCTGCCGCACCCTTCGGACAGTACACCCACAATACCGAGCAGTGGACCTACAACCTCCCCATCACGGCAAGCTGGGAGATAGACCTCTTTGGCAAGCTCCGCAACAGCCATCGGCAGCAGTACCACCAAACCAAGATGGTACAAGCTCAAGTACAATTGGTACAGACCAATATCATCGCCGCTATTGCCAATAGTTATTACACTCTTCTGATGCTCGACCAACAGTTGGTAATCTCAGAGGAAACCATAACTACATGGCAGGAAAACCTACGTATCCTACGCATACTGAAAGAGACAGGCAATATCACCGAAGCGGCAATCGCCCAAGCCGAAGCACAGACGTTTGCACTCTTGGATATGAAAGTAGACCTACTTAAACAGCAAAGAACGGTGGAGAATGCTCTCTCGGCACTACTCCAATTGCCACCCGGTCAGATAGAGCGCGGCACTCTTACCGACCAACCTTTCGTGGAGAAAGTGGAAGTCGGACTACCTGTACAACTCTTGGCCTATCGACCCGATGTACGAATGGCCGAAGAGCGTTTGGCAATGGCTTACTATGGTGCCAATAGAGCACGAAGCGATTTTTTGCCCTCCATTAAGTTGACCGCCACCGGTGCCTGGACCAACGCTTTGGGACAGGTCATTGTCGACCCTTTTACATTTATCGGCAATGCTGTGGGCACTCTATTCCAGCCGATTTTTAACAATGGTCGCAACGTAGCACAACTCCGAATAGCCAAAGCGCAGCAAGAGCAAGCAACGATAGAGTTTCAACAGTCGCTCATCAATGCAGGGGTCGAAGTGAGCAACCAACTCTACAGCCTTAAGAGCTACCGAACCAAAATAGATAACCGCACACGTCAGATTGAGACGCTGACTCGGGCGGTCGAGATCACCTCTCAGCTGATGACGTTAGGTACCGCCACCTATTTGGAAGTACTCACAGCACAGCAACAATTACTGACGGCGAAGTTAGGGTACACCACCGATCTATTCGGTCAAATCCAATCGCAGATCAATCTATACAAAGCCCTTGGCGGCGGCTCTACAAAGGTCGAGTCCGCTCGATAATCCAAAACCCAAGAAATGGAGGTTGCCGGGTCAGTCCTTTTTTCGTGTGGATAGGAAATTGAGTGAGTATGGGTGAGTTGGAAGATGAAGAAGAGGGGATATCGAATGCCCCAACCGGGCATTTTTTATACATTTGGTGCATTTTGAGGGCGGGGGAATCGGCACTCTCCTAACTATTTGGTTTATAGGGGCATGGGGGAGACCCGAACTTAGCCAAAGTTAGACGGCCGACTCGCCACGGTTAGACGGCCGA
>JAUNLZ010000024.1 GCA_030532005.1 Porphyromonas sp.
TATCGTTTGATGACATCTGTTCCCGAGGTCAGAAGGGTCTATCGGCTGACGCCGATAGACCCTTCTGACACACGGGCTAATTAAATTCGACCCCTCCGGGGTCGCCGTCGTTTCCACCATTGACACCATATATACGTGATCCGATGGGTTCGCCATCGTTTTTGACTCCATATTTAATACGGCGGGGATACCAACCGTGACCTGACGTAATCACACAGAAAGAGAGGAACCGACGGACGACCCCGTAGGGGTCGAATTTAAATAGCCCGTGTGTCATCAATACCGATCGGCGTTAGCCGGTCGGTATTGATGACCTCGGGAAAATAGGTCACCCTTTCCCTTCCGACCTTTAGGTCGCACCATCCATCACACTCAATATATATATGGTGCGGTCTCGGAGGGGGCGAATTTAGACGACAAAAATTGACCGTTCGGCGGATTGTGACAGTGTATTTAATGGGTGTTAACGTTAAAAGGCGGTAAGCGGGTCATTGACTCGGTAGCGGACAACAATCGTTAATTATTTTGGAGGGGGCGGCGTTTGTGCTACCTTTGTCATTTGGATGATGGAAAAAGAGAATCAGATCATACCGCTACCCCAACGAAGGGTGGTCCTTATCGCTTCTCTACTCTTGACCGTGATGGCTTGGTTGGGAGGGGCGACGGTGTTGCACACGCTGTCCGACCACCACATCCATCACCACATCCATCATCAGAACCGGCAACAGACCCACCACGGGGCGGACGAGCCAACCAATGATGAGCTCTGTCTACTGACTGTCCTTTCGGTATCGCCATTCTCGGCATCTACGCCGATGGATATATCGGTACCTGTGACCACATTTCAGAGGTTGCAAACGGCAAGGCTTGTCGCTGTTGTCTTCTCCGATCCCCACACTTTATTTGCATTACGGGCACCTCCTGCACTCTGACTCTGATATCGATGAGAGGGTAAGCCGACCGACACTGTCGGCGGACTGTTTTGGGGCGACTGTCGGTAGGCGCGTCCCATAAGGTTTCGTAATACAAACAATTCTATATGACACATATATATAGGAGACTATTTGCGATGGTCTCACTGCTCCTGCTGTCGACCGGCGGGGAGCTATCGGCACGGGCAGAGGGTCTGACCGTGTTGGTCACCGATGCCGCGCATCAGCCGTTGCCCGGCGTCACGGTAAAGTATGCCGATACCGGGCATGTGACCGATCTCAACGGCATCATCTCTATCCCTGACGCTTTGGCTCCCAATGTGGTGGTCACCTTTAGTTACATCGGTTTTGAGACAGAGCAAATGACTGTGGAGCGTCTGAAAGCGATGGCGCCCAAAGTAATTGTATTGAGGGAACAGCCGGAGCAACTGCACGATTTGGTGGTCACCGCCCGCCTCAACAAGGTAAGAAGGGCGTCGGTGGGGCAGAGCCTCGGAAGCTCGGTGCTTAGGGAACAGATCGGCGCCGACTTGGGGGAAGCGCTGCAAGGCATCAGAGGGGTCAGCATCATAGGCAACGGCGCATCGGCGGGCAAACCGGTGATACACGGCATGCACGGACACCGCATCCTCCTTCTCGACAATGGGGTGAGGTACAGCGGACAACTTTGGGGACACAGTCATGCGCCGGAGATGGATCTGTCGCAGGTGGGCAGGATCTCGGTACTCAAAGGGGCGGAGAGTGTACGTTACGGCGCCGATGCCCTTGGCGGTGTGATCCTGACCGAAGATGCTGTCCTTCCCTATCAAGGAGAGCGATTGGCCGGGTCGACCGCCGTTTATGGTACCTCCAACGGACTTGGGTACGGTACGTCCGCTACCCTTGAAGGGAGTTTCGGAAAGCAAAGGTCTTGGGCGTGGCGACTCCGAGGCGCCTACTCCAACAGCGGAGACAAGCGGAGCGCCAAATACCTGCTCAATAACACCGGCCACCGCCAATACAATCTGCAAGGAGCTGTCGGCAAACGTAGTGACAGAGCGGAACTGCAGCTCTTGGTCAATCATTTCGGCGAGAAAGAAGGGGTGTTTTTCGGTGCGCAGATGGGTAATATAGACCTACTCAAAGAGCGGATAGAGGCAGGGCGTCCAGACCCCGAAGTACTCACCCCCTATACTCGGTATATTGACTACGGCTACCACACGGTCGGCCATACGCTATCCAAACTGCAAGGGCATTATCACATCAATAGAGAGCAAACGGTGTCGGGCCACTTGGCTTACCAACGTGACCGCAGGCGAGAGTATCATCTGAGGCGGAACAAACTGAGCCACATCCCGGAAGTTGACTTGGTGATGCACAACCTGCAAGCCGAGGTGCTGTGGCAGTACAATCCCACCTCTCCGTGGGAGGTGCAGTCGGGTCTCTCCGGCTCGTATACCAACAACTACAATAGACCGGGAACGGGCGTTGTGCCGATGATACCCAACTACATAGAGGCGGGTGGCGGACTGTTTGTGATGGGGAAATACAGCACCGATCAATGGGGTGCGGAGGCCGGTATCCGTACCGACGGCAATTACCTCTCCGCCACAGGTATCGACTACGACAGTCGGGCGTATGGGGGTACCCAACGGCAGTTCAACATTACCTACTCTTTGGGTCTGTATAGACGTTTGGGCAGAGGGGTCACTCTGCGTACCCAGTTGGGAACCGCTTGGCGAGCGCCCCACGTGGCCGAACTCTACAGCAACGGTATAGACCAGGAGAGCGGTATTTATATAGTAGGTTCGGATCCGATGAAGTCCGAACGCGCCCTCAAATGGATTGCTTCGCTCAACTATACCAATGATATGGTGCGATTGGATATCGAGGGGTATCTGCAATGGCTAGACCACTACATATTCCAAGAGCCGACGGGCGAATACCACCGTTTGGTCTCCGGGGTCTATCCCCTCTTTAGATACCGACAAACCTCGGCCACCCTGCACGGTGCGGATGCCGAAGTGACCGTCACTCCCCTACCCCGACTCTCGTACAGTCTATCGACCGGAATGTTGTGGGCTGCAGAGAGTAGCACCGGCCGCTACCTCCCCTACATCCCGCCGTTCCACATCAAACAGGAACTCAAAAAGAGGTTTGACCTGCTCCAAGGGGGCTATGTGGCCCTCGAACACAAATATACGGCGGAGCAAAAACGGTTTGACCCGGAGACCGATTTGATCCCCTTTGCCCCTCCCGCCTATCATTTAGTCGGTTTGAGGGCGGGTCTCACACAAGCGCTCCGACACGGCGAGGTTACCTATACACTATCGGTTGAGAACCTTTTTAACAAAGAGTATAAGGAGTACACCAATCTCGCCCGATACTACGCCCACGATCTGGGCAGAAATATCAAGATGATGATCAGTTATCAATTTTAAGATTATAGCGATATGAATACCAAACAGACAATGACTGTTGCCATTGCCGTCGCCGCCCTCATAGGGCTGCTGATCGGCTGTCAGCCTCGTGAGGCGGTGGACGAAACAGCGGTCAAAAACCACCAGGACACGCACAGGATAGAGGTGACGTTTACGCCCGGCACTATAGAGGGAGATCGGTTTACACCCGATACCTCACTGCCTGCAATCACCTTTACCGCAGACGAGACCACGCAATGGCAACAGAGCCAACCGGTGCAAGTCCGTGCCGACATCCCTTATTTCGTGCAGCTCAAGCACTACGGCAAGAAGGGCGACCTACTTAACGGCGAATACACTACCAATGGCGAGGACCGCATACACCAACATTTCTTTATCCCGGTGGACTACGGCGACTACGACAGTCCGCTCGACGTTATCGACTACCGATATTTGGACACCGACCCTTGGGACGCCCCATTTACTACCGGCGCCAAGGTGATTGGCGATAAAAACCCTATCGGACTCAAAGGGGTGATGCGCTTCAAAACGGCGGGGCTGGACTTCGGCATCCGTGTGAGGCTCCTGCACGCCCGCGGCAGCAAATGGAATGATAAAGGCGAAGCCTCGCCCTTTTACCGGCCGGGCAATTGGACCGCCAACGGTCAATACGACCTCGACCTACGAATGCCTATTCAAGTACTTAACCAATAACAATCAGATAATAAACAGAGATATGAAAAAGTATATCTACCTCCTGCCATTACTAATCATGGCTTTGCTCTCCTCTTGTGACAGCGACACCAAAGAGCAACCGACCGTGCTGCCCGATATCGCCCGTATAGAGGTGGTGGCAATAGAGGGACACCTGCACGGTCAATACGGATTTCACGAAACAGCCGACCCTGAGGGGCAAAAGTATATGAGGCGTTTCCACAAATTTGTCTATCGTAAGCAAGCTGACGGCACTATGGCATTGGCGCCGGAGTCGGACCGTCGACTGATTGTCACCGGCGGCAAGGATGAGAGCGGAGAGATGGCGGCTGCCATCGGCTTTTGGATTGATTATTTTGACGCCCAAGAGCGCAACATTACTATGGAGGTGCTCGGGGGCGAGAATGCCGCCAAAGTGCAACACTTCTTTACGGCTCACGACCTCCTTCCTACTTTTGACGGAGACGAAGCGGAGATCAAGGGGCTGACCGAGGATCAACAGGTGATGAACTATATCTATTGTGACACCGATCCTCTCACGGCACGCATCAAGGACGGCGCCAAGGTGGTGGGGGATCAAAACCCGATCGGGCATAAAGGCTATTTCGGGTTCTTGGTACCTAAGAGCCGGTTTACCCTCCAAATCACACTTGCCGATCTTTCGAATATCGGCAAGAATGCCAAAGGAACCCCCTTTGCCTTTTATGACCGACCCGCCAAGTCTCGGCCGTTAGTACAGGTGGAAGTACCGGTGACCATCTATGCCCACACTTACGACTATCTCGAATCGGAGAATATCGAAGAAATGACGGCGGACGAACTGGCCTACTTGGACGCTATAGCTCACGCCTACGGAATTTCTCGCCAAGAGGCGCTCGACGCCTATCTGAAAAGGCTCGACGCCCCCGGACACAATAGTTCCGGCTACTGGTTTTAACCACACCGTTTGATGTAATAGCGACAGTGCCTGTTGCAGAGGGGCAAAAAGCCACCTGCAACAGGCACTGTTGTACTAATCGGACTGACGGAGGTATTGGAAGTAACGGGCTGAGATGGGGCACCTAAGGCAGTGCATCGGCCGACAGTAGTTGTGGTACAATTGCAACAACGCTTGGGTGTCGGCGGCGTGTCGGGGTGTGATGCCGTTTTGCTCAAACAGCCGCAGGTATTGGTTCCTCTCGGCAGGCAAGAGGTAGAGCCAATCAATGGCGCTCTGTGCCAAACGGCGGTCGGCCGTCTGTCCCGCATAGTAGTAGACGGTCGGGATCACCGCGTTGATGATCAGGCTGCGGAGCGTCTGCCTGCCGAGACCGCCCGTGGGTGACGGCAGCTCCCGCCCAAAGTCGAAGTGCGATTGCCAGTAGGCATCGGGCGGGACGCTCAGGCAGCGGTTGATCTCAACGGGATCCAACCGAGTCAGCGCCTCCATCAGTCGTGCTTCGTCGTGCAAAATCATCGCCACAATACCCAACATCCGCGGGGGATAGGAGACCGGACGCAGCCGGAGGTATCGGAAGGCGCCTTTGTCAATAGGGGTCAGATCAAACTTCTGTCTGTAAAATCGGTACTCCTCCAATAGCTGAGCTTCGTAGGCATCACGAGGCGCCTCCGAGAGCAACCCCGCTTGGCCTATCAACATCGCTTCTATAGCTTTGGGGTCGGATGCGTGCTTTTTGAGATAAGCGTAGGGAAGGGATGCCGCCACTTGCTCCATCACCGCATTGTTTTGGTGCGCTCCCAAGTATCGCATCAAGGTGAGGTAAAAGATGGAATTGTAGTGGTCGCTGTCCGAACGCTTGCGGAGGGATTGCAGCTTTTGCTCCATCCGCATCGGCAGGAACTCCAAAGCCAAGTCTAAAATCTCTACGGCACCGAGCGCCGACACTTCCGGCATACACCTCAGCGACTGATTGGAGAGCTCTAACCGCTCTAAATGCGACAGTATCCTCGGGCTTATGGAGAGGAGGGCGGTAGGTACCCGCCTGCCGCCGGCATCTAATGAGGGGCTATTATCCTCCAACACCACGTGCAGCACCACGGTATTGTAGAGCGGATCCAAGTGGTGCCGGTGCTCGCGCCACTCCGATGATCGTTTGTGGATTTCCACACTCCCGATCCACTCCATACCGCCCATCCGCAAGCGACACATCTCAAAGTCGGGGCCGTCGTGGCTATTGAGCCTGCCCGTATCGACCACCTCCACCGATTGATCGGCAATGGTGAGCCGATCAAAGAGCCGATTGCTCCAAATGTAGTGCAGATGACGTTCGGTCAGCATCGGGTCAGTGGTCTTGCTGATACTTCTCTCTCAAGAAACGGCCGGTGTAGCTCTCCTCCACCTCCATCAGACCTTCGGGCGGCCCTTGGTAGAGCAGCTGTCCTCCCCCATCGCCCGCCTCGGGACCCAAGTCGATGAGATAGTCGGCAGACTTGATCACCTCCAAGTTGTGTTCCACAATCACGATGGTATGTCCCTGCTCTATCAGAGCGGCAAACGCTTTGAGCAAGACGTGGATATCGTGTACGTGCAGACCGGTGGTCGGTTCGTCAAAGATAAAGAGTGTAGGCTTTTTGCCCTTCTCCATCAAGTGCGATGCGAGCTTGACCCTCTGACTCTCGCCTCCCGACAAGGTGCTGGAGCTTTGTCCCAACTTGATATAACCCAAGCCGACGTCCGAGAGGACTTGCAACCCATCTACCACTTTGGGGACAAAGCTGTTTTCATCTTTATATTGTTCGAAAAAGGCGATCGCTTCGTCTACGGAGAGGTTAAGCAAATCATAGATGTTTTTGCCGTGAAACTCCACCTCCAACACCTCGTCCCTAAAACGTTTGCCGTGGCACTCATCACAAGGGATAGACATATCGGCCATAAACTGCATCTCTATGGTGATGACCCCTTCGCCTTTGCAAGTCTCACACCGACCGCCCTCGGTATTGAATGAGAAATACTGCTGGGTAAAGCCCATCTGCCGAGCCAAAGGTTGTAACGCCATCAACCGCCGTATGCTGTCGTACACTCCGATGTAGGTGACCGGATTGGAGCGGGTAGAGATCCCGAGAGAGTCTTGGTCTACATACTCCACCTGCTTGACCGCCGAGATACTGCCTCGGATATTGTTGCAAGCAATCTTGGTGAGCGGCGCTTTGTCTATCAAACGCTCCACCCCCTCGTAAAAGATCTCCCGCACCAAGCTACTTTTGCCCGAACCGCTCACGCCTGTCACTACGGAGATGACCCCGAGGGGGAAGGTGACATCTATATCTTTGAGATTGTGCAGGTAGGCGCCCTCCACCGTGATGCTCTTATTGTAGGTGCGACGCTTCTCGGGCCAGGGGATCCGACTCTCGCCCCTCAGATAGCTGACCGTATAGCCGGGAGCCTTTGGGGGGAGGCGGTTGGGATCGCCCATAAAGACCACTTCACCGCCGCCGATACCCGCCTCGGGGCCGATATCGATGATCAGGTCGGCGGCCCGCATCACCTCCTCATCATGCTCGACCACCACCACGGTATTGCCCATATCTCGGAGTTGTTTCATGATATTGATGAGTAGATGGGTGTCGCGTGCGTGCAGACCGATGCTCGGTTCGTCTAAAATATAGAGCGTGCCTATCAATCCGCCGCCCAATGAGGTGGCAAGCTGTATGCGCTGCCCCTCTCCTCCCGACAGCGTTCCCGCCACCCGATCCAATGTCAAGTAGCCCAACCCTATCTCGTCCAAGAAGGCGATACGGGCGGTCAATTCATCTAACAGCCGCTGACCGATCTTACGATCTTGATCGGAGAGTCGGAGGTCGGCAAACCACTGCCGAAGGGTAGAAATAGGCATCAGCACCAACTGTGAGATGTCCTTGCCGCCCACCTTGACGTAGAGGGCCTCTTTCCTAAGTCGCTTCCCTTTGCAAGTGGGACAAGTGGAGCGTCCGCGGTAGCGCGCCAACATAATCCGATAGTGCATCTTGTATTGACGCTCCTCAACGTGAGCGAAAAAGTCATTGATACCGTAGATCTTCTCGCGACTGTATCCGTGGGCGGGTATGCCGTTGCCATTCCACAGGAGGTCTTTCTGCTCCTCGGTGAGGTCTTTGTACGGTCTATGTATCGGGAAGTCGAGCTTTTCGGTCTTATAGATAAAGTCCTTGAGCCATTCGCTCATCTTCTCCCCTCGCCACGGCATCACGCACTCTTCGTAGAGGGAGAGGTTTTTATTCTGAATGACCAAATCCTCGTCAATGCCCAACACCTGACTATAGCCCTCGCAAGTGGGGCAGGCGCCGACAGAGTTGTTAAAGCTGAAAAGTTTGTCGGTCGGCTCCTCAAAAGTGATCCCGTCCAACTCAAAGCGGTCACTAAACTCCCGCTCCCCCTCGGGGCAGGTGATGACGGCGGTACCTCTGCCCTCAAAAAAAGCGGTCTCGAGGGAGTCACCCAAACGGTTGGTGGTCGCCATATTGTCAGGGTCCACCACCAATCGGTCAATCACCAAGTAAAGCCCGCTCTTGGAGTGGTTAGGCAAGTCGGTGTCTGCCAATAGGTCTTGGATTCTCACCGCTTTGTCACTGACTAAGAGACGACTAAACCCATTGGCAAGCTGTAATTGCAGATGCTCCTCCAAGGTACGCCCTTGCGGCACCGTCATCGGCGCGCAGACCATATACTTCGTACCTACGGGCAATGAATTGACAAAGTCAATCACATCTTGCGTGTTATGACGTTTGACCTCCTGACCGCTGACAGGACTGATCGTCTTGCCGATACGGGCATAGAGCATCCGGAGATAGTCATAAACCTCCGTCACGGTACCGACCGTGGAGCGCGGACTCTTATTAAACTTCCTCTGTTGTATAGAGATTGCCGGCGGTATGCCGCTGATCAGATCGGCTTCGGGCTTCGCCATCTTACTGACAAACTGGCGGGCATAGACGCTCAGACTCTCTACATACCGCCTCTGCCCTTCGGCATAGAGCGTATCAAAAGCGAGCGAAGACTTGCCGCTGCCGCTCAGTCCGGTCACCACAATCAATTTATTGCGCGGTATATCGATGGATATCCCTTTAAGATTATTGACCCTTACACCTTTTAGTACTATATCTCCCATCTCTTCTTTTTACTCCTTTATATAGTAACAAAAGTACCAAAATTGCCCACACTAAACGAACGACCTTAAATCGAAAGGCCGATGCTCCATCGGGGTTGGGGTTATCGCTCTTTCGTGAGGTGGTAGACGGGGGAGCACTCGTTGCGTTTGAGCACTACCAATTGTAGGCCGTTGGCTTCGTGGTCGTAGGTCACTCGCATCTTCTTCCGATGGGTCTCCAATGCCAGCTCGGGGGTGTTGTTTTCGCCGCTCAGATGGCAGAGCGCCAAGAAGCGGGTACTCTTTTGCAAGTGCTCGGCTATCACTTGGGCGGATGCGTCATTACTGATATGCCCCCGCCCGCCTGCAATACGCTCTTTGAGGTAAAAGGGGTAACGTCCTTTGCGGAGCATCTCGGTATCGTAATTACTCTCAAATACCAAATAGTTGGCGGCCCGGATCTCTCGGATGATGGTGGGGGTCACCTCGCCGATGTCGGTGATATGGGTATAGCGTCCCGCCGGTGTGTCAACGGCGTAACCGACGTTTTGCGTCGCATCATGGGGCACCTCAAAGGAGCGGACGGCCATCTCCCCTATCCGTACAGTGGCGCCGACCTCCATCCGTTTGAGGTAAGCTCCCAACTCGGCAGAGGCGTATCGGTGATTGATCAATGCCCCGGCCACTCCCGGGCCGGCATAGATCGGCCATTGGTAGCGGTGGGCCAACCTGACCGCGCCGCGTGTGTGGTCGGCGTGGTCGTGGGTGATAAATATCGCCTGCACCCCACTGATGTCAAGTCCCTTGGCTTTGACCGTTTGTTGGAATCGACGTATCCCTACGCCGGCATCTATGATGATACTCTTGGAGCCGTAGGAGAGGATGGCACAATTGCCACAACTGCCGCTGCTGATACTGACCAACGACAGACGGGGTGCCGAGCCTTGGTTAAAAAGTGGTCCGTACGCTCCTTCCACGCCTCTGTTAGATGGTGATCTCGCCCCTCAGATTTTCCCTCATCAATCGTTTGACATCGTCGCTATTGTCATAGCGTCCCAGCAGGTACATCAGCTTGGCGAGCGCCGCTTCGGCAGTCATATCGTAGCCGCTCAGTACACCGGCACTGAGGAGGGAGCGACCGGTCTCGTATCGTTTCATCTGCACCTGTCCTTGAGGGCATTGGGTGATGTTGACCACCACTATGCCACGGTGCACCGCTTGCTTGATCAAGCACATAAACTTTTCGTTGGAGGGCGCGTTGCCGCTGCCGAAGGTCTCTAACACGATACCTCTCAATCCCGGAGCATCGAAGCACGCTTCGATCACCTCGGGCATCAGACCGGGGAAGAGCTTGAGCAGTAGGACATTGGTATCCAACTTGGTGTGGGTCTTGAGCTCTTTTTGGGGGTAAGGCAACATGGTTGAGCTACAAAAGTCGATGTCTATACCTATCTCCGCCAAGTTGGGATAGTTGGGAGATTGAAAGGCGTTAAATTGGTTGGCGCTGGTCTTGGTGGCCCTATTGCCCCTCAGTAGGGAGTTGTCAAATAGGACACAAACTTCGTGGACGGACGCTTTACCGGAAGCATCATTACTCGCGGCGATCTCCAAGGCGGTCAGCAGATTTTCCTTACCGTCGGTACGAAGCTTGCCTATCGGCACTTGCGAACCGGTAAGTATGATTGGTTTGGTAAGGTTTTCGAACATAAAACTGAGCCCCGACGCAGTGTATGCCATAGTGTCGGTGCCGTGAAGCACTACAAAGCCGTCGTAGTCGTTGTAATATCGTGTCACCACCTCTGCGATCAGCACCCACAATTCGGTACCTGCATCACTGGAGTCACAGGGCGGCTCAAAGGTGATGGTGTCTATACCAAACGGGAGTTGATTGATTTCTTGTACATGCTCTGCAACGTAGGCAAAGTCGCACACCTCCAACCCTTGGGTCTCGGGGTTTTCGACCATACCAATCGTGCCTCCGGTATAGATAAGGAGCACACGAATGCCATTGCTTGAGATATTTGTGGTTTTTATAGTCATAACAGTCTCATTAACATTAGCACTCACAAATTTACTAAAATTGTCCACAAGGGCAAATGATTTATAGGACTATAAGTGTCAGTGCCATAACGAGCATACCCAAGATCACCCCGATGATGGCCAAGTGGTGTTTGCCGTATTTTTCGGCAGAGGGCAGAAGCTCGTCCAAAGAGATGTAGACCATAATACCGGCGATGACGGCATTGAGTATCCCGAAGAGGCTCTCTGACAAGAACGGCCGCAATACCAAGTAGCCGACCAGCGCCCCCAAAGGCTCGCCCAATCCGCTGGAGAATGAAATCCAGAACGCTTTGCTACGTTTGCCGGTAGCGTAATAAATCGGTACGGATACCGAAATACCCTCGGGGATATTGTGTATGGCTATCGCTATGGCGATGGGCAGACCGAGAGACGGCTCCTCCAACGCCGTGAGGAAGGTGACCATCCCCTCCGGGAAGTTGTGTATCGCTATCACTATAGCGGAGAGGATACCGGTACGTATCAATGTATCTGTCGATTTGGGCTTGAGATGGACCTTGGAGATTTCCTCTACCTGTGCCGGCTCGTGGGGGTTGTCGTCTTCCGGTACCAAGAAGTCGATAATCATAATCAACAAGATACCGCCGAAGAAACTGAGCATCGCATAGAGCTGACCCTGCGTATCGCCGTAGATCTCAGACATCTTGGTCAGTGCCGAGTTGTACAACTCTACAAAGGAGATATAGAGCATCACACCGGCCGACAATCCCAAGGAGAGCGACAACATACCGGTATTGGTACGTTTGGTGAAAAAAGCGATGGCACTGCCGATACCGGTGGAGAGTCCGGCAAAGAGAGTAAGCCCCAAGGCTATCAATACAGCGTGATCCATAGACTATTGATTGATGAGTCGGGTGAGGAGGGGCAGCACCTTTTCCAACCCTATACCGTTAGAGCCTTTGACCAAAATGGTGGTCTCCGGGGGAATACTCGCCGACTGTTGGAGTTCTGTAAGCAAGGCTGCGACGTCACGATAGAGCCGCATACCGTCCGTTGCCACAGACTCAAAGAGTTCGCCACACAGCAGCGTCTCAATCTCAGTATGTCTATTGAGCCAAGCGACAATCGATTGATGCTCCGCCAAGGAGTCGGCTCCCAACTCTCTCATATCGCCCAAGATGGCTACGTGGAGCCGTGCCTTCTGAGAATAGAGGTTGTGGAGCGCCGCTTGCATACTGGACGGATTGGCATTGTAGGCATCGGCTATGATTTTCCTGCCGTGTGTCCCCACTATGAGTTGCGAACGGTGATTGGACGGACGGTAAGCCGCTACGCCTGCAACAGCATCAGACAAGGTCACCCCCGACATCAAAGCCACACTCAAGGCCGCCAAGACATTATACGCATTGTAAACCCCGGTGAGTCGGGTATCCACCTCATACTCATTGTCGCGATAACTGACTTTGAGTCGCAAATAAGGGTCATTGGAGAGCACCTCTCCGTAAAGATCCCCCTCACGATTATGAAGTGCGTAGCCAAAGGCCTGCAATCCGTGCCACTTGTCGAAGAGAAGCGGGTCATCAAGATTGAGGGCGAAAGGGTTGCCGGCTGCGGTCAGGTGGTCAAAAAGTTCGCTCTTGGTTTGGAGGATACCGTCTACCGACCCGAAACCCTCCAAGTGCGCCCGACCGATATTGGTAATCAGGCCGACGGTAGGCAAAGCGATCTCTACCAACTCCTTGATATCTCCCGGCTTGCTCGCCCCCATCTCTATGACGGCAAATCGGTGGTGCGGCCGAAGCCTGAGGAGTGTCAGCGGCACGCCGATATGATTATTGAGATTGCCCTCAGTGTAAAGAGTATCGGATTGACCACTCAATATCGTTGCCAACAGCTCTTTGGTGGTGGTCTTGCCATTGGTACCGGTGATACCTATCACCGACCGCACCGGCATCTGCATACGGTGGTGCCGCGCCAAACGCTGGAGGGCCATAAGGGTATCGCTCACACAGACACAACGAGGATCCCGCTCCGCCACCTCTCGGTCGGAGACCACAGCATACTTGGCGCCCTTGTCAAGTGCGGAAAGAGCGTAGCGGTTGCCGTCAAAGTTTTCGCCTGCCAAGGCAAAAAAGAGCGAGCCTTGGACCACCTTCCGACTATCCGTACACACCTCCATCTCGCAAGACAGATAACGGTCATAGAGTACCGCCGTCTCATCTGTCTCATCTATCCTATCCACCATATTCGGGTCAATGCAATCTCTATCAAACAAGACTATCAAACACGACTCTCACACGATAACGAATGGGCTACCGTGCAATAGTCTTCTATCCAGCAATTCTGTAACGAACGAAATTACTCGATGGTCAAAAGGGTATCACCATCTTGTACGGTATCGCCCTTCTTTACTTGGATTGAGGTCACGACACCGTCTCTGTCTGCCTTGATGTCATTCTCCATCTTCATAGCCTCCAGAGCCATCAGCTTTTGTCCCTTCTTGACCGCTGCACCTACTGTGGTAGTGATATTGGTAATCACGCCCGGCAGTGGAGCTTTGAGCGGAGAGCCCTTGCCGCTGCCGGCGGGAGCCGCTGCGGGAGCCGCTTCAGGCGCAGGCGCAGCCTCGGGAGCTGCGGCCGGAGCCGGAGCGGCCTTGGGAGCTACAGCCTTAGGAGTAGCGGCGGCCCAAGCCTCCTGGTCAATGTCATAAGACCTGTCAAGCTCTACGGTATATCCGGCACCGTTTACTCTTACATCAGCTATGTTTTCTTTGATGCTTACCACCTCAACTTGGTACTTTACCCCATTAATGGTATAGTCAAAAGTCTTCATATAACTATCTATTTTCTATATTTCTAATTTTGTGCTACTCATTAACGCCTCTCGGGTTAACGCCTCTCGGGCAACTGACGCAGGGTCAGCGCCTTGGAACTCCAAGCGGAGTGGCGGTTCTTGGCATCATCAATCGTAATCACATTACTCTCACGGTCATGCGGCGTCCCGAGAGTCTCGTAGAGCGCCATTGCAATAGCGGCATATACATCTTGCGATGATGGAAGTTTGATATTCATAATCTATTCCTCTTTTACGCTCTCGGTTTATTATAATGGGATATTGTCGTGCTTCTTGGCAGGCAGAGTCAGGCGCTTGTTTTGGAGCTGACGAAGGGCGCGGATCAGGCGGAAGCGGGTGTTGCGTGGCTCGATCACGTCGTCGATATAACCGTAAGATGCAGCATTGTAAGGATTGGCAAATGCCCTGCGGTACTCAGCCTCCATCTCCAACGCCTTGGCAGCGGGATCCTCAGCCTCTTTTACCTCCTTGGCAAATACCACCTCTACGGCGCCGCTTGGTCCCATCACAGCGATCTCGGCGCTTGGCCAAGCGTAGTTGATATCACCACGCAGGTGCTTGGAGCTCATCACAATGTATGCACCACCGTAAGCCTTACGCAGGATACAGGTCACCTTAGGTACGGTAGCCTCTCCGTAAGCATAGAGCAACTTGGCACCGTGTGTGATCACAGCGTTGTACTCCTGACCGGTACCGGGCAAGAAGCCGGGAACGTCTACCAAAGTCACCAAAGGAATGTTGAACGCGTCGCAGAAACGCACGAAACGCGCCGCCTTGCGAGAGGCATTAACGTCCAATGAACCTGCCTTGCTCTTTGGCTGGTTGGCTACGATACCCACACTCATACCGCCGAGGCGAGCAAATCCGCAGATGATATTGTCGGCAAAGTCTTTGTGTACCTCCAAGAACTCGCGGTTGTCGATGATAGCGCCCAACACCTCGTACATATCGTACGCCTTGTTAGGATTATCGGGGATAATGCTGTTAAGCGCCTCCTCCATACGATCGATAGGATCGGTACACTCTACTGCAGGCGCCTCCTCCATATTGTTGGAAGGGATAAAGCTGATGAGGTGACGGATCAACTCGAGACCCTCTTGCTCCGTAGGAACGGAGAATTGAGATACACCACTCTTCGATGCGTGTACCGAAGCGCCACCGAGGTCCTCCTGGGTTACATCCTCGTGAGTTACGGTCTTCACCACCTTAGGACCGGTGAGGAACATATATGACGAACCCTCAACCATAATGATGAAGTCGGTCAGAGCGGGAGAGTAAACCGCACCGCCGGCACAAGGGCCGAAGATAGCGGAGATCTGAGGCACCACACCGCTGGCAAGGATATTGCGCTCAAAGATTTCGGCATATCCCGACAGTGCATTGACACCCTCCTGGATACGCGCGCCGCCCGAGTCATTGATACCGATTAGAGGAGCGCCCATCTTCATAGCCATATCCTGCACCTTGCAGATCTTGGCGGCGTGCATCTCACCGAGAGAGCCTGCCATAGCCGTGAAGTCCTGAGCAAAAACGTAAACCAAACGACCGCCGATGGTACCGCTACCGGTCACCACGCCGTCGCCCAATATTTTTTTCTTATCGAGACCGAAGTTGGTAGAGCGAAGCTCCACAAACATATCCATCTCCTCAAAGCTACCTTTATCGAGGAGCATATCGATACGCTCACGGGCAGTCATTTTGCCCTTTGCGTGTTGCTTCTCAATCCGCTTCTCACCGCCGCCGAGACGTGCTTTGGCACGCATCTCAATCAGCTGCTGTATTTTCTCAACCTGAGTACTCATATTTCAAGACTTTAATATCAAGATGTTATCAATAAATAATCTACCTGTAAAACGTCACTTACTTTTCCTCAGGATGGGAGCAGAATTCTGTCAACACCCTTCCTGTAGATTTTGGGTGCATAAAGCCGATCATCAACTCCTCGGCACCGCGACGCGCTTGCTCATCGATCAGTTGTACACCTTTTGCCTTGGCTTCGGCAAGCGCCTTGTCGGTATCATCTACACAATAGGCTACGTGGTGGATACCTTCGCCCTTCTTCTCTATAAACTTGGCGATAGGGCTATCGGGGCCGGTAGGCTCCAACAACTCAATCTTGGTATCTGAGCTACCTACCTTGAAGAATGCAGTCTTCACCTTTTGATCCGCAACTTCCTCAATGTTGTAACACTTCCAACCCAATACATTTTCGTAAAATGGGCGGTGCTCTTCGATGCTCTTAACAGCAATGCCTAAATGCTCGATGTGTGAGATATTCATATCTTATCTAATTTAATGATTTATTATATTGTCTTCTTAAAGGGTTTTGAGTAGACCCGTCTTATAGGTGAGTTGACATCACATGACACCCGCTCCCGATACCTACTCCCCCCGAAGCGGTGTACTATTATTTGACGCTACGCATACTCTTACGCAAATATAGACTTTATTCGCTAAATAGCAACATATTTCTTCATATATTTTACAGCGGTCAAAAATTAAAGGCAGAATACTCAAACGAGCACCTGCCTTTAATCGTATTATTGTGTTTCTTAGGAGTTTACTTAAGCTCCAAAGCTTGGATCATCTTTTGGGCTTCCCCTACGTGAGGAGAGGTATAATACTTATCAATAATAGTCTGATAATTGGCCTTGGCCTTGTCCGACTTGCCAAGCGCCTCGTGAGCGATACCCGCTTTGATAAGGAATAGCGGAGAGAGGACATCGTTATCGGCACGCTGAGCGGCGGTCTCGAAGTACTTGACAGCCTCCTCGGTCCTACCCATATCTACATAGCAGTCACCGATCAGACCATAAACCGTGGGTGATACCATGACATCATCCGACTTAAAGCTCTTGAGGTGCTTGATGGCAGTCTCAAAATCTCCAAGGTGGTAATAGCAGATACCGGCGTACGCCTGAGCGAGATTGCCACTGGCGGTGTTGCCGTATTGGTCAATCACACCAAGAAAACCGATCACATCGGCGCCATTACCGTTGAGAGCCAATGCAAAAGAATCAATGCCAAAGTAGTGTTCCGCCTTATAAATAGCCTCCTGCGACTTTTGTACGCGAGGTTGCTTGTACAAACTTTGATAAGCGATGATACCCCCGATGACTACGAGTACGGCTACTACAGCCCCGATAAGGGTCTTGCGGTTGTTACGGATAAATTCGTCCGATCTATTGATCGCTTCAATCGCACCCTCCTCTATTTTCTCTGTGGCGTTTTGCTCGCCCCGCTTCTTTTGACTCATATATTTATATCGATTATATTTTATATGCCTTTCGCTCTCTGAGCCTTACACCCAAAGATTGTGCAAATCTACACAATTATTAAGAAATAACAAACAATCCGACACGCCGGGTCACGCCTATTGGCGTGTAGATGTAGAATGAGAAGTGTTTCTGTCTCGGTGCCTCTCAGCGGTAATAAATTTAAGTTGCACTATATTATAAGGAGTGATTATAGAGAGGTGTGATTATATGGTGTGATTATATGGTGTGCGATGTGTGGGATCAGCGACACCCATTAATTACTGTTAATTGTATTATCACATTTGGTTTTTGAGGTTAAGAACGATGTCTGAATCGGTGGTTTTGTAACCCCCTATGGTACAGGGCGTTGGGTGGGGTAGTAACTTAGCCGAAGTTAGACGGCCGACTCGCCGCGGTTAATATGCGGT
>JAUNLZ010000025.1 GCA_030532005.1 Porphyromonas sp.
CAATGGCGAACGTTGGCGGTAGCCAACGTGAGGCGTTGACCCCGGGAAACGACGTTTTTTTAATTCCAACGACCTTTAGGTCGCACCATATATATTGGGGTGCGATGGGTGGTGCGACCTAAAGGTCGGAAGAGAGGGGGTGACGCAGGTTCCCGAGGTCAGAAGGGTCTATCGGCTGGTGCCGACAGACCCTTCTGACACACGGGCTATTTAAATTCGACCCCTACGGGGTCGCCGACGTTTCCCCCGTTTGTGCCATATATATGTCTGATTTGATGTGGGCGTCGTCCGACGTTCCCCCCAATGACACTATATATATACGCGCGACGCGACCTATTCGCACCCCACATCGGGGTCGCCGTTGTTTCGATCATTCGTGGCATATATATACGTGAAACGAATGGGGGTCGGCGTTGTTATAATTGCCATATTTACGTAAATGAATGGGGTCGCGATGTTTCCACGGATCGCACCCCACATCGGGGGAACGACGGACGACCCCGGAGGGGTCGCATCTATGTAGCCCGGTGGTCAATGGCGAACGTTGGCGGTAGCCAACGTGAGGCGTTGACCCCGGGAAACGACGTTTTTTTAATTCCAACGACCTTTAGGTCGCACCATATATATTGGGGTGCGATGGGTGGTGCGACCTAAAGGTCGGAAGAGAGGGGGTGACGCAGGTTCCCGAGGTCAGAAGGGTCTATCGGCTGGTGCCGACAGACCCTTCTGACACACGGGCTAAATAGATTCGACCCCTACGGGGTCGCCGTTATTTCGACCGTTTACGAAAAATATATAGTCCGATGGGGGTCGTTGTTTTGACCATTGACACCGTATATATATGTGTCACAGTAGCTGGGATCACGTCGTTCCCCACGCCATATATGTGTGTCACCTTACGAATCGACCCCGAATCGGTGATACGTCGGACGACCCCGGAGGGGTCGCATCTAAGTAGCCCGGTGGTCAATGGCGAACGTTGGCGGTAGCCAACGTGAGGTGTTGACCCCGGGAAACGACGTCACCCCAGCCCCCCCCCCGACCTTTAGGTCGCACACAATATATTGGCTACGTTGTGTAGTGTGACCCTAAGGTCGGTGGTGGTGGGAATGCCTGTTTTCCCGATATTTCGGGTGATGAATTGGGCAAGCTAAACAGATCGGAGCCATAATCAGATCACGCATTAAATTGGAGGAGGTGAGAAATATGGATTGATCCGCAGGCGGGAGGGTAGGGCTTTTTTGTGTAACAGTTGGTGAAGAGATTGTTATGGAGACGGGGTTCCTCAACGGTTGATTCTTCGTGGTCACCTGACATAATGAATTGGTTTAGGAATCTGTCAATGAGTGCGAGTATGGAGGAAGGCTGCAATAGTGGGCAAAAAAATATGCTCCCACCTCAATAGTCAGGCGGGAGCATATCAATCAATTATATAAAGGGTATTATTCCTTTCTCTGTAGTGCACTATAGAAGATCTTTAGTGCATCTGCTTCTCTCAATCTCTGCTTAACGTCAGTCACCAAACCCATCTTGGTATCCTTGTCAATCTTGAGGATCGTAGTCATGTAAGGGGCATCCGCCTCTGACATTGACGCTTTTTCCTGTGCGATATAATCAAAGATGTCTGCAGTGGTTGCAAACTGATCGTTGAGCTGAATTGTAGCCTCAGTTCCGTACTTTTCTTGGTACATCTGAAGTGGCTCACCCATGTAAATGTAAGTAGCGAGCGACTTTTTCTCCATCTTGGTAAGCTCGGTAGCTTGCGGGAGAGCAATCTGTACCATCAAAGTTACTTCACGTATTGAGGTCACCATCATAATGAAGAATAGGAAGGCAAATATCAAGTCAGGCAATGACATGGTATTTAGCTCCGGTACTTCGCGGCTTCCATCTTTCGTAAATCTGCTCATACTGTACTCGTTACTTATCTTTTTTACCGTACTCTTTCGGGTTGGCCTCAGAGATGTTCTGAGGATACATATCAATCAATACCTCTTGTTGAGCGATACTGGCTTCCTCTAAAGGTATGCCAAAGAGCTCTCTACACTTCCGGTCTCTGATCTCCATATAAGCTTTGGTCAGCTCATTTTGCACGCTGATGTAGTCACTGTATCGTGTGTCGACATCATTGGTAAGGGAGATCACGTGATTTTTAGTAACCTTTTGTGCCCCAACAAGGTCAAATGTCTCTACTGTACGCTCCGCCAAGTCTTCACGATCATTTTCGTTGAGTACAAACTCAATCACCTTTTCACGAAGGCCCTCAAGAGTCACATCTTCGCTGTTGGCGAGGATTTGACCACGGGTGTTGACTAACACTCTGAGCATATTGCGTCGGTTGACGTCAATAGCGACATCTTGTTGATCCGGTGGTACAGCAGGAGGCAATTGCCTTGCCAGACCACTATCCGATCCCATTGATGTTGTCAGCAGGAAGAAGAGTAGCAGGATAAAAGAGATATCGGCGGATGAAGATCCGTTGATCCCAGGGATCTTTTTCTTTCCACGTGCCATATTAAATCCTTTCTTTTAAGTGTTACTGCTTACTTCTTTTTTAGAGATCCTGTAATAGCAAATACTACAAGTGCGATGATATTGAGGCCCAACATCACGTAGATGCTAAGCAACCACATATCTGCAAACTTGAGGTAATGGTCTGTATTGTATTGTTGGAAATCTTTACTGAGGTTGAGTAGGTCGGTACCACCAACAAAATAAGTGATCACCAAAAGGGCTACAATAGCCAACACACCTACAAGAGCGGTAAGAGAGTTTTTGCGTCTCTTAGCGTCTTTGAGATTACGGGCAAATCCTACGATTGCAAAGAGTACCATCGCCAGCAGTGTCACTGCAAAAGCGAAATACATCAGGTAAAACAATGCATCAGTGTATCGTGGCTCGGGCTTTGCCGCCGTCGGATCGATGTATCCGCCGACAAAGAAAGCTACAGTCACAATGATCGTAAGGACGGCCAGTACAAGTAGAGAAGTACTTGATATCTTCCTAATTTTTGTTACTGCCATAACTACGTTTTACTTTATAAATTACTTGCGACCGTACTTTTCGCTGTATGCAACGATAGAGTCTACCAAAGTGATAGAGCTATCCTCCATCTTGTTGAGAAGACCCTCGTACTTAGATAGGATATAGTTGTAGAAAATCTGAAGGATCATAGCTACGATAAGACCGAAGATGGTAGTGATAAGAGCCACCTTCATACCACCGGCAACCACTGTAGGAGAGATATCACCAACTTGCTCGATAGTATCAAACGCCATCACCATACCTGTAACGGTACCCAAGAAACCTAAAGATGGAGCGGTTGCGATGAAAAGAGTGATCCAAGACATGTTCTTCTCCAACAGACCGGCTTGTACACCACCGTAAGCGGTGATAGAGCGCTCAACTGCGTCTACGCCTTGATCCAAGCGGCTCAAAGCCTGGAAGGTTACAGAAGCAACAGGACCTCTGGTGTCACGTGCCAACTCCAAAGCGCCGTTTACATCATTGCCCCTCAACTTAGCGTCGATCGCATCGAGGAACTTCTCGTTGTTTACGTCAGCAAGGTTCAGGTAAATGATTCTCTCGAAACAGAAAGCCAAACCAAGGATCAGCACTATAGCAACAGCGGCCATAAACTCAGGACCACCCTCAATAAACTTCGTCTTAAGAGCTTGGTGGAAACCGCCCTCAGTAGCTACCTGTACATCATCGGACACTACCATATCTTCAGCGACAGCCGGCTCCTCAGGAGCAGCTACCTCCTCTGTTGCAGGTACAGTATCTGTAGCCTGCATCTCATCTTGTGCAAAGACTACGTTTGCCACACCTGTAGACAGCAAACCGATCAATGCGATACTTGCTAGAAATCTTTTCATTGTAAGTTCTCTTTTTAAAGATTAGTGATAAATTACTTTTTATTATATCTCAAATTGCGGAGAGAGGGGGATTCGAACCCCCGATACGCTTTAGGCGTATACACGCTTTCCAGGCGTGCCTCTTCAACCACTCGAGCACCTCTCCGTAAATTGCAGCTGTCACCACAATTCAATTTCTCCACAAATCTAATTCAATTCTTTGTATCTACCCACTTTTATAGGCACTTTTTTACGTTAAAATCATTATTAGTGTCATTACCGGACGTCAAATGAACCACCAAAGAGACGTGTCTGCAACACATTTTAATCCTATGCTCACTCCACATAAACACTACAAAGAATCGGATAGCGGCGGCAAGTTAAACATTTTTTGTGAGTTGACAAAGAGCACTTCTTGCATCACGTCAACCGCTACGCCGTAGAGTTGGCTCAGTTTTTCGATCACATATTTGAGATAAGCGGGTTCATTGCGCTTGCCTCGGAAGGGAACGGGGGCCAAGAAAGGGGCATCGGTCTCCACCACCATACGATCGATCGGTAGTACGTGTGGCAAGAAGCGTGACATCTCGTTATTCTTAAATGTGATGGTGCCGTTGATGCCCACCATAAAGCCGGGAAGTTGCCGCACCACCGCCTGCAACTGTTCTTCGTTACCCCCGAAAGAGTGTACCACCCCTCTCAGGCGGTTGGCATCGTAGCGGGTCAATAGCTCTATCACCTCATTTTCGGCGTCCCTACTATGAATGCTCACAGGCAAGCCAAACTCTACCGCCCATTCCAATTGCTGTCTGAAAGCGGCAATCATCGGCTCCTTGTAGGTCAAATCCCAATGGTAATCCAATCCGATCTCTCCAATCGCCACGAAGCGTTGCGGCTGATGTCGGAAGTGCCCTTCGATAGTGGAGAGTTGTTCCTCCCAATCGGCCCCCACCTCGGTCGGGTGGAGTCCAATCATCGGACAACAAAACCCGGGGTAGCGCTCCACTAATGCCGTCATCTCGGGATAACTGTCCGCGTCAATGTTAGGTAGCAACGCCATCGCCACTCCGGCAGCCTTGCTTCGCTCGATCACTTTGTCTATATCCCGAGAGAAGTCCAATCGCTCCGACTCATCTTTGTAGTAGAGATGGGTGTGAGTGTCTATGATAGGGTACATCTCTATTCCTCTAATATATTCCGCTGTTATACTTCTCTACTGACCAAGGAGAGGAAAAGCTCTTTGAGCGGGCGGATACGTTCCTGAGGCAGAGCCACCTTGTCGAGTACGCCCACCGCCTCCCGACTCAGTCTCTCGGTCTCTTTGATCGCCGCCTCCGATACTCCCAATGTGTTGTACAGTTGTGTCACGGCAGCGATTTTCTCTTCGTCATTGGTTATACTCAAGGCACTGTCAACAGCTTTGGGGTCTTTAGCGTAAGCGGTCAGCAAGAGCCAAGTACGCTTGCCCTCCAGTATGTCTCCGCCTTGCACTTTTCCGAAACCGGGTTGGCTGTAGACGTCGAGGTAATCGTCTTTGATCTGGAAGGCCAATCCCATCAATTCGACCGCTTGCCACAGCAGCGCTCTGTCCGACTCCGGAGCATCGGCCAAATAAGCGCCGAGCGAAACAGCTCCGCAGAATAGATAGGAGGTCTTGAGCCGAATCATATCTACATAGTCCCCGATGGTCATCTCACCGAGCGGACGTTGCTCGAAATCCATGTCGTACTGCTGACCCTCACACACTGCGGTAGCCATATCGTTAAATAACCGCAGCGATTCGGGCAACAGATGAGAGGGCAGCTGAGAGAGATGTCGGTAGGCCTCTATCATCATCCCGTCACCCGATAGTATGGCGGTATTGGCGCCCCATCTCTTGTAGACCGAAGGCTTCCCCCTGCGTATCGGAGCATCGTCCATCACATCATCGTGCAGGAGCGTAAAGTTGTGAAACAGCTCTATCGCACGCATCGCGGGGGCAACGTCTGTCACAAGCCCCTCGGGTCTATATGCCTCATACGACAGCAGCAATACCAAGGGTCTGATACGCTTGCCGCCGAGTGCCATCGTGTAGGACATCGGCTCATACAGGGTGCGAGGTTGCCTTTGCTCCAAGTCGGTTTGGGCGATTACCTCCTCTACGATTTTGATCTTGTTTTGTAGATCCATTCTCCTTTGTATCATTAGACCGTGTGTCGGGCAGTCATACAACTGTACCGACACACGGTAATTTACATATTAATCTTAATGTCCATCAATCCTCTACTCGTGCTTTCATACTCGACCGCAACAGGTATGTAAATATCGCTACGTACATCACCACGGTCAGCACGTGACTCCAAGAGGAGGCCATCCACGCGGCCATGTCAATTTCCACACCGGCCAACTTGAGGATAGCGCTGACTACACCCATCAGCGCGCCACCGGCAATAAATCCGGAAGCCAAGAGCGTACCCTTGTCTTGTCTCGCCTTGTTGAGTTTTTCGTCCTTAGACCGACTGCTCAGATACCAGCTGATAAATCCGCCGGCCAGCAATGGGAGGTTGAGGTGTAACGGGATAAACATACCGAGTGCAAACGGTAGAGAGGGTACCTTGATAAAGGTCAGCAACAGAGCCAAAGCGGCACCGATACCGTAGAGCGCCCATTTGGCGCCCGCACCGGTCATCAGAGGCTCGATCAAGGCAGCCATGGCATTGGCTTGAGGGGCTTGCAAAGCGTTTTCGCCTGTAAAACCGTAAGCCTTGTCCAATAGGATAATCACACCGCAGACGGTAGCGGCAGAGACCAATGTGCCGAGGAACTTCCACGACTCCTGCACCTTGGGAGTGGTACCCAACCAGTAGCCGATCTTGAGGTCGGTGATAAATCCGCCCGCCATCGAGAGTGCGGTACATACCACCACACCGATGATCAGAGCCGACACCATACCGCTCGAGCCCTCCATACCCACGGCAACCAATACCACACTGGCTACGATCAAGGTCATCAACGTCATGCCCGATACGGGGTTAGACCCCACAATTGCAATCGCATTGGCCGCCACGGTGGTAAACAAGAACGCAATCAATGCCACCAATATCAAACCGATGATCGCCCACATCAGATTGCCGTTGACCACACCGAAGTAAAAGAAGATGCCGATGCTGATCAAGGCCAACAAGATACCCCATACCACCATCTTCATACTGAGGTCACGATCGGTGCGTGGCTGATGGCCTTCGCCGGCATCACCCTTTTGCTTCAACTCCCTACCGGCCAGCCCTACGGCGCCGGTGATGATCTTGCGGTTGTTGTATATGCTTATCAATCCCGCCATGGCAATACCTCCGATACCGATGTTACGACCGTAGTTAAAGAAGATATCGGTAGCGGTCATCTCGCCGATGGTCTGTGTGATATTGGGGTCGCCAAAGGCGATCACATCACCGCCCCAGATCAGATTCATCACAGGGACAATCACCCACCAAACCAAAGCCGAACCGGCACAGATGATAGCGGCATACTTGAGTCCGATGATATAGCCCAAGCCCATCACCGCCGCACCGGTATTGATATTAAATTCCAACTTGGCCTTATCGGCAAGCGCCTGCCCCCAAGGCATCACCTTGGTGCTAAATACCTCGTGCCAAGCGTGGAACGTAGAGACGGCAAAGTCATACAGACCGCCTATGAGACCGGAGATCAACAGAGGCTTTGCCTGAGCGCCGCCCTTCTCGCTACTCAAAAGCACCTGTGTAGTGGCGGTAGCTTCGGGGAACGGATACCGGCCGTGCATATCTTTGACAAAGTACTTGCGGAAAGGGATCAACATCAAGATACCCAAGGCACCGCCCAGTAACGCACTGATGAATATCTGTAAGAAATTGACCGTCATCTCGGGGTACCTCGCCTTGAGGATAAAGATAGCGGGGATGGTAAAGATGGCTCCCGCCACTATCACACCGCTCGAAGCGCCGATACTCTGGATCATCACGTTTTCCAAAAGCGCTCCCTTGCGTTTGGTGGCTGTCGTCAGTCCCGCCGCAATAATGGCGATAGGTATGGCCGCCTCAAACACTTGACCCACCTTGAGTCCCAAATAGGCAGTGGCGGCACTGAATATCACCGCCATAATCAGTCCCCAGCCCACACTGTAGGCGGTAGCTTGCTTCGGCCTTTGCTCCGGCCCTACCACAGGGCGGTAACTCTCACCCGGTTTCAGGGGGCGGTACGCGTTTTCGGGCAGCTCCCCTTTTCTCGTCTCTTTAATCTCCATAATGTATATTATCGATTTGTCTATCTCGGGAAGCCGCCGCGGCAGCCCCTCACACACTATACTATATTATTCCCAATGTCTTCTGAGCCAATTCGATTTCGTCAGGATGACCGATGTGTTTGCCCTCGACATCGGAGAGCTTGACACAGTGGTGCCACTTCTGGGTCGGCGAGATCTGACATCCTATCAGCTTCATCACTATGTTACGGGGGATGGTGTGGTTGCCCACATCATTGGTCAGATTGGTGCCCACTCCAAACGTGGCCGGTATCTTGTCTTCGCAATACTTCTTGATCTCCACCGCTTTGGGGATGGTCAGACTGTCGCTAAAGACCAAATACTTAAACATCGGATTGATTTTCAACTCCCGGTAACGTGCTATCGCCTTGTCGGCAAATGCAAACGGATCGCCGCTATCGTGACGCATAGAGGTAAAGAGCATCGCGTGCTTTTTACTGAAGTTACGCATAAAGACATCGGTCGTATAAGTATCGGTCAATACCGTACCGAGATCGCCGTCATAGACATTAATCCAATCCTCCATAGCCATATAGTTGGCCATCTTGTAGCCATAGACGGCGGCGTGGAACTGCACCCACTCGTGAGGGTGAGTCCCTGTGACGCGGATCCCGTGCTTCATTGCATAGTAGACATTACTGGTGCCGTACAGACTGGTGCCGGCGTGTGCTTTGAGTAGTGCCGTGACCGTATCCTCCACCTCGGCGCTAAACCTCCGGCGCATCCCAAACATAGAGACCTGCAGAGCGTGCTCTTTCATGATCCGAGCCTTCTCTATAGTCACCTGGCGGACGTAGTCAAGGTCGGCCTCTTGCGACGTCTCATTGTAATAAAGCTCCGAGACAATCGCCAAGATAGGCGTCTCCCAAAATGTGATACGATACAGATAGCCCTCCGCAGTGATGTGCAGATGTCCCTCACTGTCTTGCGAAACGGTCACTTCGCGAGGATCATACCGATACCCTTTGAGATAGTCAATATAAAAAGGGGGCAGGTAGCCGCACTCACGGGTCAAAAAGTCCGCTTCCTCCGTCGTCAGACGGAGCGACGTCATACGGTCAATCTCCGCCCGTACCCGATCTGCAAAGCCTTCGGGATAAACCGTGTCATCACGGTCGACAAAGGCAAACCGCCCTCGTGCACGGGGGAAAAGCTTAGCATAAGCATAGCCGGTGCTGAACTTATATAGATCCGTGTCAAGAATACTCTTTATAATAGCTTTATCGTCCATAGGTCACTGTCCCTCCCTCGCTTCGTGGTTAAAAGCACCTCACAAATCTAACATTTTAATGGCATCTATACAAATCCAATAGACCGTCCTCTGCGGCTGGCAGTTCAACGATTTACCCTCTATGAGCATATCACTCGGGCGTAAAAAAGTAGAGTCAGGGTGTGTGCCTGCTCTACTTACAATTGGATTGATAAAGATGTCTGTCTCGGTGCTTTACGCTTGAGACTCTTGGAGGATCTCGTTAGCGCGATCCCAAATGGTCATATCATCAAGTACCACTATACCTCCGTCCGGACCCGGCTCCAAATGCGCGCCGGTCGGCTGTCCATCTTTAAAGTTACTACCACCGAAATAATTTCGGACCGTCTCTTCCTTTAGTCCCAATTCATCAGCAATACGGGCAATTGTGCCATCGGGCAAACTGTCTTTAAACGCCCGCAGTTCGTTAAATGTAAGTGTTTTGGTCATAATGAATTTGGTCTTGTTAGCTTTGTTATTAATTCGTTGTTAATCCGTTGTTATTACTATAATCTTTAAGGCAGATCTTCTGTTTATCGATTACTTTGCTAACTTACATATTTAATTTCATATGACCACAAGAATCCTTCTAAAAATAAGTCAAACCCAATAAATCCGGGTCATCACATCCAACTATATATATGGTGTGACTTAATGATCGGAGGGTTGGGGAGGTCTCTATGTCGGGGTCAGTGGTGGTAGACCGTTTGGTGGAGTCTGCGGATGAGGGCTTGGGTGGGGGCAAAGCCATTGGTCATGAGACACATCGGGAGCCAATCGTCGCCGTTTCGGTAGGGTGGTTGCCGGTAGGGTAGATCCCACAGTACGAATTGTTGGCGGCGGTAAAACTCGATTCGCCTCCTGGCGATTGCTGTCTCCGGACGCTCCACCTCAAGGACTATGGGGCGGTTCTCCAAATGGTTGACGATCATTTGTAACGCCTCACTGCCGACACCGTTGCCCCGCCGGCGGCTGTCAATGGCGAAGTGCTCGATAAATACCGCCTCCCCCAACTCCCAATAGGAGAGTAGGCCGATGATCTGATCTGCCGGATCATCGGTTTGGTAAATAGCTGTCAGATGGTAGGAGGGTTCGTTGGCCAAAAGCTCCTTGATATGAGAGACTTCCCGCCGCTCCTCACGAGGAAAAGCGTCGGTATAAATCTCAATAATGGTGTTGAAACCATCGTCTGCCTGTTGTAAATGCTCCAACCTCAGCATCATCAGTTATCTCCGCTTGGTTGTGTCGCTTACTTCTCGGGGTGTATCAAACCCTTTTTGGCGTAGTATCTGCAGAAGGGGGCCAAGCCACAACTACTACATTTGGGGGATCGGGCCAAACAGGTATAGCGACCGTGCAGGATCAGCCAATGGTGGGAGATGGCCCGCAGCTCTTCGGGGATATGTTTGACGAGCGCCTGCTCCACTTTGAGTGGGGTATTGGCGGTCTGCGGCGCCAAACCGATACGCCGTGCCACCCGATATACGTGGGTGTCAACGGCGATACGGGGTTGCTCATATAGGACACTCAGTATCACGTTGGCGGTTTTGCGTCCCACCCCCGGGAGTTTGACCAACTCTTTGGGATCTTGAGGGATCACGCCGTCATACTCCTCGGTCAACATCCGGGCCAGCCCCGCCAAGTGTTTCGCCTTGTTGTTTGGGTACGAGCAAGACTTGATGTATTGGAAGATCTCCTCCGCCGTCGCTCGAGACATCTCTGCGGCTGTCGGATAGGCGTCAAACAGCGCCGGCGTGATCTGATTGACCCGCTTATCGGTGCATTGGGCGGAAAGCACCACCGCCACCAATAGTTCGAATGGCGTACGGTAGTCCAATTCGGTCTCCGCCACCGGCATATTAAGGGCGAACCAATCCAGTACGCCCTTATATCTATCCGCAATCTTCATCTATCCGCCGGTTTTATCGCGCACTCTCGAATTGCTCCAAGAAACGCAGGTCGTTTTCGGAGAAGAGACGCAGGTCGCTCACACTATATTTGAGGTTGGCGATACGCTCCAAGCCCATACCCAAGGCGTATCCGGAGTATTTAGTACTATCGATGCCGCAAGCGTCAAGCACGGCGCTATCGACCATACCGCACCCCAAGATCTCTACCCATCCGGTTCCTTTGCAGAGGTTGCAGCCGGTACCTCCGCAGATGTTACAGGAGATGTCCATTTCGGCGCTTGGCTCGGTAAAGGGGAAATAGCTGGGTCTGAGTCGGATCCGTGTGTTTTCGCCAAACATCTCTCTTGCGAAGTGAATCAATACCTGTCTGAGGTCGGCAAAACTGACCTTCTCCGCTACGTAAAGGGCTTCGACCTGGTGGAAGAAGCAGTGGGCGCGTGCCGAAACGGCTTCGTTACGGTAGACACGGCCGGGGCAGATGATACGTATCGGAGGCTGGGTGGTCTGCATCACTCTTGATTGCACCGATGAGGTGTGGGTGCGTAGCAGGATCTCCGGTTGGTGCGAGATGAAAAAGGTGTCCTGCATATCGCGTGCGGGGTGATCGTCGGGGAAATTGAGGCTCTCAAAGACGTGCCAATCGTCCTCAATCTCGGGACCCTCCGCTACGTTAAAGCCCAGTCGGCTAAATATATCTATCACCTGTTCTCTGACCAAACTCAGCGGGTGTCGGGTGCCGAGCGGCAGCGGGTACGCTGTGCGAGAGAGGTCTATGCTTTGCAGCTCTTCGTCGTGTTGCTGAGCCTCCAATTCGGCTCTGAAAGTCTCTATCTTTTGGGTGACCGTCTCTTTGAGTTCGTTGAGCATCTTACCGATCTCACGCTTTTGCTCATTGGGTACACTCTTAAAGTCAGCCATCAGCCGGTTGAGCAGCCCCTTTTTACTCAAATATTTCAACCGCAGTGACTCCAGCTCGTCACCGTTTTCCGGTCTCATTAAGTCTCTAACCTCACTCAGGAGGTTTTGTATTTGATCTTTCATATTGTTATTGATTTACGATGTTCTTTTTCCTATTGATAATCGGCAGCAGCAAGATGGATACCAAGCCGACAGAGCCGGTCCAGAAGATGGCTTGAAACGTATGTACGATGAGGGCGAAGTTTTGGGCGTGGACTTGATCCAGCCCAAAGGCCATCAGGGTGTAAATAACCACAAAGTGCCAACCGCCCATACCGCCTTGGGTGGGTACCATCACGCCGACACTCGCCATCACAAAACAGAGCAGGGCAACGGACATCCCCATATGACTCGTAAAGCTAAATGCGAAGAAGCAGAAATAAAACTGCAAGAAATAGCTGCCCCATATCCCTATCGTATAGAGATAAAAGAGCCAAGGTTGGTCCAATTGACTGATGGTCTTTAGCCCTTGAAGTATATTCCGAGCGGCGGCGTGCCCTTTGGCGCTTTTGACAAACCAAAGCGCCACCGCTATGGTGAGCGCCGCCAACAGCCCGACCGCAATGTAAAGCCACACGGACGATCGTACCGCCGAATCAAGGTCAACATTGGTGGAGATGAACCCCGAGAAAAAGGGGGCATTGACCCCGAGCCCGATCAGTAACATCACCAAAATGGCGATGATGTCAAAAACGCGGTCTACCAATAGGGTGCCGACCAACTTGCCGACACCTATGCCGGAGTAGAGAGACATAGTCGCCACCCGCCATACCTCACCCATACGGGGGATGGCCAGACTGACTCCATAATTACCGTGTACGGTAAGGATGGAGTTGATCAGCGAGGTGTTTTCATCCAATCTCTTATTGAGCATCTGCCACCTCAATCCGCGTATGGTATTGCCTACGGTACCCATCATCGAAGCCCCGAGTATGATCCACAAGTTGGTATCCTCACGCAGCGTGTGCCTAAACGCCTCTACATCCATGTGCCGATACAAGAGCCACAGGATCAGTAATCCCAAGGCGAGCGGCAATACCAACTTGAGTACTTTCTTTAATCCCTTCTTCATTCTACACTTCGTCACCCACACCGATTTTTGTATCTTTGTGCATCAGGTGGATACACGGTTTGGCAAAATTACCATTTCTTCCTCAATAAAAAGAATAACAAGAGATGCAAAAGGTACGAGCAAAGAAATCCCTCGGACAGCACTTCCTGCGTAACTTGGACATCGCCGAGCGGATAGCCGACACCCTCACGGAATTCCGGTTGCCGATCTTGGAGGTGGGACCGGGTATGGGGGTGCTCACCCAATTTTTGCTCAATAAGTACCCCCTCACCAAGGTGGCGGAGATTGACACCGAGTCGGTAGCTTATCTCAAAGCCAACTTCCCCGATCTTGCCCCCCATATTATAGAGGCCGATTTTCTTAAACTGCCCTTAGACCAACTCTTTGGAGGGCAACCCTTTTTGCTCATCGGCAATTATCCCTACAACATCAGCAGTCAGATCTTCTTCCACATGTTGGAGTACAAGGATCTGATCCCCGCCGCCTCGGGGATGTTGCAAAAAGAGGTGGCACAGAGATTGGCGGGCCAACCCGGCACCAAAGATTATGGTATCCTCAGCGTCTTGCTGCAAACCTGGTATGATGTCGAGTATCTGTTTAGTGTGGCGCCCGGACACTTTGATCCGCCGCCCAAAGTCCAAAGCGGCGTGATACGTATGGTACGCAACCGACGCACCGCTTTGGGTTGTGACGAAGCGCTCTTTAAGAAGGTGATCAAGACCGCGTTTAACCAACGACGCAAGATGCTCCGCAACTCCATCAAACCCCTCCTCGGCGACCGCCAACTGCCTGAGGGGTACCCTCTCCTCAGCCGACGACCCGAGCAATTGGGTGTCGAAGAATTTATCACTCTTACTAATGATATAGAGCAGCTACTCCAATGATAGAGATGGACAAGGAAGAGGTAAAGAACATACTCAACCTCATTGAGCAAAGGGACGATGCCGAGATAAAGCGACTCGTCAAGCAGATGTATCCGGCCGATATTGCCGAACTTCTTGAGGAACTGCCTGCGGAGGAGACGCTCTTCTTCTACCGCCAGCTCCCCGGTAGCTTGGCGGCCGATGCGCTGATGGAGATGGACGAGGATGAGCGTAAAGAGGTGCTCAACCTACTCACCGACGAGGAGATTGCCGATACCTTCGTCACCCACATGGATACCGACGATGCCGCCGACCTTTTGCAAGAGTTGGATGTAGAGAAGCAAGAGTCGATACTTTCGCACGTTGATGACGTAGAGCAAGCGGGCGAGATCATTGACCTGCTCCGATACGAAGAGGATACCGCCGGCGGTATCATGCGTAAGGAGATGATGGTGGTCAATGAAAATTGGTCTATGCCCAAGTGTTTGGAGGAGCTGAGAGCGCAAGCGGGCGAGACCGACGAGGTCTACTACATCTATGTCGTTAATGACGAAGAGCGGCTGCAAGGGATCCTACCCATCAAGAAACTCCTGACCAGCCCCAATGTCTCTAAGATCAAAAATATCATCGTCCGTGATCCGGTCATCGTCCACGAAAATGACTCCGTAGAGGAGGTGGTGCGTACCTTTGAGCGGTACGACTTGGTGGCCATCCCCGTGGTGGATAGTATCGGCCGATTGTCCGGTGTAATTACGGTGGACGACGTGGTGGATCAGATGCGCGAACTGCACGAAAAGGACTACCAGTTGGCGTCCGGTCTCTCCCAAGACGTAGAGAGTACCGACACCGTCACCCGACAGATCGGCGCCCGCCTGCCTTGGTTGCTCCTCGGTATGGTGGGAGGGGTGCTCAACAGCATCATACTCGGCAATTATGACACCGTCTTTGCCGAAGTCCCCGCCGTCTCGCTATTTATCCCGCTGATGGGAGGTACCGGCGGTAATGTAGGTATGCAGTCATCGGCAATTATTGTACAGGACTTGGCCACCGGAGCGCTCCGCCCCGACAGAGTCGGCAAGCTGCTGACCAAAGAGTTGGCTATCGCTATTATGAACGGCGGCATCCTCAGTCTTGTGCTATTTGTCTACAACTACCTTTTCCTCCGCAATGCGGTGGTGATGGCCTCCGTCTCTATCAGTATCTTTATAGTGGTGCTGTTTGCCAACCTATTTGGTACGGTGGTTCCCTTGGTCCTTAACAGGATGAAGATGGATCCCGCACGCGCCACCGGGCCATTCATCACCATTATGAATGACCTCATCGGGATGTTTATCTATATGAATGTCACCAACGCCCTATTCAAACTCTTTACCTGATTCCAAATGAAGCGCATAGCCTCCCTACTGATTCTGCTCCTGATCCTCAGTGCGTGCGGTACCAAAAAGCAACTCACCAATACGGAGTACACCGCCATAGCAGAGCGTAGAGATTATCTGCCGCAAAAGCGGGAGTTTAGAGGCGCTTGGATCCCCAATGCCTGGAGAGATGAGTTTCAAGGCAAAAGTACGGCATACATACAAGGTCGGTTGGTAGAGCGTTTGGATCTCTTGAAATCGCTCGGCTTTAATGCGGTCATTTTCCAAATCCGTTCCGAAGCCGATGCGTGGTATTACAGCCCTTACGAACCGTGGAGCCGTACCCTTACGGGTAGACAAGGGCAAGCCCCTTCGCCCCTTTGGGATCCCCTTGCCTTTATGGTTGCCGAGTGTCACAAACGGGATATGGAGCTGCACGCCTGGATCAATCCTTATCGCGCCGCCACCAATGTTGCCAATGGCACCCGCGCCCTCTCCCCCAAACATCCTTATCACAGTCATCCGGAGTGGTTTTTTAGATACGGTCGTCAGCTCTATTTCAATCCCGCCCTTCCCGAAGTCACCCAATACCTCTGCCAAGTGGTAGACGACATAGTGGAGCGGTACGATATTGATGCCATTCATTTGGACGATTACTTTTACCCTTACCCGATTGCCGGCGAAGCACTCCCCGACCGCCCTGAGTTTGAGAGAAATCCCAAAGGCTTTACCGACATCAGAGAGTGGCGGCGTGATAACGTCAATCGCCTCATCAGTCTGCTCCATGCCACCATCAAGGCACGCAAACCCTACGTACAGTTCGGGATCAGCCCCTTTGGCATCTACCGCAATCAAAAGAGCGCTCCTATGGGCAGCCAAACCAATGGACTCCAAAACTATGACGACCTCTATGCCGATGTCCTGCTATGGGACGCAATGGGTTGGGTCGATTATATCGTGCCGCAAATCTATTGGGAGATCGGACACAAGGCGGCCGACTATACCGAGTTGGCGCGTTGGTGGGGCCAAAACATCGGCCTCGCACATTATTATATAGGCCAGGATGTCAAACGGACTCAAGATCGCAACCAGCTGCACGCTAAATTCAACATCGCCAACGAAACCGCCCGAGGTGTGGTGATGTGGCCGGCGGACGAACTTTTTAAGAACTACAAAGAGATCAACCGACAGCTCATCAACAACTATTGGCTAAAACCGGCCCTCATCCCTCCCACCAATTATCCCCAAGGCATCAGGCCGTTTGAAGAGCCGGAGCGAGAGACCTCCGTTGTCACACATCAAGGAGTCGCCACGCTCTATTGGGAGCCCGATCTCCCATACCCCAAAGGGATGGAGACCAAATACTTCGTTGTATACATCCACAAAAGGGGCGAGAAGCTATCCAAAGCAACCTCACAGGAAAATCTCTTAGCCATCACTCAAAACCCCTTTTACCCCTTGCCGCGAATCGACGGCAGACAGAAAGTAGCCTTTACCATCACCCGCATCAATCGCTACAATCACGAAATCTTGGTGGCTCACAACGTAAAAGCCAAGATCTAAACGGGACAGTCCTTTTTTCGTGTGGATGGGAGCTTCGAAAGATGAAAAAGCGTGGATCTGTAATTCCTCTACCGGGCATTTTTTATACATTTTGGGCATTTCGGGGGTGGTGAGATGACCCCCCTCCCTAACTGTTTGGTTTATAGGGGCGTAGGAGAGACCCGAACTTAGCCGAAGTTAGACGGCCGACTCGCCGCGGTTAGTCGGCCGACTGGACAGAGACGAGACCGCATATTAGCCGCGGCGAGTCGGCCGTCTAACTTTGGCTA
>JAUNLZ010000026.1 GCA_030532005.1 Porphyromonas sp.
TCGGCCGTCTAACTTTGGCTAAGTTACTACCCCTCCCAACCCCTTGTGCTATAAGAAGTTACAAAATGTACGATTTGCACCCCACCAATCAACTACCAATCAACCACAAAACAAAATATAACACAATAATTAACGATAATTAATGATGCCACGCCAATCCCCCCCATCAAATCACACATATATATGCCACGAACGGGGGAAATATCGTCGACCCCGCTCCAAACCACACATATATATGGTACGAGCGGCCGAAACAACGGCGACCCCGTAGGGGTCGAATCTCAATAGCCAGTGCGTTAGAAGAGTCTGTCGACACCAGCCGATAGACTCTTCTGACCTCGGGAACCCGACACCCCACGCGATCCGACCTTAGGTCGCACCACCCATGGCACACATAATATAATACATGGTGTGGACTAAATTTATTACCGCTGCAAGGCTACCGACCCGTCGCCACCCCCTTATCCCTCATCCACCCAAAACTCTCCACGCTCCCCGCTGTAATGCTATTTTGTGGAGTGGGGAGAGGTTGGTATATTTGTTCATATTAATTAGATACGTATAATTAGATATAAGGTTTAGGAAGATTGTCTATTTTATAAATAAGATGAAAGCTATTAAATATATCGGTTGGGTCATCGGATTGGTGACTATCGGTCATATCGCCGTGCCTGAGTCTCAAGCACAAAACTTCGCCTCAACGCCCGACTATCTGACCAATATACTTCTCAATGATACCCTTGGCGGCAGATTGAGTTCGGAAGCCAAACGTATTATCGGTCGTCCGTTTGCACCGGATCAAATGACCGTCACGCCCGAGCAATCTATGCGTATGGCCTTTCTCAAGGCTCCCAAGGTGTTGGACGCCGCCTCATTTGCCACTTTTAAGTTGGAACGACCGGAGCCGGTTTTGGAGCCGCTGTCTCGGCACAGCTGGGTGGCCGCGCTACTGCAACAGTCGGACGAGGTTGCAAAAAACAGTCGATTCTCCGCTCTTGTGCAAAGCTGGAGTGATGCACAGATGGTGAGGGAGAGGGCGATGCTGCACACTCCTCGATTGGCGGACATTATGTTGAGTCAGCTGCCGGGAACTTTGGTGGCGGAAGAGATACAAGGCGAAGGGTATAAAGGCCAATTGGCCTATACCGAAGCACCTAAAATCGAGGTGGAGGAGGCGTCGTTGCAAGGAGAGACGGTTAAGCGTAAATACTGGTGGCACCATTTTGAGGGCTCGGTGCAGTTTGCACAAAACGAGATCTCCAAGAACTGGCACAAGGGCGGTTACAACAGCATCAACCTCAACTCACGCCTTTATTACAACGGTACCTATGAGCGTGATCGTGTTAAGTGGGTCAATGAGATTGAGTACCGTCTGGGGGTCTTCTCAAACGATGTGGGCGAAGAGGAGAAGAGGCGGATGAAGATTGGGGAGGATTTGTTCCGTGCCTACTCCAACCTCGGTATCAAGGCTTTTGATTACTGGTATTATACCGTTTACGCTCAATTGAGGAGCCAATTGCTCTCTAATTCGGATGCCGAGGGCCATCAGATCACCCGCCCATTTGCTCCTTTTGGAATTGACGGAGGTATCGGTATGAAGTACGATTTGGACATTAAATCGTTCCGCGGCAATCCTTTTTCCCGCATACAGTTTAATGCCAACGTGGCCCCCTTTGCCATGGATCTGGTCTACACCTATACCGATGATATTGATAAAGGGAGGGTCGGTTTGACCGAAGATCAGAGGTCTCGGTTCCGCTTTGGTTCGTCGGTACGCCTCAATCTCAATTGGGATTTTTCGTCGAGTCTCAACTGGACGTCGCGCGTCTTTTACAATACCTCCTACAAGCACGTTGAGGTGGAGTTTGACAATAGTCTCAGCTACTCATTTAATAAGTTCCTCAGTGCCCGATTGACCCTCAATACCCGCTTTGACGATAGTGTGATATTGCCGGAGGGGCAGGAGAAAAACTTCAAAAACCTCTTCCAATACAATCAGTTAATCAGTATCGGCTTTGCCTATAAAATCTGATCATAGTGCCATAGAGCTGCCCGAAGCGTTTGAGAGACGTTTCGCCGAACAGTTTGGTGCGTCCGAATTGGAGTCGTTGCGGGCGGCGCTGGTTCGCCCGTCGGTGACATCGATCCGCCTGCATCCGCACAAGAGGTTTGGGTCGGATCTGAGGGTGGTACCTTGGTGTACTGCGGGCAGGTATGTGTCACAGACCGTGACGTTTGGAGCCGATCCGCTATGGCATGCGGGCGCCTACTATGTACAGGAGGCTTCGTCAATGTTCATAGGACAGTACCTCACGCAGTTGCGGTTGACCCCTCGACGCGTGCTGGACTTGTGTGCCGCCCCGGGAGGCAAAAGCGGTTTGTTACGCAGCCTGATCCCTGCGGACAGTATCTTGGTGGCCAATGAAATAGACCCGGCACGCTCACGCATCTTGCACGAAAATCTGATGCGATACGGATTGGACGACACGATTGTTACTTCAACGTCACCTCAAAAATTGAGCCGGACCGGCTTGACCGCCGATCTGATTTTGGTTGATGCCCCCTGTTCAGGAGAAGGGATGTTTAGGAAAGATCCCGGTGCCATCCAAGAGTGGTCCGAAACAAATGTAGAGCTCTGTGTCCAACGACAGCGGGAGATCATTGACGAGGCGTGGCCGATGTTGGAGGATGGGGGATACCTGATTTATAGTACTTGTACCTACAATAGAGAGGAGAATGAGGGGCAGTTGCAATATATGCAGACCCATTTTGACATGGAGGTGGTGAGGCTTTCGCTTCCCGATGATTGGCAAATATGGGAGCGAGAGGCGGGCGTCTACAGCTTTATGCCCCACCGCACGGAGGGCGAGGGACTTACGGTCTTTGCAGTGCGGAAACGGTCGGGAGGTGTTGAGATGACCATTAAAAGCGGAAGAAAAGAGAAACTCGGTCATATCCCTCAACAGCTCTCTGCATTTGACCGATCGGAACTATACAGACACAACGATGCTTGGTACCGGCTGAGCGGTGCGGGACAAGAGCTTCTCGGCACGATTGAGGGGGTAAAGATCTTGGCGGCGGGCGTGCGGTTGGGGAGCTTGAAGGGCAAAGACTTTGTGCCGGACCAAGCCGTGGCATTTAGTGTCAAGACTTCGCCACAACTGCATTACCCTGTTTATGCTCTAAACAAGGAGGAAGCGTTACGCTATCTCAAACGAGAAGCGATGAGCTACTCGAGTGAGAAAGGATACAATCTATTGACTTACAAAGGGTGCGCATTGGGCTTTGCCAAACAGATTGGCAATAGGGTCAATAACCTATACGACAGAGAGCTGATGATACGTAACCAAAAATTGACCATTGCAGATATTCCCGACTGGGAATAGGGATAGAGATGATGAAGAAGTTACTCACCGCCTTTTTGGCATTACTACTGACCGGTGTTGCGTACGGTTCCGCTCCTAAGGTGAGCTTGCTCACTTGCGGCCCGACAGATGATTATGTCTTTTATCTTTACGGTCATACCGCCCTCCGCGTACAGCATGAGGGCGAAGATTTGGTCTACAACTACGGGTACTTTTCTTTGGAGCAAAAGCACTTCATTTTCAACTTTATCATCGGCAAACCGATGTACAGTTTGGGGGTTACCGGCTTTGACCACTTTTTGTGGGAGTACGGCGCTCAGGGCCGGAGTGTGGTGGAGCAACAGTTGGCCCTCACGGATAGCGAGGCCACAGCAATTGCGAATAAACTCAAGTGGAACGCCTTGCCCGAGAATCGGGACTATCAATACAATTTTTATTTCGACAACTGTGCCACCAGACCCCGCGATCTGATCGAAGAGGCGGTGGGCGGTATCACTTATCTATTGCCGGCCGATAGCCTCCCCACTTTTCGACAAGCGATTAGGAGGCAGAGCCATACGGCGGTTTGGTACACGATGGGGGCAGATCTCTGTCTCGGTTGGAAGAGCGATAGGCAGATGTCGCTCCGGGACGCCGCTTTCTTGCCGTCGCTGTTGGAGGAAGAACTGGACAGTGCCGTGAGAGATGACACGGGAGCTCCACTTGTGAGCGACAAAGTGGTATGGCTCAAACAGGATAAGGTGATTGAGAATAAATATGAGTCTTGGCACCTCCCGTTGGTTCTTTTTCTCTTCTTGATGATCCTCTATTTTATATTGTACTATAAGAGGAGAGAAAGGCCGCTGCGTTTCCTAAGACGAACCCTCTATCTCCTATTGGGGTTGGGCGGTGTCACCGTCTGGTTTTTGGCAATCGGTTCGGAACATCCGCATACTTGGCCCAATGCCAATATGTTGTTGCTGCACCCGGTATGGCTTTTTATGGCATTCCGAAAAACCAAACGGATGAGAACGGATAAGTGGCTCTATTTTTGTAACTTTGTGGCTGTTGTGGTCTATTTGTTGTCGGGATTTTTGCTCCAAGAACTGCCGATGTACATCTCGATATTGGCGGTATGGGTGGCAGCTGACCAATACCTGATGTGGAGGGAGGCACGCAGATGACCACACGACCACACGATGTGATATGAATAGATTAGTAACAGGTTTAGTATCGTTGCTCACGCTCTGCCAGGTGGGGGTGCTACAAGCACAAACACCGAGGTTGGTGGTGATGATCACCATAGAGGAGCTGAGAGCTGACCTTTTGGAGGAGCTGAGCAAGGAGCTGCCGCAAGACGGTATCAATCAACTCTTACGCAACGGTCGGTACTACACCCGTGTTGAGTCTCCCCTCCTCAGCGCCGACCATACGGCATCGGAGGCGGTGTTGCATACCGGTGCCTATGCTTGGAGCAACGGTATTGCCGAGCGGCAACCGATAAAGAGGGATCGACAGGGCCAACGCACCGCGCTTGCCTCTGTGTTTGAGGACAAAGGCTATTTGGGCTATGCCACCTCTGCCAACTTTTCGCCGTTGGCGCTCACCGCACCTACCATCGGGGACAATCTCAAGAGGGCTTTGGGCTCCAATGCCTTGGTATATAGTGTAGCCCCACATCCGGAGGAGGCGATCATCGGTGCCGGTCTGTACGGCAATGCCGCCTACTGGATTGACAAATACACCGGTCGCTGGGCAAGCAGCACTTACTATTCTCGGGACTTTGCTTGGTTTATAGACAAAGGCAACGGCACAAAAGAGTCTCTGCCGAGTCGCCTTGACTCGGGAATTACTTGGAAGCCCTCAAAGAGCGGATATCCATTGGGGAGTGGCGGTACTTTCAGCCACAGGTTTAAGAAAACCTATGGCGACATCTCTGACTTTATCGACAGCCCTTTGGTCAATGACGAGGTGATATCCACCGCTGTAAAGCTATTGGAGTACACCGATTTAGGGAAGGACGATGTCACCGACTTCCTCTCCCTGCACTTGACGGCGGCCGACGGCAACAAGGGGACAAGTGACCTATCGGCCGAGGTAATTGACAGTTATTATAGAGTGGATCGGAGCATTGCTCAGCTACTCAAGCAGCTCGATCTCAAACAGACCTTGGTGGTACTGGCGGGTAACGGACAGTCGAGAGAGTATCCGCCCGCTATTATCGATGACCGCAGGCTCTTCAAGACGGATCGATGTTTGGCGCTCGTCAATATGTACTTGCATGCCGAGTATGGGATGCAAGGGTTGGTGGAGGAGATAACCCCCTCCGGCAAGGTCTATCTCAACCGACAAGCCATCAAACAAAATGGCAGATATCAGCTGCAGGAGATCCAATCTGCGGTGAGCGATTTCCTCCTCGAGTTTAGCGGCGTAGCGTATGCCGTCGAGGAACACCGCTTACGTCACGAAGCTCTCAGCGGAAGTCTCAACAGAGCGTGGTTGACGGCTCTCAATAGCGCGACCAATGCCGATCGGCCGGATGTGGTTTTTGGATTACTGCCGAGCTGGATCGTCCAAGACAGGAGCAAGCAAGGAGGGGTAGAGCCTTACCGGATGGTGGCGACACCCACAATCTTCGTGATGTTGCACCCTACGCTCAAGTCCGAAACCATAGAAGTGCCTCTGCCTCTCCACGAGGTGGCGACCAAAATAGCTTGGGTACTCAAGATCAGACCGCCGACACCATAGCGACTCGGGGAGGAGCGACAAGGTGTCTATTTAAGTAAGATAAAAGATAAACATAAGATATGGGATTTAACGACTTTCTATCCAAGATATTTGGGAATAAATCACAGCGTGACCTCAAAGAGATCACCCCGTACGTAGACAAGATCAAGGTCAAGTACGATGAGATACAAAATCTATCGCACGACGAACTCCGGCAGCGGACTGCCGATATCAGGCAGGCGATACAAGATGATGTCAAGGAGCAGCGTCTGCAGATAGATGAGCTTAAGAAAGGCATCGACGAATTGGATCTGTCGGAGCGCGAAGCGGCTTGGGCCAAGATAGACGAGCTGGGCAAGGAGATTTTGGACAAGATGGAGGCGAAACTCGATGAGGTGCTTCCGGAGGTCTTTGCCATCGTCAAGAGTACCGCCCACCGATTTGCCAATAATGATGAGATCGCCGTCACTGCGACACAGTTTGACCGAGATCTGACCGTCTCACACGACTTTGTACGTATTGAGGGCGACAAAGCGATCTACAAAAACGAGTGGTCGGCCGGCGGTAATATGGTGAAGTGGGATATGATACACTACGATGTACAATTGATCGGCGGTGTTGTCCTTCACCAAGGAAAAATCGCCGAGATGGCCACCGGAGAGGGTAAGACCTTGGTGGCTACCTTGCCGGTATTCCTCAACGCCCTTACCGGCAATGGCGTACATGTGGTGACCGTCAATGACTACCTCTCCAAGCGTGACGCCGAGTGGATGGGCCCTATCTATATGTTTCACGGCATCAGCGTAGACTGTATCGATAAGTATCAGCCCAATTCGCCCGAGCGTCTTAAGGCTTACAACTGCGATATCACGTTTGGTACCAACAATGAGTTTGGCTTCGACTACCTCCGTGACAACATGGCGCGCACTCCCGCCGACTTGGTACAGCGTATGCACAATTTTGCCATTGTCGATGAGGTCGACTCGGTATTGATTGACGACGCCCGCACGCCGCTGATCATCTCCGGACCGGTAGAGAGCAAAGGGGATTTGATGTTTGAGGAGTTTAGGTCCAATGTAGAGTTGGTGGTCAATGCGCAGAAGACTTTGGCCAGTCGACTATTGACCGAAGCCAAGAAACAGATCGCGAGCGAGGACAAGAAGGTCAGGGAGGAGGGATTCCTCAAGCTGTACCGCAGTTTTAAGGGACTCCCCAAGAATAAAGCCTTGATCAAGTACTTGAGTGAGGAAGGCATCAAAGCCGGTATGTTGGATACCGAAGCGATCTATATGGCCGACAATAACCGTATGATGCACATCGTCACCGATGATCTCTACTTTGTCATTGATGAGAAGAACAATCAGATAGAGCTTACCGATAAAGGTATTGACCTCCTTTCGGGCAAAAACGAGGATCCTATGTTCTTCGTGCTGCCGGATATCGCGGGACAATTGTCACAATTAGAAAATGAAGAGCTGACGGAGCAGGAGAAGAGCGACAAGAAGGACCAACTCCTCACCAACTACTCTATCAAGAGTGAGCGAGTGCACACCGTACAACAGCTCCTCAAAGCCTATACCCTTTTTGAGCGTGACGACCAATATGTGGTGATGGATAATAAGGTGATGATTGTAGACGAGCAAACCGGTCGTATCATGGACGGGCGCCGTTACTCCGACGGTCTCCACCAAGCGATCGAGGCCAAAGAGCACGTCAAAGTGGAGTCGGCGTCACAGACCAAAGCAACCATCACGCTCCAAAACTACTTCCGTATGTACCACAAACTATCCGGTATGACCGGTACGGCCGAGACCGAGGCCAAGGAGTTTTGGGACATCTACAAATTGGACGTGGTGGTGATACCTACCAATAAACCAATAGCGCGTATTGACGAAAATGACCGCATCTACAAGACGGCAAGAGCCAAGTATGCGGCCATCATTGACGAGATAGAGCGGCTCATCGGCATAGACCGACCTGTATTGGTGGGTACTACATCTGTAGAGACCTCCGAGCTATTGAGCAAGATGCTCACGCTCCGCAAGATACCCCACCAAGTACTCAACGCCAAGTTGCACCAAAAGGAGGCGGATATTGTTGCCGAGGCGGGTAAGAAAGGTACCGTTACCATCGCCACCAATATGGCGGGTCGTGGTACCGATATCAAGTTGACTCCCGAAGTTAAGGAGGCCGGCGGACTTGCCATCATCGGCACCGAGCGTCACGAGAGCCGTCGGGTGGACCGACAGCTCCGAGGTCGTGCCGGCCGTCAGGGTGACCCGGGTACATCTGTTTTCTTTATCTCTTTTGAGGACAAACTGATGCGCCTCTTCGGTTCGGACCGAATGGCCAAAGTCCTCTCCACTATGGGTCTCAAAGATGATGATATGTTGGAGAGCAAGCAACTCTCCAAACAGGTAGAGAACGCTCAGAAGAAGGTGGAGGAAAATAACTACGGCGTGCGTAAACACCTCCTGGACTATGACGACGTCAAGAATGCCCAACGCAACGTCATCTATACCCGCCGCAATCACGCACTGATGGGCGAGCGTGTAGGTATGGACGTCCTCAACACCCTTACGCAAACTGCCGAAAATATAGCTGACGGCGCACCCAACACTGTTGCCTATGAGGATTTTAAGCAAAATGTCTTTAAGGCTTTTTCTACCGAGATACCACTCGCCGAGGAGGAGTACAAACGCTCTAACAGCGATAAGTTGGTAGAGGTGGTGATGGACGAGGTGATCGCCAATCTCAAACGCCGTTCGGCGCGTATGGCGGAGGTCACCTATCCGGTTCTCAAGTCCTTCTATGAGCAGCACGGAGCGATGGTGGAGCGCGTGGCGATACCGGTGACCGACGGTCGTTTGGGGTACAACATCGTGACCAACCTCAAAGAAGCGGTTGAGAGCGAGGGCAAGAGCGTTGCCAAGGCGTTCCAAAAGACCATCTTGCTTTACACCATTGACGAGGCGTGGGAACGTCACTTGCAGGCGATGGACGAATTGCAAAATGCCGTCCGCAACGTCTCATACGAAAATAAAGATCCGCTCGTGATTTTTAAGGTGGAGGCGTACGAACTATTTAGAGAGATGGTGATTGAGATGAATCAGAAGGCGTCCGAAATCATCATGAGAGGTCACGTCAATATAGCTCCTCAAAATAGTGACCAACAAAAGGAAGTGCAGGTCAGGGAGCAGCGTGAGGAGCCGAAGAGCAACAATCGCAGACGCTACCAAGAGCAGAAGGACGATTACGAAGCGGCACAGCAAGCGCGCTACGAAGCGGGAAGGGCCGCCGGGCAGACGCCTCAAAAGCAACAACCATACATCGCCGAGCAAAAAATTGGACGCAACGACCCCTGCCCATGCGGTAGCGGTAAGAAATTTAAGAACTGTCACGGCAAAAATCTATGATACATTCGATGACCGGCTTTGGTAAAGCCGAAGCCAAGACCGATAATAAAAAGATTGTGGTTGAGGTGCGATCCATCAACAGCAAGCAGGCCGACGTCAATATGCGTTTCCCTTCGGAGCTGAGGCACCTCGAGATACCTGCCCGTAAGTTGGTCACTCAGAAGTTGCAGCGGGGCAAGATTGATGTCTTTATCAATTACATCCAACTGCAGACCGATCCGGTATTGGACCTCAACTCTGAGTTGGCGGGTAAGTATTGGTCGATGCTCCGCAAGTTTAGCAAGGAGACCGAGATACCATTGCCCGCCGACCCTATGCGGATGGTGATGAATTTGCCGGGAGTGATGCTCACTGACCGAGAGGTAACGGAGGAAGAAGAGCAGGCCCTCGAAGCGATTGCCATCGAGGCCCTGTCCAACGCTTGTAATCACCTCAATGAGTTTAGGCAACAGGAGGGAGAGGCACTCTACAACGGATTTGTCAAAAACATAGATGCCATCGGCTCCCTCTTGGAGAGTACCGCTCCATACGAAAAGGAGCGGATCGTGGAGATCAGGCAACGTATCGAAGATGGACTCTCAAAATATATGGAGGTGGATTACGACCGCACCAGATTGGAACAGGAGATGATTTACTATATCGAGAAGTTGGATGTCAACGAAGAGAAAAACCGTTTGCTCAACCACCTCAAATACTTTAGGGAAACCCTTGATCTCAAGGAGGTTGGTCAAGGCCGAAAGTTAGGATTCATCGCCCAGGAGATGGGTAGGGAAATCAACACTTTGGGTTCCAAAAGCAATCACGCCGCCCTACAAAAGATTGTGGTCAAGATGAAAGATGAGTTGGAGCAAATCAAAGAACAAATACTCAACGTACTGTGACGGGAATGACGGATAAGAGGGGTAAGTTAATCATATTTTCCGCACCTAGCGGTTCGGGCAAGAGCACCATCATCAACGAGCTGACCACGAAGTACGGGTTGCAGGGCAGGTTTTCCATCTCCGCTACCTCCCGTGCGCCACGGGGTGAGGAAAAAGATGGCGTGCATTACCACTTCTTGACCACGCAAGAATTCAAAGACCGCATCGGTAAGCAAGACTTTTTGGAGTACGAGGAGGTGTACGAAGGTTGTTTTTATGGCACCTTAAAGAGCGAAATAGACAATACACTGGCCAGAGGAGAAGTGGCGTTATTGGATATTGATGTCAAAGGAGCGCTCAACGTCAAGCGGATCTATGGGGATCAAGCCCTTACCCTCTTTATCCAACCTCCCGGTCTCGATACATTAAGGCAGCGATTGGAGGGCAGAGGTACCGACAGTCCGGAAAAGATCGCGCAGCGATTGGCAAAGGCGGAGTACGAACTCAGCTTCGCCCCCTTCTTTGACAAGCGGGTGATCAATGATGATTTGGAGGTCGCCTGCAACAAAGCGAGCCGGATCATCAACCGATTTATAAATAATGAGAAGCGGGTACTCCTCTATCCGGGTTCTTTCAATCCGTTGCACGTGGGTCATTTGGCACTTGCCAATTACTTGATCGAGGAGTTGGAAGATAGGTTTGACGAATTGTGGTTCCTACTAACTCCCAACAGTCCTTTCAAAAAACAGTGCGAGTTGCTGCCGAGTGACTTTCGAGCGGCTTGGATCAGTCATCTGATACAAAACCACCCCAAACTAAGGCTGAGCCAGGAGGAAGAAAACCTCGAGGCTCCTTACTACACTATCAATACTGTCCGATACTTAAAGGCGAAATATCCCGAGACACGTTTCTCTCTTTTGATAGGAGCCGACAGTTTGATCACATTACCGGAATGGCACAAGTCGGCAGAGTTGATTGATGAAATCGACATCTTGGCGTTCCCACGTCCCGGTTATGATCCGTCGGTAGTCGACAGTCAAACATTGAGTCGGGTCGAAGTCTTGACAGACGTGCCCACGTTCCGCATCTCAAGTACTCTCGTCCGCGAACTCCTGAGATCGGGAAAGGCTCTACCCTATTTATTGGGAATAGATATCAGCCACCCTCTTTACCGTCAATTGCACGAGGAATTACTCAAGAGTGATTGCCCCGACTAACCCCGACTAACCCCATAAACCATATCCTCATACGATGACCGTATAGGGCTACAAGTGAGTGAGGCAAGGATATTGTAGAAAGCACAACGGCGTACAACCCATAAGGGTCGTACGCCGTTGTGGTAATCGGGTGTGCCACCTAAGGGGGATCACATACGGTCGAGGACGGACTCTAATGCGCCTGTGCCTCTGAACTTGTCTTTTGTGGCGTTGAAACGGTAGGTGACGGTAAAGGTCACTCTGGGCGGGGTGTATTGGGTGGTCTCCATGACGCTGTGTTTGGAGGGTAGCCTTACCGTAATGTCTGTATTAAAGAGGTTATTGACGGAAAGGGAGGTGACCAAGTTTTTGTTCTTGAGCCAGCGTTTAGAGACCTCCACCCAGCTGTTGAGCATCGGGGAGACAAACTCTATGTTGTCATCGTTACCGAAGGGAACGTAGGTGACGTTAAATGCCGCGGTAAACTCTCGGGGCAAGGTCAGCTGATTGGCCAAGGAGACCGCCAATGTGGGTTTGCGGTAGGTGACTAATTGGTCAAACCGCCAAATGTCGTAGCCGATGAGTTTTTCCAAATGTAGGGTGAGGGTCGGTTTCCACCACTTGATGGTCGGACTGGCAATCGCGGTGGCTGAGAGACCGTGGTGTGGGGGTGCGTTGATAGATCTCAGTACGGTCACATAGGGCATGTACTCCGACGGATTGTCGGGATTGGCAAGTAACGCCGACTCTTGGGTGATGCAGTCTCGGCTGTAGGTGTGGCTCAGCACCATCGTAAACCACGACTTATTGGCCATCAGTGAGGTGGATAGGGCTATCTCCGGTCTGAGATTGGGGTCTCCCACCTGGTATTCGTACCGGCTGATGTATTGGTACTGGGGCTGTAACTGCCAATAGTCGGGGCGCTCTATCATACTGCGGAAGGAGAGTTGCGTATTGATACCCCATAGTTGACCGCCTAAGGAGAAGGAGGGGAATAGGTTGGTGGTGATTCGGCTCTTGTCGGGGTCAAGGATGCCTCGGTCAAAGTACTTATTGTCCGAATGCTCTAATCGCAGTCCGCCGGTGAGTGACCATGTATTGCCCAAACTACGGCTGTACTCTATGTAGAGGGCCAAGAGTTGTTCTTTTTGTGAAGTATCGAGATCGGGGAGTGTCAGTTGGTCATCTACGTAGTTGTAAAACTTATTATTGACCCACGAGTATTCGCCGCCGACAGTGAGCGCTCCGCCCCACAAGGGGCCGTTGGCATCGATGCGTGTACCTACCGATTGGTGTTTGGATCCGTGGCTGCCGACAAGTGTTCGCAATTCAAAAGCGTCGGTGTGTCCCTCCTTAGTGGTCTCTGTCGAATGGCTCATGGCGGATTGGTAGTAGTCGAGGTCTATCTGAGCTTTCCACTGACCGATCTTGCGGAGGTAGTAGAGGTTGGGGCGGTGCGAAAAGACCCAAGGACGGGAGGTCACCGCCTCGCTGAGGTATGGGGTGGGGTTGACTAATTGGAGCCGGCTGATCATATCGGTATAGACGTAGGAGTTTTGCCTATCCCCTTGCAGTCTGTACATGATACCGGCACTTTGCACTTCGTCTTCGTAGTTGATGCCCAAAGTATAGTTTTGTTTGTTCCGCTCAACCTCATTATCCACTTCCGATTCGTTGATCCACTCACTGTCCGGCGTCTTGCCGTGGGTGATTAGTTTGGGGAATTGGTTTTTGTTGTGTTGTTGGGAATACCAAACCGAAGCAAAAAAGTCCCAGTTGTCTTTGCGGTAGTTGAGGTGTGCAAACGGCATATACCCGAGGGGCGCGCCTTTTTGTCGGTTGAGGTTTAACTGCAGATTGCCACTGAGTCCGCTGCCGGGCTCTCGCTTGGTGTAAATCTTGATGACCGACTCGGTAGAAGCGTTGTACTTGGCGCCGGGATTGGTGATCACCTCTATCTCTTTGATGAGGTAGGGTTTGAGGTTGTGCAGTTGGTTGGGATCGGTCATCAACCTGTCATTGATGTAGATGATTGGAGTGCCTTTGCCTGTAACGGTAATCTCTTCGCCTTCCACTTCGACCATCGGTACACCCTTGAGGACGCTGTAGATATCGGCGAGATTGGAGAGCGGGGAGGCCTCAATCGAGGTACTCAGTCCGCCTGCCACCAACTTGTGAGGGATGCGATTGCCGACAACGGAGACTTCGTCCAAAAGTGTGGCGCTCTCCGATAGGGTGAGGAGGTGTCCTGATAATTGGCGTGCCTCTATTTGTTGGGTGGTGTAGCCGATCAGGCTGGCTTGGAGCAAGAGGGGCAGCTCTCTGTCGCCTATCTCGAGCGTAAAGGAGCCGTCGTCACGGGAGACACCGCCCGCAATGACGACAGAGTCGGGTAGGGAGATGGCTTTGAGTGTGACGTAGGGGAGGGGTTGTCCGGTGTTGTCTCGGACTTGACCTTGTAGGCTCTGAGCTTTTGCCGCACTTAGTGCAAGGATCAAGAGCAGCGTGGATAATAGGATCTTTTTCATGGTTAGACAATCTGTTGTTGTGTTTTCTCTAAACGTAGCAAAGATAGGTATTTGGTTCTGCAACCGAGTTGCAGATTGTGGCGGTTGCGAAGCCAAGTACGCCCGATCCGAGTAATGGAGTTTCAGAAGTCCAAGTAGTCGTCTTCGTCCTCATCATCGGGCAGGTGTACAATGGCGGTAGTGGCGCCAAAAGTGAGTACATCGCCATCGTGCAGTCTGCGACGTTCGCCCTGATCTATCTCTCTGCCATTGACAAAGGTGCCGGTCATGCTGTCGTTGTCCATCACTTCCACTCTTCCGTTTTTGGAGCGGATGAAGTAGGAGTGTTGGCGATCGATGCTGGGATCGGCTGTGAGGATTTGCAGCTGTGCGGAGGACTTGGGATTGTATCGACCGAATAGGCTTTTGCCCTCGGGTAACTCAATCTTTTGAGGCTTGGTAAACTCGGTCTCGATAATCTCCAAGTAGACGGCTGTGTTATCAAACTCGGTCTCCTCAAGGCTGGTCGCTTTGGTGCCTCGGTCTCGGTGTTGGAGGGCTTCGGCGGCGGTACGATAGAGCATGATGGGTTGTTTGCACCGGTCGCAGATGATGCGTTGGCTCGTACCGTTGTTAAACTTGACCTGGACAGTGAGTTGTGTATCGCAATAGGGGCAATGGATTTGATGACTCATCTTATATATATAGGCTGTATTAGAGAAATGATTGTAACCGACCCTCGTCAAAATAGCTGTAATAGCCGTTGTCGGTGAAAATGAGGTGGTCGACCATATTGATGCCCACCATCCGACAAGACTGAAAGAGTCGCTCGGTGACGCTATCGTCGTCCGAACTTGGGTGGAGTGAGCCGCCGGGGTGGTTGTGCACCAATGCCAAGGAGGGTGCCTCCAAGCGGAGCGCGGTACTGAGCATCACCCGTATATCTGCGGTGGAGCTACTGATGCCGCCGACAGCTATTCTGATCTTGCGACGGGTGACCATCTGTTGATTGAGGAGGATCAACCACAGCTCTTCGTGTGCGACATCGTAGAGGTCGGGGTAGATGTACTCATAGATCATCTGACTGTTGGTGAGCTGTTGCCCCGACTTGTGGAGTTGTTCTTTGTCGTGCATGGTACGGATGCCCAGCTCCAAACAGGCCAATATATTGGCTTTTTTGGCTGTTCCTAATCCTCTGATCGGTACGGTTTGACCGCTCTTTAGTTCTTGATAAAGGGTGTAGAGGTTATTGTCCGTGGTCTCCAATAACTGCCTTGCCAATTCTATGGCGTTGGTGCCTCGGATACCGGTACCGAGCTGTATTGCCAACAGCTCGATATTGGTCAGAGCTCTCGGCCCGTAGGTGAGGAGCTTTTCGCGTGGACGCTCGGACTCCTCCAAGTCGGTAATTCTATACTTTGCTGTCGGGTACTCCTTATTGTTTGCCACGCTCGTTCTTGGTGTCGTTGTCGGTATCGTTGGCGCTAGTTTTGTCGGTATGGGGTAAGTTTGTATATTTTTCGTCAAAATTGATTGCTAGTGCCACAACCTCGCGGATCTTCACCACCTCGCCGCGACGGCAAATCAACAATACATCATCGGTCTCTACGACCAACATATTATTGATGCCTTGTAGCACGACCAACTTCTCCGGGTCATTGATCACCACCAAGTTGCTTTGGCTGTCGTTATAGATTTGTTTGTGGTCGCCGATGGTGGCATTGGCGTACTCGTCCTTTTCGGTCAGTTGGTAGGTCGATGACCAGGTGCCGACATCCGTCCAGCCCATTTCGGCAATCAGCATCAGCACCCTTTGCGACTTCTCCATCACTGCGTAGTCGAAAGAGATATTGGGACAGTAGGGAAAAGTGTCGCTGACAAATGCCGCTTCTTGAGGGGTACCCCATACCTCCATGTTGCTGTAGAAGCGCTCCGCAATGTCTGGAGCGTGCTCTTTGATTTCCTCTATGAGTATGGCGGTCTTAGCGGTAAAGAGTCCGGCATTCCAGTAAAATTCGCCGCTGTCTACCAAGATCGCCGCCATCTCGTGATTGGGTTTCTCTATAAAGGTCTTGACCTTAAAGCAATTTTCATCCTTGATTTCGGTGGGGTCGGTACCCATTTCTTCCGCTTGGATGTAACCGTACCCGACCTCAGGGTAGGTGGGCTTGATGCCCAAGGTCACAATCATATCTCGCTTCTGAGCGCACCTAAATGCTTGCTCTATACGCTCTTGGAAGATGGTATCGTCCGTGATGAGGTGATCGGAGGGGGTAATGGCCACTATCGCATCGGGATGTAAGGAGTGCAGGTGCATCGCCACGAATGCTATGGTAGAGGCGGTGTTGCGGTTTTGCGACTCGCAGAGGATATTTTGGGGAGGCAGATGTGGCAATTGCTCTTGCACTATATCGCAGTACAGCTCGTTGGTGGCTACAAATATGTGATCAATGGGCAAGGCTTTTTCAAACCTTCGACAGGTCATCTGCAGGAGACTCTCTCCGGTATTAAAGAAGTCTAAAAACTGCTTTGGGTAACTCTTGCGGCTATATGGCCAAAATCGGCGACCGATACCGCCTGCGAGTATTACGCAATAGAGATTGTCTGCTGGAGTCGTCATTTTTTAGAGGTCAATGTTTTTTATAGGACAGTCCTTATTATATATTCTGGACAAAGGTACTTAATTCTGCCCAATCTTGTGTACCTTTACCTCAACGATTAATTAATGAGTCATTTATGATACAGTACTTTGAAGAGGCGGATATCGCCGTAACCATTTGTGATAAGGAGGGGAAAATCATTGAGATGAACGGTCAGTCGCGGGAGGTCAACCTCAAACCGGGACAAAGCCTCATAGGGGCTGATGTATTGGAGTGCCACCCCGAGCCCGCCCGCTCTCTACTGCAACGGATGATGACACACGAGGAGAAACACGTCTATACCATCACCAAGGGAGACCGCAAAAAGCTGATTTACCAAATCCCTTGGTATCAAGAGGGCGAGTATGCCGGCTTTATAGAATTGTCGATGGTTATACCGGAGGAGATGCCTCACTACATCCGCCAACCCAAGCAGTAGGAGAATGGTAGTAGGCCAATTTTGGGGTCAGTCCTTTTTTCGTGAGGATGAAGGATAAGGAGGATCTCCGTGACGGTGCCTCGCAGCGGTCATCAATTTAGGTCGCACCACCTATCGCACCATATATATTGGGTGATTTGAGGGGGGATCG
>JAUNLZ010000027.1 GCA_030532005.1 Porphyromonas sp.
CCCATGAATAAACCCATGAATAATAGAATTTTACTTTCGTTTATTTCGATGTTTCTTTGGACTGTAGCACTCTCAGCTCAAGACAATGAAGGAACAATTACCGGTGAGATCAGAGATAGTCAAGATGTACTGGCAGGGGCTTCCGTCTTTCTGATTGAGGATATGTCCACTGAAGAGGTAGTCCTGTATACGATTAGTGGGGAGGATGGAAAATTCTCAATGACGGCCCCTACCGGAGCTTACACATTAGGTGTCAGTTTTCTTGGGTATGACATTCATATCCAAGAAGTCCGGATTACATCAGACAAAACCGATCTTGGACCTATTATCCTTAAGGAAACAGCCCAAGAGCTTCAAACGGTAGTTGTGCAAGGGGAGCCTGTACGCGTGTATACTCGACCTGATGGATTTGTAGTAAATGTCAGGGAAATGCGGGAAAGAGCAAATGATGCATTAGATTTGCTAAAACTCGTCCCCAATGTCCAAGTAAAAGGAGACCGGCTTAGTGTCATTGGCAAAGAAAAAGTGCTCGTCAAGATGGGAAATGTCTTACAGCGGGTGGACGCCTCTGAGATCGCCTCCGTCTTGAAGGGGTACGATGCAGGATTAATAGATCGGGTAGAGGTGATCACACAGCCACCTCTTCGCATGACCCGGATGGCAATACCGCGATGATCGTCCTACATACCTCCACTGTATTCAAAGAGTATATGGGAGGAGTTGTCGGCACAGAAGAAATGTGGGGAGGAAAAGACAATTTCCGTTTTGGCGGATATGGTTCTCTACTTTACAACCATCGCGGGCTTTTCGCTTCAATTGCTCCGAGTATCAACTTCAATGGTTCCAAGCATTTAGAGCAACAAGAGTATCAGGCGGAAGAGCTCCTGTATCAAGTGCGTACCCCCTCCTCCGGCCGATACAACTACAGAGGAATTCGAGGCAATATTCAGTATGAGTACGGAGATAAGGATCTCATCGGTTTGGCTTTGTCGTGGAATAAGAAGACGTATGACAATCAGTTTGAAAGCAAAGAGATCTTATCTACCAAAGAAGTGGCAAACCGTGTCGTAAATAATCAGAATACATTTACATCGGGAGAACCACGATTTACAGCAACTGCTTATTGGGAAACAGCCTTTGGACAGCGAGGCAATCAGATTTGGACAGAGCTGTCCTATTTCCATCTCTCCAATAATTCGCAGACGGATTATGCCGGACGTGAACACTCCTCACAGATCCCATTCTTGGCATTTACGGAATACAACGATCTGAATACCTCCGGTCTGAATTTGAATAATGATTATGCTTTTTACTTAGATGCAGATCGCAAGTATCTGTTGGAGGCGGGAATCAAGGGTTCGTGGACCATTACCACCAATTTTAGGGCTCACGATGAGAGCAAAAGCATAGGCGCTTCCATCCATCAGAAAAATAATATACGATGGAGTGAGCTGATTGTCACCCCTTATGTAAGTACTACGCTCCAGTTTAATAAGCAATGGTGGATACGTTTGGGATTAAGATACGTTGGTACTAAATCTCATCTACGGCAAGAGGACAAGACCTCAACAACTATCCCTGAAGTGTCGAGATATGACGATCTTCTGCTCCCTACGTTTCACGCAAGCTATAGGCCATCATCACACCATCAAATGACATTGACACTCAATAGCTCGATCGCACACCCCAAGTTTAGAGACCTCAATCCCTTTGAATGGCAGATCAACGAGCATTCTTTCTACAAAGGTAATACGACTCTGCATCCACAGCAATATTATACAGGCAGCTTAGGGTATACGTTTAGGAACGCATTATCGATCCGAGGGCGTATCAAGAGAGGTGTAGGGTTAATCACATCCCTCTCAACGATGAAAGGCGACAAGGTCTATACTCAAGTGGAAAATGCTCAAAATAGTCTGTTTTGGGGAGTAGAAGCCGGTTATTATTTTGACAAATTGAGCTGGATGAATGCCGGCATAGATGGCTACTATGGACGAAATAGATATACGTCGACCAATCAGTTTCTTCTACCCGAGACGAAAGGTAACGAATGGGGTATGAGCGGATATTTAGACTTTACTTTTAATAAGAGCCGTACTTGGACAGGATACCTATCGGGAGAGTACATAGGACGCAAGCATACGACAGTAGCGACAATTGAGCCTCAATACGATTTAGGTGTGGGGATGAGCTATTTTATGCTAAATAGACGATTGTCTCTTTCTGTAGCGGGAATTAGTTTGTTATCATCTAAATACAAAGGCGTTAGCCATCGTCAAGGATACTCCATCTCGTTTGATAATAGATTTAACTATCCGACTCTGTACGTGTCTGTATCATACAAGTTTTCTAACGCTAAAGACAAGTCTACATCCCGCTCCCATAGAGCTACCCAAGAGATCGAACGTAGATTCTGATGACTTCGAATGAAGATACCCAAACAGTGCGATGCGATGGTGGAGCCTTGACCTATCGTGTCTTGGCGAATACCAACGCATCTACTTGGGGTTGACCAAGATATTTTTATTTATCTTTGTTTGGGTAATCCATGTAGAATTAAAGATCACAGAATTGCGAAGATGATGAAAGCGAAGAGGATAGGTATATTGTCATCGGGAGGAGATGCACCGGGTATCAATGCTACGATCAGAGCGGTGGCCAAGACGGCTATCCACGCTCACGGCATCGAGGTGTTGGGATTTAAGGGCGGCTTTACCGGAATCACCAATAGGGATTATGTAGAGCTTAATATGATGAACCTCTCTAATCTGCTCAGTATGGGAGGTACCATTTTGGGGTCGAGCCGAGATAAGGCTTTCCGTAAGGCGCTCCTCAAGGATGAGGAGGCGGTTAAGGATCTGCAAAAGGCTTGGGACGAAATGGAGTTGGATGCTTTGGTCTGTATAGGAGGGAATGGTACTCAGAAGACTGCCGCTGTGGTATCGGAGCTCGGTTTTAATGTGATAGGGATCCCCAAGACGATTGACAATGATGTCTATGGCACCGATATCACATTTGGTTTTGATACAGCTGTAGGGGTGGCGACCGAACTGATAGACCGTATCCACAGTACGGCTCAGAGTCACAATCGTGTGATTGTGGTGGAGGTGATGGGTCACGAAGCGGGCTGGATCGCTCTGCACTCCGGTATGGCAAGCGGCGCGGATGTTATTTTATTGCCCGAATTGGGTTGTGACCTCGATATCGTGGTTGATGCCATCAAGAAGCGGTATGAAGAGGGCAAGAACTATGCAATCATTGTAGTTGCCGAGGGGGTGGTATTTGAAGAACAGGAGGATGAGGAGCCTGAAGAGCGCGAATCGGCGGGCCGCTATCTGTCTCGTAAGCTCCGCGAGGAGGCGGGCATAGACAGCCGGGAGACGGTACTCGGCTATGTGCAGCGCGGGGGCGCGCCTTCCTCTTTTGACCGCAACCTCTGTACCAAGTTGGGCGGTCACGCTTCGCAACTGATTGCCGACGGCATATTTGGTGTGATGGTGAGTATGCGGGCCAATAAAGTGACCCACGTCCCTCTCAGTACCGTTAAGGACAAACTCAAGTTGGTGGAGCCCACCAATAGCCTGATTACCGAGGGTCGTCGTATGGATGTCTGTTTTGGTGTTGACTTTGACGAACTGAGATTGACGCTCGAGAAGTAACTCCCGGGCATTTGAGAATAACTACCGATTAATAAGATAAAGGCAAAATAAAGGCAAAGGGTGAGACGCCTTTTGCCTTTAACTGTGCTATCCTTTTACATCATTTTTATTGTAAACATGCTGACCCTTCGATTTCGCATCCCTTACCGTACCGATGATACCGACACCTATCTGCAATGGCAAGGTGTCATTGACGGACGTATGACCCGACTTGTGATGCGATCCGATCCCTCCTCTGACCTCTGGTATGCCGAGTGGTCGGCGGCAGAATGTGAGGTGGTCGAATTATCTTACAATTACCGGGTGTGGCGACGCGGACAACTATTGAGGGTAGAGCCGCCGAGTCTGCCGCACACATTTAGGGTCAGTGCCGCCGACGTGCGTGCCGATAAGGTGGTTGAGATTTATGACCTTTGGGTGGAGGCTTCTCCACAGCACCGCTATTCGCAAGCCCCGTTGTCGAGGCTTATGGGACGAACCGATCTGAGGAAATACCGATTGCCCTCGATAGCATCGGATGCCAACGACACCTTTTTGCTCCACTCCGCCGTCCCCTATGAGGGGCAGTTGTTTTTGGTCGGCGCCCACCCCTCTATTGGCGGTTGGGATGTCGAAAAGGGGCGCCCGTTAGTCCTTTCGCGCTGTGGTTATATGCTCCAATTCCCCGAACGAGTGGCAACGGAGTACAAAATCATATTGAAGTGTCCGACCGGTGATGTGATATGGGAAGAGGGTGCCAATAGGCATTATATCCCGGATCCCGACGGCCATACGATTTATGGCGAGCTGCCCGCTCCGAGGTGGACTTCGTACCGCACCGAGAAGCCGGCCCCCCTCACCGGTACCGCCGTGCCGCTCTTTGCACTACGAGGCAAGAGGACGCATGGGGTAGGGGACTTTGGAGCCGCAGTCGAATTATTGAATTGGATGCACCGCAACCACCAGTCGGTGTTGCAACTGTTGCCTATATACGATACCACCTTTACCCGGAGTGAAAAGGATTCCTATCCGTACAATGCGATATCCACCTTTGGACTGCATCCTATTTATATGGATCTCACTCAGCTGCCCGGCTACCGAGAAGCACCCGAGCGGGAGGCGTGGGAGGAGCGGGGCCGTCGATTGGATGAGCGCCCCGCAGTTGACTACTGCGGAGTGATGGCTCACAAAATGGAGGTGATAGAGTTGCTTTTTGAGCGATGGAGCGATGAACATCGGGACGACCGCCCGTTTGTCGATTTTTACACCAAGATGGGCGAACAACTACTGCCGTATGCTCTTTTTTGCACTATCCGGGACCTCTATCCGGGGAGGGCGGTTGCCGACTATCCTCTCTATGGGGAGGCGCTGCATGAGTGGTCGGCCTCTCGCACTCACGGGGGTCGGGATATACAACAACGGGTGATGCTCTACGCTTTTATCCAATACCGGCTCTACAAACAGTTGGAGCATCTCAAACAGAAGGCCCGCCATCTGCATATCATCATCAAGGGTGACCTGCCCATCGGGGTGTCCCGCAATAGTGTTGACGTATGGCAGGCACCGCATCTGTTTTGCTTGGACAAGGAGGCGGGCTCTCCGCCGGACGCCTTCTCCGCTACGGGTCAGGACTGGGGTTTTCCCACTTACAATTGGGAGGAGATGGAGCGAGACCACTTTGCTTGGTGGCGAAGGCGTTTGCAAACTATGGCACTCCACTTTGACGCACTCCGTATCGATCACATCCTCGGTTTCTTTAGGATTTGGAGTATCCCGCTCGGTACGGGCGACGCCTCGACGGGGTGGTATGTACCGGCACAAGGGTATACCGAGGAGGAGGTCAATGGTGTACAACAGTATTGCAATAAAGATGAGAGCGGACGCTACCACCCGCCGTTAGAGCCGCATAAGAGGGTGGGTTTCGAACGTCTGCCGGCTGAGGCTCAACAGCAACTCTGTCAACTGTCGCAGGAGTACTACTACCATCGCAACGAAGATCTGTGGCGGAGCACCGCCCTCAAACGGCTCTCCGCTATTGTATCCGCCGCCCCTATCCTACTCTGCGGGGAGGACTTGGGGGTGATCCCGAAAACGGTCAAGGAGGTATTGGAGTCTTTGGAGATTTTATCCTTGGAGGTGTTGCGTATGCCCAAGCTATTGGGCCGAGATTTTGTTCGTCCGGAGGATATCCCGGAGCTCTCTGTCTTTACCACCTCCACCCACGATATGGCATCCCTACGCGGGTGGTGGAGCCAACTCGCCACTGACCGGAAAGAGGCTATAGCGCAGGTGTACCACTTCGAAGGGGATCCCACACCCAAAGGATTGGTGGCTGCACTGCTGCGTCTGCAATCTCCTTCAATGCTGATATTACCTTTGCAAGATTGGTTTGTGCTCACCGGATTTGGTGCCGATGTGCCGGCGGAGGATGAGCAAATCAACCATCCCGAGGATCCAAACCAAGTGTGGAATTATCGTCTGCCTCGCTCTCAGTCCGGCAACTCTATGATGCGATAAGGAAAAGGGGCACCCGGTCGGCACCATTTTTTGAAGTAAGCGATTTGCTGTCGCGCGTAGGTGCGGGAGTGTTTGGCTATCAGTTGACCCGCCTCCTCCAAGGAGCGGGTGCCGTCTATGTACTCAAAAATCTCTTTGTATCCGATAGTGTTGAGGGCGTTTTCCGAGCGGTAGGGGAGTAACCCTCTGACCTCCTCCACCAACCCGCGTTGGATCATCACTCCGACACGTCGATTGATACGCTCATAAAGCGCCTCTCTCGGGCGGGTGATCCAATGGAGCTCCACCTCAAACGGGAGCGTACGCGGTGTACTGCCCGAGTGGAAACTACTAAACGGCCGACCGGAAGTGTGGTAGACCTCCAATGCTCTGATGATTCGTTTGTGGTTGTTGGGATCTATCTTTTTGAGGTATTCGGGGTCTACTCGGCGCAACTCGTTTCTGAGCGGAGCGATACCCTCCTCCTCAAAACGCTGCCACAGGGTGTCTCTCAGTTGGGGAGCCACCTCAGGGATAGGGTCAAAGCCAAAAAGGAATGCCTGCAAGTACATCATACTGCCGCCTACCATCACCAATGTATCGTAGGTTCGGAACAGGTCGGACACCACTCGGAGCGCCTCGGTGGCGTATTGGTCGGCGCTGTACGACTCCCACACCTCTCTGCACTGTACAAAATGATGAGGCACAGAGGTCACCTCGCTGAGCGTAGGTGCATCTGTGCCTATCTGCATGCCCTTATATATCTGCCGACTGTCGGCGGATATGATTTCTGTATGTAATTGGCGGGCGAGCTCCAAGGCATAAGCCGACTTACCGACACCGGTAGCCCCGATGACAACGATGAGCTTGCCCCGCTTCATTCTTATAGATCCAACTCTTCGTCGCTCTCCCCGAAGTCAAAACCGTCGACATCCAATTCGGAGATATCAAAGTCGAAAGCGTCGAAGTCATCTAACTCCTCTTCCTTGGCGCTCTCTTTGTCGCTCTCTTTGTCGGTTCGGGGCAATACCATTGCCTTGGGTTTGGGCGGTGCCGCCAACAGCTCCTCCACCTCGGAGGTTTGCACGGGCGGGTTTCCCTTTTTGCGAGAGCAGAGCGGATGATCCAGTTGTTCGCCGAGAATGACCTCTTTCAGTTCAATATAGAAGTAGCGGTCACCCAACTGGTCAAACTGAAACAGGATGCGATCCCCTTCGTCCTCCAAGAAGTCGTCCAAATAGGTCTTATCCATCAGGTAGTAATCCTCGTCGGTACCGTAGGCGCCCATATCCATCAACAGGATCTCTTGCTTGGGTCGCCACTGTTTGTCCGAGACAAAGAAGCTGGACAATTGGTCATTGCTGTACCCCGCCGACTCTATGATGGCATCGTGCAACTCACGGAACGTAGCCGTGCCATCGATACGTATCTCACGGAGGAAGTCAGCCACCTCATCACTCACCATCACGAAACGGTATATCATATCATCTACGCTATTGGTTAGTAAAATATCGTTTAGTCTACCGAGCCACCTCTGATGATGCCTCGTTGGGATTGACGGATAAAATCAAGTATGATCCTCTTTTCCGGCATATCTTCGTACTCCTCCTCAATCACTTGCAACGCCTCGGTATTATTGAGACCGCGATTGTATAGGGTACGGTATATATCATTGATCAGATAGATCTGCTCTTTGGTAAAACTGCGTCGGCGGAGTCCTACAATGTTGATGCCGCAATAGATGGCGGGCTCCCTGCCGATGAGGGTGTAGGGCGGTATGTCCTTGGAAAGGCGTGACCCGCCCTGTATCATAACGTGGCTGCCGACCCGCACGAATTGGTGTACCAAAGTGCCGCCGCCAAGAATTGCATTGTAGTCAATCTCCACTTCGCCCGCTATCTGACAAGCGTTGCCGATGATCACCTTGTCAGAGATCTCGCAATCGTGGGCTACGTGGGCATACGCCATCAACAGCACATCGCTGCCCACGGTGGTAAACCCCTTAGAGGCGGTACCTCTGCTTACGGTGGCGTACTCACGGATGGTGGTCCGGTCACCAATGATCGCCACCGTCTCCTCGCCCTTAAATTTGAGGTCTTGCGGTTCGCCTCCCACCACGGCATAAGGGTGGATCACACACTCTTTACCAATCCTCGAACCGTAACGCAATACAGCGCCGCTAAATAGCTTGGTGCCGTCACCTATCTCTACATTATCATCAACTACGGCAAAAGGGCCGATCTCAACGCCCTCACCGATCTTGGCATTGGGGTGTACCACAGCCAAGTGACTTATCTTTGTTTCTACCATAGAAAATTATTGCATTGACGGGTTACGGACTATTTGAGCCATAAACTCCGCCTCACACACCAATTGTTCGCCGACAAAAAGTAATCCCCTCATATTGGCGATGCCGCGACGCACCGGTCCCATCAAGCTGACTTTGGCCACCAAAGTATCGCCCGGAACCACCTTTTGTCTAAACTTGACATTGTCAATAGTCATGAAGTAGGTGGAGTACTCCTCGGGGTTTTCTAACTGGTTGAGGATTAACAACCCTCCGATCTGAGCCATACACTCCACTTGCAATACTCCGGGCATCACCGCTTCGTCGGGGAAGTGGCCGGGGAAGTAAGGCTCGTTATTCGTTACATTCTTAACACCGACTATATGATCGGGGCCTATCTCGATCACCTTATCCACCAACAGCATGGGGTAGCGGTGGGGCAATAGCCGTTTGATCTCCTGTATATTGAGCAGGGGCAGGGCATTAGGGTCGTAGATCGGTGATTGAGTCTCATTAAATCGGATGTCTTTACGGATCAGCTTGGCCATCTTGGTATTGATGGAGTGTCCGGGGCAAGTGGCAATCACACGCCCTTGCAGGCGACGTCCTATCAAGGCGAGGTCACCGATGAGATCCAAAAGCTTATGGCGTGCCGGCTCATTATTGTACTTCAGCGGCTTATTATTGATATACCCGAGTTCGCCGGCCGATTTGGAGGCGGTGCCGACCATCATGGCCAGCTTGTCCATCTTCTCCTGGGGGATCTCTTGATCGTAAATCACGATGGCATTATCCAAGTCTCCTCCTTTGATCAGATCGTTGTCGAGGAGCGCTTCGATCTCCCTTACAAAGACGAAAGTACGGGCGGGAGCAATCTCTGTCGGATACTCTTCCAACCGCTCCAGCGAAGCGTACTGGTTGGAAAGTACCTTGGAGTCAAACGAAATCAAGACGTGTACGCCGAAAGAATTGTCGGGGAGGATGGTGAGCCGAGAGTTGCTTTGGTCATCTTTGATCTCTATCTTACGTTTTACCACATAGACCTCACGCACAGCGCTCTGTTCTTTGAGTCCCACACGCTCTATTTGCTCTATGTAGGCAGCGGCGCTGCCGTCAAATATAGGCATCTCGGGAGCATTGACCTCTATCAGACAGTTGTCTATCCCCATGGCGTAGAGGGCCGACATAGCGTGCTCCACGGTACTCACCTGCAGTTGCTTGTTAGACAACACCGTACCCCGTACCGTCTTGGTTACATACTCTGCAAGAGCAGGTATGGTAGGCTTGTCCGGTAGGTCTACCCTACATATTTTGATGCCGTGACCTTCATTAGCGGGATTAAACCGCACCTTGATATTGAGCCCTGTGTGGAGTCCTTTGCCCTCCATCTCAAAAGCTCCTGCAAGCGTCTGTTGCTTACGGGTCACACCGGATTCACTATTCTTATTTGTCATCTCTCTTCTCTTTCAAGCTGTTTAACTCCGCTTTGAGTGCCTCCACCTCTTTCCTCAATAGATACAACTCCCGGTCCATCTCGGGCAACTTGATAAACTTGGCAGATGCCTTCATGGCTTTGAGGTGCGGTTGGGCAGGCGAACCAAACCATACGGTATTGGGCTGATTAATGTTGCCGACCACGCCGGTTTGTGCAGCGAGTGTCACGTGCGATGCGGTCTTGAGATGACCCGCTACGCCCACTTGCCCCGCCAATACATTCCACGGCCCTATTGTAGTCGACCCCGCCACACCGCTCTGTGCCGCAATAGCGGTATGCTCGTGTACCTCACAGTTGTGGGCGATCTGTACCAAGTTGTCAATCTTGACCCCCTTGTAGATGATGGTGGCATCCATCACCGCTCTATCGACACAGGCGTTGGCGCCGATCTCCACATCATCTTGCAAGATCACGCGACCCGTCTGAGGGATCTTGTGGTACCCCTCGGCATCGGGAGCAAAGCCGAAGCCGTCTCCGCCAATCACTGCACCGGAGTGGATGACGCACCGCTCCCCGATCTCCGTATGATCGCAGATCACCGCCATACTGTAAATACAGGTACGCGCCCCGATCGCCACCCTGCCACCTACAAAGGTGTTGGGCCAGATCCTGACGCCGTCACCTATGACGGTATCCCTACCAATGTAGGAGAAAGGCCCTATGTAGCACTCCTTACCTATCTGGACGGTGGGGTCTACAAAAGCCAATGGCGATACCCCTACCGGCCGCTCTTCGCTATCATTGCGAAGTTTGAGGAGGTCTGCCAAGGCGGTGTAGGCGTTAGGCACCCGTATCAATGTGGTCTGCACCTCTTGGGTCGGTTCAAAATCGGCATTGACCAATACGGCACTGCTCTTGGTACTGTAAAGGAAGCTCTCATATTGCATATTGGACAGGAATGAGAGGGTTCCTTCGTACCCTTTTTCTATACTACTAAAATCGGAGAGCACCACATCGGGATTGCCCTCAACCGTCCCGCCCAAATGGCGGGCTATCTCTTGTGCTGTAAACTTCATCTTTATCAATTAAATACCGGCATACAAATGCAGATATTCACTCATCTCCTTTTGTAACTCGCGGGCTTTCTCGGCTGCGGCATCGGCAAAATCATCACCCTTGCCGGCGAATATAATGCCTCGCGAACTATTGACTAAAAGACCGCACTCCGGCGTCATACCATACTTGGCCACCTCTTGCAGTGAACCACCCTGAGCACCCACCCCGGGAACCAATAAAAAGTGATTTGGTACCAACGACCTCACTTCGGTAAGGTACTCCGCTTTGGTCGCCCCCACCACATACATCATATTAGAGGGGTTGCCCCAGGTCTGAGAGACTTTGAGCACCTCTTGGTATAGCTTGGCGCCACTGCCCAACTCTTTTTGCTGGAAGTCCGCCGACCCCGCATTGCTGGTGAGCGCCAAGAGCACCACCCACTTCTCCGGATATTGTAAAAAAGGCGCCACACTGTCCTCACCCATGTATGGGGCGATAGTAACGGCATCCACCCCCATCCGCTCAAAAGCCGCCCGAGCGTAGAGACCCGAGGTATTTCCGATATCTCCGCGCTTGGCATCAAGGATCACGAAACATTCGGGATACCGCTCTTGGAGATAGGTCACCGTCTGTTCCAAAACACGCACGCCGTCGTACCCCATCGCTTCATAAAATGCGGCATTGGGTTTGTAGGCCACCGCATAGGGGGCGGTAGCGTCTATGATGGCTTTGTTAAACGCCAATACCCCCGATGCATCTTTGGTAAAAGGCGTCGGGAGCTTTAGCGGATCACTGTCCAATCCTACGCAGAGGAAGCTCCGCTTCGCTCTGATCTGCCTGATGATTTCGTCTCTCTCCATAAGGAATCTGTTTATTTGAGCAAATATCGGTAAAATATTGCAGTAGATCGACAAAAATAGTCATGGGGCTGCCGAAAGCCTCTCGCAAGCCTCTCAATGACGTTGTCTATAGTAGTCTACAATTGCGTGGTCCAGAGTACAAAGGCAGGCCGACTCACCTTGATACTCAGATCGGTAAGGGGTTTGAGTAACCCCGTTGTCCTGTCTCTATCGTAAAACTCCACCTTGTCGGCATCTCTACACGCTACGGCCAACATAGTGGCGCCGGGATTAAAAGTAAAGTGACGGGGCTTGGCTCCCACTTTTTGTTCGCCCACACGATTGAGGCGACCTGTCTGAGCATCTACCCTAAATACCGTAATCACATTCCGACCGTCGGTGTGAGATGTGTAGAGAAAATGTCCGTCCGGACTCAGGGCGATGTGTTGACCAAAAGTGCCGGCAGGCAGAGACAGCTCCACTTTCTGCACCTCCTCCAGCGCTCCACCCTTATGCTTGTAGACGTAGACAACAGGTTTTTTCTCGGCAATCAAATAGACATACTTTCCTTTTTCATCAAACACCAAATGACGTGGCCCCGTTCCCTTGGGCAACGAAAGATTGTCGAGGTCGATGGTCAGTGGAGGATTGCTCCGATTGACATAGAAATGGTATACCTTGTCCTGACCGAGATCGGTTACCAATAGATCCTTGCCATCGGGTGATACCACAGTGGCGTGGGGGCGGGAGACACCTTTGTCCCCCAATAAGATATGCCAATCGGGTTGACCCAACATCCCTTTCTTATCCGCATCAAATAAGGTTATTGAGCCGCCTCCATAGTTGGCAGTAACCACCTGGTCATGCCCTACCGTCGCTATATATGCCGAGCCGTCACCCAAGGTGTACGAACTGTTGAGTGCCGAAAGTCGACCCGTCTGCCCGTCAATTGCCGCAGAGGTTACCATGGCATTTTTATCCGTCTCATTGACCATATAGAGTGCCGCTTTACGCCGATCCAACGCCATATAAGTAGGGTTGGGCGTTATAAAAGTACCCTTGTGTTGGAGGTGGTGAGAGTGGGGATTGTAAGTAAAGGAGTAGACCCCCTCCGACTTACTGTCCGTGTAGGTGCCGACCAACAACAGCTGATCCATTTCGGGGTTGTAATGATCGCTCTTTTGACCCCCTCCAAACGGCAATAGACCGCACGAAGAGACCATCACTGACAACACTACAGACGCCGCTGCATATAGATATTTATGAGTCTTGATCATAACTGATTTATTCTCTACATCATTCTATTTCAATGCAAGATAATCATTTCCACCAACCCGACCAAGAACCCTCCCCCGCCCGAGACCGAGAAACAACGGCCGAACCGAACTGAAGAAACTGATATAGAGCGCGACCTAAAGCGTGGCGTCCCGGGGTCGACGCTCGATACGGAAGCGTGATGAGACGAGAGACACAGCCCCGGATTGGAACTGTGCCTCTCACTGTCTCTAATGTCTATATTATAATGTCTCTATTAGAGTGTGCCTACAACAACGTTAGAACAAGGTTAGACTAAGGCGAGGGTGTCACGGGCGATGAGCAATTCCTCATCGGTTGGCACTATCATAATCTTTGTCTTACTGTTGTCGGTAGAGATGACTACCTCTTTGGCACGTACCGAGTTGTTGAGCTCTTTATCGATTTCGATGCCGGCGTACTCCATATTGGCACAGACATACTCGCGGGTGCTGGCTTGGTTCTCGCCCACACCGCCGGTAAAGATGATCGCATCGGCACCATTGAGTAGGGCCAAATAGGCGCCCACATACTTTTTGATGCGGTGGTCGTACATCTCGAGAGCGAGCTTGGCACGCTCGTTGCCCTCTGAGATTGCTTTTTCGAGGTCACGCATATCGCTCGAAATACCGGAGAAGCCGGCCACACCCGATTCTTTATTGATCAGTCGGCTCAGTCCTTTGGCGTCTAACTGCTCTTTCTCTACGATGTATGCCAATGCACCGGGGTCAACGTCACCGCAACGGGTGCCCATCATCAATCCTTCGGATGGGGTCAGACCCATCGATGTATCAATCACCTTACCGCCCTTGATCGCAGTGATAGAGCCGCCATTACCGATATGGCAAGTGATCAACTTGGCTTTATTGTAGTCAAGGCCGAGGATCTCACACGCACGTTTGCTCACGTAGCGGTGGCTGGTGCCGTGAAATCCGTAACGGCGGATCTTCATATCGCTATACATACGATAGGGGAGCGCGTACATATAGGCATAAGGCTCCATGCTCTGGTGGAATGCGGTATCAAACACCGCTACTTGCTTCACCTCCGGCAACAACTTGGTGATGGCTTCTACACCCTTGAGATTGGCGGGGTTGTGCAGAGGGGCCAATACGCTGATTTCGTCTACCGCTTTGAGCACCTGATCATCGATCAACACGCTCTTGCTAAAACGCTCTCCGCCGTGTACCATACGGTGACCCACGGCTCCGATCTCGTCGTAGCTCTTGATAAACCCATATTTGGGGTTAACCAAAGTGTCGAGGATCAGTTGCACCGCCTCTTTTTGGGTCGGCATATCGTGTTCGATGATCTCCTTTTCGCCGTCAGGCTTCTTAAATTTGAGGAAAGCGTCGGGCAGACCCACTTTCTCTACACCTCCGCTGGTGATCTCCGACTCATTGCTCATATCGTAGAGCTTGTACTTCACCGAAGAGCTACCGCAGTTCAGGACTAAAATCTTCATAATATCAAATCTATGTGTATATATCTATCGATTAGTGATTTAATGCAGCTGTCGCTTGGTTGCTGGTGATGGCTACCATATAGTAAATGTCGTCAACGGAGCAACCGCGGCTCAAGTCATTGACCGGCATAGCGATACCCTGCAAGATTGGGCCGATCGCCTCTGCACCGCCGAGACGCTGTACCAACTTGTATCCGATATTTCCCGCTTGCAAATCGGGGAATATCAATATGTTGGCTTGACCCGCCACCTTGCTGCCCGGAGCCTTGGAGCCGGCGGTCTTGGGGTCGAGAGCGGCATCTACCTGCAATTCGCCGTCGAGGGCCAAGTCGGGTGCCATCTCTTGGGCGATACGAGTTGCCTCCGCCACCTTATCTACATTTTCGTGCGAAGCGCTGCCCTTGGTACTAAAGCTGAGCATGGCCACCTTAGGGTCAATGCCGGCGAGTGTCCTGGCTGTCTCTGCGGAAGAGATGGCAATCTGGGCCAGCTCTTCGGCGGTAGGATTGGGCATCACAGCACAGTCACCGCACACGAGGGTGCCTTCGTGTCCGTATTGAGAAGCTTTGGTCAGGAGGATAAAAGCACCGCTCACCACCTTGATACCGGGAGCGGTCTTGATGATTTGCAATGCAGGACGAAGTACGTTGCCGGTAGTGTTTTGCGCGCCTGCCACCTCGCCGTCTACATCACCTGCCTTAATCATCAAGCAAGCCAAGTAAAGTGGGTTTTCCGCCAACTCGGTAGCCTCCTCAATGGTCATACCTTTTTTCTTACGGAGCTCAAACAGGATATTGGCATACTTCTCCTTGTCCGGATTTTTCTTAGGACAGAGTAGCGTAGCGCCGGTAGCTACACGGGTCAAACCCAACTCCTCCGCCTTGGCTTTGATTTTGTCAGGATTACCGATGAGAGTCAGGTCAGCCACTCCGTCGGCAATGATACGATCCGCGGCACGCAAAGTGCGCTCCTCCAAACCTTCGGGCAATACGATACGGCGTTTATTTGCCTTGGCGTTTGCCACGATCTTCTCTAATAACTGCATAATCTTTACGTTCTTTTATATGAGTATATTTTATAATTATCCTCGGCTATGAGACCATTAACTATTGGATCAATTGGTTTTTGCATCTGTAGGCAGACAAATTTACTAAAAAAGTGTAACTTTGAGAGTATGGATGGAATACTACAGCGATACCAAGGCTATCTGAAGTACGAAAGAGGAATGGCGGCACTGACCCTACAAGCCTACCTCTCCGATATCGAACTGTGGCTGACGTTGGAGGGCAAAGCCGGATTGGAGGAGGAGGAGTTGGTCAGCTTCCTCACGGGTGTGGATAACCGCAAGGCGAGGAAGTCTTTGGTCAAGCTGATGGGGAGGGACGACACGCCACGAAGCGTGAAACGACGTCTGAGCGCGTTGCGGAGTCTATACAACTATCTGATGAAAATCAAGTTGATAGACCATAACCCTTTTAAGAATGTACAACCGCCCAAAGACGGGCAGTACCTCCCCACTTTTGTCAATGCCGATGTGCTGACCCGCCATATAGAGCGGCTCTACAAGGAGGCGGCCCGATCAGATGATCCGGAGGAGCGACAGGCAGCTTGGCAACAGGTCTTTGTGGTAGACTTGCTCTTCCAAACCGGTATGCGTAAGTCCGAATTATTGGGGTTGCAGCTCAAAGATGTTGATACCAAGCAAGGTCAACTCAAGGTGACGGGCAAGCGGAGTAAGGAGCGAATCATCCCCTTAGGCCCTTTGATTTGTGAAAAAATAGAGTTATATTTGGGGTACAGAAGTCCAAAGGTGCCAAGCGAGCAATTTTTGCTCGATGACAAGGGCGGCATAGCTACGTCGGGGTATGTTTATAAGGTAGTGACCGAGGCATTGGCTCCTTTGCCACAGTATTCGAGGAAGAGTCCCCACATACTGCGACACAGTTTTGCTACAGCGTTGCTCAATAATGGAGCCGACCTAATGAGTGTCAAAGAGCTATTGGGTCACCAATCCATATCCAGCACGGCGGTCTATACGCACACCACCTTTGAGGAGCTTCGGAAGATGTATAACGCACACCCGAGATGTCGGGGAGCTATTAAAGAAAGGAGAACGGACCATGAAGACGAAAGTACAAGCAGTCAACTTTGAGATCTCTGAAAAGTTGCAAGAGTTCGTGGAGAAGCGGGTAGGGAAGTTGGAGCGATTCTATGCCGATATCTTGGATGCCGTAGTGGCGCTGACGGTGGAGAAGCGAGAGCAAGCCAACAATAAGAAAGCGAGGATTACCCTCTCCGTCAAGGGTTCCGACCTGTTTAGCGAAAAGCAGGCAGACTCCTTTGAGGAGGCGGTAGTGGAGGCTTGTGAAGCCTTGGAACGACAGTTGGAGAAGTACAAAGAGAAGAAATAACTTTTTAATGTAAATAGTTTTTATTAGTTTATGAATGATCGGTGGTCTATGGGACGGATGTCTCGTAGACCATCTTTTTGTTTTCCTCCTCTTCCGGTAGATTGAGGGGTCAGTCCTTTTTTCGGGTGGATGAAGGATAATGAGCGTATAAGGGTGGGTAAACTCGCAGCGGTTATAACTTTAGCTCGCACCACCGTCTCACCCCGATTCGGGGTGTTTTTTTATACATTTGGTACATTTGGAGGGCGGGGAAATGACCCCTCTCCTAACCCATTGGTTTATAGGGGCGTAGGGGAGACCCGAAGTTAGCCGCGGTTAGACGGCCG
>JAUNLZ010000028.1 GCA_030532005.1 Porphyromonas sp.
CTCGGGGTCGTCTGACGTATCCCTCAATTGGTAGAACAATCTGTGGATTTACCTATATTTATGGAAAGGTATTCGTTGGCCATCTCGTCTACCGTGACACACATATATATATGGAACGAATGGCCGAGATAACGGCGACCCCCGTAGGAGTTGAGTCTAAATAGCCCGTTTGTCAAAGATAGGGGTGTGTCAAAAGTTGAAAAATGACACACCCCACCTAATATCTTTTTTGATCTTATTGTCGGTTGAGAACAGCGTAAACGTCTTATTTGATCAAGCTCATAAACTCTTCGCGAGTCTTAAAGTCTTGGAACGCCCCGGTAAAGTCGCTGGTAGTGGTAGTGGAGCCTTCTTTCTGCACACCTCGCATCTGCATACACATATGCTGGGCTTCGATCACGACCATCACTCCAAGCGGTTTGAGGGTATCTTGTATGCACTCTTTGATTTGGGTGGTCAGGCGCTCCTGTACTTGCAAACGCCTTGATAGGATATTGACAATCCTCGGCAGTTTGCTGAGTCCGGTGATGTATTTATTAGGAATATAGGCGATGTGAGCTTTGCCAAAGAAAGGAAGCATATGGTGCTCGCATAGGGAGTAAAAACCTATGTCCTTGACTATGACCATCTGTTTGTAGTCCTCTCTAAACTTAGCGGACTCCAACACCGCTGCGGGGTCTTGATGATACCCTTGGGTCAGAAACCTCATGGCTCTGGCAACTCGTTCGGGGGTCTTAAGCAACCCTTCACGCTCGGGATCTTCGCCCAAGAGTTCAATGATTTCTTTATTGTGGGCGGCGAGACGCGCTACAAGCTCGTTTTCCTCGCTCTCCTCCAATTGCTCTGTGAAGTACGGATTATTGTGATGTGACATGTTGATGACTATAAATCTTGGCGAGATATACGCACATTGGTCTGTACGATATACATTTCTCCGGCGAAAGCGGGGAATGCCTTTTTGAGTTCTTCCATTTGTTGTTGTGCTTCAGCTCTGTTGGTAAAGTTGCCTATGCGTACTCTCCAAAACGGCGAGTCGTACTCGACTGTGGTTTGTAGCTCGGGATACCGGCTGTCCAACTGACTTTTGCGTTGGGTGGCAATACTCTTGCTATTGGAGCGGTTACCGCTATATGCTTGTATACGAAAACCTTGAACAACAGCATAGCCATTGACAAAGGTGACGTTATCAAAAAGGGTTGGGTTGTGTACCACCCCCGCTTCAATGGCATCACTTTGGGTGATGATTACCACACCGCTGCCCGGCTTATAGGCAAACAAGGCATCAAAGATGGTGCGCTCGTTCGATGCTTGGGCCGAAGCGGGCAGGCACCATATTCCTATGATAACGGCTATAACAGCCTTTACGATATTCATCTTTGCTTTCATACCGCAAAGATAGCAAAATATGTCACATATCGGGTTTAACAGGTTTGTATGTCTGCCGGGTTTTGCGTAGTTTTGGGAGACGAAGAAAATTTGATAACTATTTGAATAGAGAGATATTAATGAAGTATTTTGATGTGATATTTACCTCTCCCGCCGAGGATTGGTTGACAGATCTTTTGATGCAAGAGCTGGCTGATATAGGTTTTGAGTCTTTTGAAAAGAAGGAGGATCGGCTCCACGCTTTTCTCCCGCAAGAGCATTTCGATGAAGACAACCTCAAAGCTCTGTTGCAACACGAGCCTTTTGGCAACCTCTCATTAAACTTTGAAGTGGCGGAGGCGGAAGATAAGAATTGGAACGAGGAGTGGGAAAAGAATTACTTTAAGCCCACCATTGTGATGGAAGGTGAGCTGGCAGTGAGGGCACCGTTTCACAAACCTGTTGAGGGAGTGAAACACGAGTTGATCATCGACCCCAAGATGGCATTCGGTACGGGCAATCACGGCACCACCCAAGCGATGCTTACGCTGATGAGTCAGATCAATATGCAGGGGGCAACGGTGATTGACATGGGAGCCGGCAGCGGTATCTTGGGTATTTATGCGATGCTCAAGGGCGCTCGCCAATGCACCTCTATAGATATTGACGACTGGTGCATCTCTAATGCGGCGGATAATGCCGAACTGAATGGCGTAAAGTTGGACCTCATCCAGGGGGATGCCGAGGCACTCCGAAAGGTAACGAGGGCGGACATCTTCCTCGCCAACATCAATCGCAACATCATCCTCAATGACTTGGATATGTATGTCACCCGCATGCACCCGAGTGGCATCATGCTGCTATCCGGATTCTTGATTGATGATCTACCTATGATAATGGACGCGGTCAGCAAGCATGGATTGACGCACTCAGGTCACTTGGAGATGCCGGGCGGATGGGTAGCATTAAGAGTCACCAACCAGATGCCGTAAAGTAGTGCAGCACAGGTCTATAAAAAGGTCGGATCTCCCATAAACAGGTGACCCGACCTTTTTTGATCTTAATTCTTATAGCGGTGGGTTTAGCACTCGCTACGGCGTATAGTTGACTCCGAGTTAATTGGTCTTAAACTTCAACCCCTCGAGGTGCTTGAGCTCCTCGTTGGCATTGACAATCTTCTGTTTGAGACCCTCCTTGTAGGCTTTGTACTTCTTAGCCAACTCGACATCGGACAAGGACAGCATCTGTACCGCCAACAATGCGGCATTGAGTGCGGCATTGATACCGACTGTCGCTACCGGTACACCGGGAGGCATCTGTACAATAGCCAAGAGAGCATCCATACCCTCAAGCGTAGATTTGATAGGCACGCCTATCACGGGAAGCGTGGTCGACGCCGCTATGACACCACACAGATGTGCCGCCATACCTGCCGCCGCGATGATCACCTTGATGCCGCGTCCTTCAGCGTTGGTTGCAAACTGCTCTACCTCCACAGGAGTTCTGTGAGCCGAGAGAGCATGCACCTCGTAGGGTACCTCCATCTGCTCCAAGAGGTTTATCGCTTTCTGCATCACAGGGAGATCACTGGTACTTCCCATGATGATGCTGACAACCGGTTGTAGTGACATGATAGTCTACGCTTCTTACTGCTTGATAAGCGCTTGATAATCTGCTGCAGACATCAACTCGCCGAGGTCGTTGGCATCCGCCAAAGTAGCCTTGATGATCCAGCCCTTGCCATAAGGATCGCTATTAACCAACTCGGGAGCGTCCTCAAGTTCTTCGTTGGCTTCGTCTACGGTGATGGTCACAGGGGTCAAGAGGTCTGAAACGGTCTTTACTGCCTCGATCGAACCAAATGCTTCGCCGGCCTCAACCTCCTCGCCTACGTTATCCTCAACGTCTACATAAACGATCTCGCCAAGCTCGCTCTGAGCAAAGTCGGTGATACCGATGGTTACTTTTTCGCCCTCGATCAAGAACCACTCGTGATCCTTACTGTACTTCAAATTCTCTGGAAAATTCATAATTGTCTCTCCGTTAATGATTGTGTTTTTTACTACATCTATTATGTGACAAAGCTACCAAAGTTTTCGTAATCTGGCAATAGGAATACCCATACTGTCACGATACTTGGCTACGGTCCGCCGGGCTACGTCAAACCCCTCATCTTTGAGGCTCATCCGCAGGGCCTCATCAGAGAGCGGATTTTGTTTATCCTCTTCATCGATCAACCGTTTGAGCAAGAGTTTGACAGCACGCGTGGTCACCTCCTCTCCGCTTTCGTTGACTATCCCTTCGGAAAAGAGTTGTTTGAGAGGGTAGACCCCAAAGTCGGTCTGTACATACTTGGTACTGGTGACACGTGAAATGGTGCTGACGTCATAACCGACTCGATCGGCAACATCCTGGAGGATCATAGGCTTGAGCAATGCAAAATCTCCGGTGAGGAAGAACTCTCTCTGCAAATCTGTAATAGCTGTCATAGTGGAGATCATGGTGTTGTTTCGCTGCTTGATCATCTCCACGAAGCCCCTGGCGCTGTCCAATTTATCACGCACAAAGCGTTTGACCTCTCGGTCGTCCGACCGCCCCATCTGTTGTTCGAAATCACGACTGACCCTCACCTCGGGAATATCTCCGTTGTGTAATGTCACGATGAGGTCTCCATCCTGCTCCGTCACCTCAAAGTCAGGTATTACCGTCATCAGGGTGTCGTGCAGATTGGTGGTAAAGTCCAAGCCGGGAGTGGGGTTGAGACCGGTGATCAGCTGGATCGCTTCTCTCAAGGTATCATCGTCGGCACCGGTTTGCTCGGCCAATCGTTGGAACTGTTTCCGACTGAGTAGGTCGAAGTGTCGGTCTATGATTTCCAATGCGAGATCGGTCACCTCGTTACGCTCGCGACGCTTGAGTTGCAGCGATAGACACTCTTGCAACGACCGTGCCCCTACGCCTGCCGGATCTAACTCTTGTACCACCTCGAGGATCGGCTCTATCTCCTGAGGAGAGATGTCTACTCCTTGATAGATGGCCAAATCATCCGAAAGGCCCTGAAGGGTACGTCGGAGATACCCGTCCCCGTCCAAGCTCCCCACGATAAAGGCGGCGATCTTTTGCTCCTCCTCATTGAGGTTGGTAAGCGGCAACTGTTGGTTGAGCGATTCTTGCAAAGTCAACTCCTCGGCAAAAGGTATTTCATTAGCCACGCGTTGTCCCTCGTAGTACCGTCTCAGCGTACTATCCGGGACGTCATCGATATCGGCATAGTCGCCCATTGACATCTCTTCGGCGGTCATTGAGTCCCCTTCCTCCTCGTCAGGTATAGTATCATACTCTTCGGGGTGTCCCTCTTCGAGTGCCGGGTTGTCAATCAGTTCTTGTTTTACCCGCTCCGCCAGCTCCGCATGGGGGAGCATCACCATATTCATGACCTGTATCTGCCAGGTCGAAAGGCTCTGCGAGAGTTTTTGTTTCAGCTGACCGCCTGTCCCTTTTGCCATACGGTTGGATCAAATATAGAGTTAGATATCAGCGATGACTTGGGCTATACGCTCACCGATTCCGATAGTGTAGCCCTGCGACATAAACACCACGCGGTTAAAGGTATCGGCAATGACCACCAACGGTTTGTCGGTCAAGCGACCCAATTCATTATCCTTGACAAAGGCTGTCTCGATTCCCTCTGTGTCCTTACCCCAAGTCGCTTGCGGCAAGAGGGCTTGCAATTCGGGAGTGGCATCGTTGGCAAGCACCAAGACCGGCAGCGGCATAGAGCCCTCTTGCCCCACCAACGTTTGCATATCCCTCAAGATATGATCGGTAGGCTCATGGTGCACTTTACCCAAAATCAATACGTAATAGCCTCTGCCTGTGGTGCTGAGGATGGATTTCTTGCTGTCGGTAGCGAGATCGTAGTAGATCGATTCGGCATTGAGCGAACCAATCACGCTGACCGCCTCTCTGTCTGTGTCAAACGTCAGAGGAGTAGGTTGGCCACAAGACTGTTTGCGGAGCGAGAGGAGTACTGTGCCATCCGCCAACCGTGAGCCGGTCATCACATAGTTGGTGTCGTAGAGTAACGAGGCGCCCGAAACCTCTGTGTACGGCAATTGCCAATCAAAACCGTAGGTGACCGGCTGACCCGAATCATCGATGTACCCTACAGTAAAGTTGGTTTCATACTTAGGTGTCTTGAGGTGGCTGCCGACAGCTTGGTACTGCAATTGCAACTTACAGTCGGCCGATAGCTCTTCCTCCTCCGAATGAGATAGGAACGGCAGTATCTGTTGTTGCCCCTTCTCATCGTTATACACAATCACACCGTTGGCGGTATCGTACTTGGAAGAAATACCGGCACTCCTCAAGAGGCGTACCACCAATACTTGCAAACTCTTGGTATCCCCTACCCTATATTCCCATACTTGCGCGGGACTGATAACGATATGGCTCGGGTTATAACGTTCGTCTATCTTGAAAGTCTCAACCGTTTCGGCAATCGCAGTTGCACGCTCGGCTATATTCATAGAGTCCCAAGGAAGTTTGTCGGCAATCGTATCAATCGCCCGATCCAACGCTTCCTGTACAGGATAAAGATGCTCCAACATCACACGCGGACAGATCAAATCGGGGTCTTGCCACTGCTCAGCGGTCAGCTCTCTTGACATCACCTCCTTAAGCACCTCTATATTGACATCGTGGAGGTCCTTCTCCATCAAGGTATTGAGCAAAGCCACCGCTTCGTCGGCCTTACCCGCACCCTTGGCATAGCGGAGGAAGTCGGCAATCTCCTTGTGATACCCTCTACTCTCGGGATAGAGACGCATCAAGAGCTGGCGAGCATTATTGGAGAGTTGCAATTCATCCGCCAAGGCCGCAGTCGATTCGGCAGTTGGGAAAGTGGCGGTATACCGGCTGCGTACCGCATTATTCTCCGCCATACGATCGTTATTGATCCGCTCCATCTCCTCCGTAATCTCCAATTGAGGTACCCGCTCTATCGGAGGTGTGATCTTGAAATGTTGTACCTCGGGAGCATCGGCCCAGTCTCCGAGGGTCAAACGGATGCGACCGCCCCCCTCTTGATTGGAGATCTTGCCAATCGCCATCTGTTCTCTACTATTACCTGCAACTACCATTACATCACCGTAACCCAACTTGACCGAAGCCTCTCCAAGACGGTTGGTGGTACGGGTAACGGCAGGATAGAGTTCGGCATAATTATAGATACGGAAAGTCACCTTGACACCCTCAACCGGCGAACCTTCTTGATCCACCACGGTAACAGTTGCCGAAGCGGTTGGGATATAGTTTTCGGACACATTGAGTTCGGTCATCGACTTGTCGGCACCTAACCACTCCTCTTGCCCGCTGTAAGGACCAAAAGCACGAGTATGCAATAGCATAGCCCTCAGCACCGGAGCGTCAAACCAAGCGTTGTCCAAAACAGGAGCCGGCTCGCTCGCGCCCAAATAGTGCCATTCGCCATCGACCCAAGCCTCAACCCAGGCGTGGTTGTCATCAGTGTGTGCCCAGCGAGGCGTATAGACCTGACGGGCGGGGATGCCTACCGTGCGCAGTACCGCCGTCACAAATGTACTCTGTTCGCCACAACGACCGAGAGCATTACGGAGTGTGGCGAGCGGCGAAGAGGTACGTCCGTCACTCGGAGCGTAGGTGATGTGTTGGTGAGCCCAATGATTAAGTTCCAACACAGCCTCCTCCATAGATTTGTCCTTGACCAAGTCGCGGAGCTCTTGGTAATACTCGACACGGAAATTATCCAGAATCTCATTATTAACCCTTAGCGGCAGCACAAACGCCCTCCATTGATCGAGAGGCACACGCTCACCCCACGGCAATTCCTCTCTCGCCTGCAAGGCGATACGTACATTTTGAAGGAAGAAATCGGGGCTGTGATCGATGATGTCCGGTGCATACGAATAGGCATAGAGCCATTTCATAGCCGCCACCTCATCAGTTGTCAGAGAGTCGCCGAAGTCCGGTTGGGGTATGCCGAGGTAATCCACCTTTTCGGCAAGCGCCTTGTCGGCATTCCTGATGACATCATTAGGGAACAGCGTCCCACCACCATTATTATTACCGCCGCACGAAAAAAACATAAGTGACAACAGGATTGTCCCGAGTATCTGTATCCGCATCATATCTCAAAATCGTAATTTATTAACACCACCAAATGTACTCAATTTTTAGTAGATAATCCTCATCGCAATCAATCCCCTCAAGGCTGACATCGGGATCACGGAGTGCGGTCTAAATAGGATTTGGTATCTTTGCGTAAACGAGACACAGTATATAATATGGGGATAGGAAACTTTTACAAACAGCCGAAACCGCATAAGTTTAGATACGTCTACCGCTACTACGATCCTAAAAAGGAGGCGGATGAGAGACGGAGACGAAGGATCCGCCGCGAACTTGGAATGGACGACGAGATTTCGGCAGAGGATATCAAAGAAAACATCAGAGGCTCATTTAGAAAGCAGTCTGACCACCTCTCAAAATATGATGACGAAGGTGTGAGCAAGCGTCCGTTTGCCGAGCGTAATCGTACAGCGCTCCTCATACTGATATTATCGGTGGCTTTACTATTGTGGTTGGTAAACAACGCCGGCACCGGTATGATGAGGTACATCGCAGAGGGTTTTAGAAACATTGGCAGACTGATAGGAATCAATGGATAGTCTGATCAAACTTTTGCCCGACAATATCGCCAACCAAATTGCGGCGGGTGAGGTGATACAGCGTCCTGCATCAGTCGTCAAGGAGTTGGTCGAAAACGCCATTGATGCGGGAGCCACCTCCATACAAATTGAGATCAAAGATGCCGGGCGTACATTGATTCAGGTGATTGATAACGGCAAGGGAATGGCTCCGATGGATGCCCGTATGGCTTTTGAGCGACACGCCACGAGCAAGATACGACAGGCGGACGATCTCTTTGCACTCACGACTATGGGATTTAGGGGCGAAGCGCTGCCCTCTATTGCGGCGGTCGCTCACGTCACGCTGAGGACCAGACCCGCTGACCAGGAACAAGGGGTGGAGATACAATTGGAAGGCTCCAAAGTGGTGAGCAACGAGCCGGTGGCATGCCCGGCGGGCTCTAACTTTGCCATCAAGCACTTATTTTTTAATGTACCTGCAAGGCGAAAGTTCTTAAAAACCAATGAGACGGAGTTTAGGCATATAGTCGGCGAGGTGCAAAACGTAGCTGCGGTACATCCGGACATCGCATTTACATTGCGGCACAATGAGACGGTCACCCTGCAGCTGGATCCGACTTCGCCCAAACAGAGGCTGATTGATATTTTCGGCAAACGACTGAGCGACCATTTATTGACCATCAATATGGAGACACCTTTGGTACAGATACAAGGTTTTGTCTCCAAGGCATCGGCAGGCCGGAAGCGAGGCGCTCAACAGTACTTCTTTGTCAATGAAAGATTTATGAAGCACCCCTACTTCCACCGCATGGTGCTCAATGCCTACAAGGGGTTGATGCCGGAGGGGGAAAATCCCGAGTACTTCATATTCCTGACCGTAGACCCTGCGAGTATAGATGTCAATATCTCGCCAACCAAGACGGAAATCAAGTTTGAAGCGGAGTCAGACATCTCCTCAATCCTCTATTCTGCCGTGAGGGAGATATTAATGATGGGCGCGGCGGTGCCTTCTTTGTCTTTTGACGACGATACGCCTTTGGAAATTCCGGTGGCAAAAGCGTCCACAGACGCCTTTTTCCCCGAACCGCCCACCATTTCGGCGGAGGTGGAGCTACCCAGTCGTATGAATCAGCCGAATGGGGCAGGCGAGATACCGCCACTGACCTTTCCCGGGGACGACTTCAAGATGCCTGATCTTTCGGATTGGGATAAATTTTACGAGGAGTTTGAGTCCGAACGCTTTTCGAATCAACCTCAGCAACCGACGCTCCACCATTTACCTGTGGACGAGCTGACAAAGAGGGAAGAAATCCCCCTGCCTTTGCTAATAAAAAATTACGCCGTCTTCGCACACCCCAAGGGCTTGGCTTTGGCGGAGATGCACAGAGTACGATACAAAATTTACTACGAACAGACCAAGCGGCAGTTGTTGGCGGGAGGCATACCGAGCCAGAGGTTGTTATTTCCCGCGTTGATCGAATTGAGTGCCAACGATGCGGAGGCACTCAAACAGCACATCAAGCTACTCACCAAGTTGGGCTTCGACCTCTCGGATATGGGGCAAAACGCCTATACGGTCAATGCGGTGCCAAACGGCATCAATGCAGGTGAGGAGGAGGTACTCATACAGCAATTAATCGATGAATGTCGGAGTAGCGGAAAACGAGAGGATGAAGCTCTGACGGAAGTATTATTGAGGCACTTGACACGCTTCAGAGAACACCGGTCTACCGCTAAAATCTCGCCCGAAGAGGCTCAGAAATTACTGCAAGAACTCATCTCCCTACCCGAGCATTTGATTACCCCCGACGGGCATACCACCATCTCTTACCTAACCTTTAAGGACTTGGAGAAACGATTTGGCTGACCCAACCGCAGCAAAATCATCACCAATCGAAAAAGAACAACCCGCAATAGTTGCAAGTACAACGAGGGTGCACCAAAACTACCATTTGATGCACCCTCTTGTTTTACTACTGGGATAATATCAGCTTAGCGTCGCTTCTGTTGCTCACGCATCGCACGTTCTTGCTCCTTCTGCATTTCCTCTAAACGTTGCAACCACTTGGATTTCTTCTTGGGCTTTGCCTTGTTGGCTTCCAGCTTGGCAAGAAGTTTCTCATCATCCGTCGTCCATTTGAAGATTTGAGTTTGGAGGATGGAAATCAACATAGAGAGCAATAGGTAATAACTGAGTGCCGCTGCGTTCTCGTTGAGGAAGAAGAAGAGCATGATACCCATAATCCAAGGCATCATCTTCATTCCCGGCATTTGTTGTCCCGACGCTTTTTGCGTCATATTCATATAGAAGATCTGCACCACAGTCATGATCAAACAGAATAGGCTCAGGTGATCGCCAATCAGCGGGATATTGAAGCCCCAGTTGATGACATCATCATAGGTAGAGAGGTCATTGGCCCATAAGAAGCTCTGTCCCCTAAGGTTGATACTGGTAGGGAAATATTGATACATCGCCATCAAAATCGGCATCTGTAACAACATCGGCAAGCAACCGCCCATCGTACTCACCCCCACTTTGCGGTAGAGGTTCATCGTCTCCTGTTGACGCTTCATCATATTCTCCTCACCGGGATACTTCTCGTTAATCGCTGTGATCTGCGGACGCAGCACACGCATCTTGGCCTGTGATTGATAGCTCTTGTAGGTAAAAGGCAATACCAATAGCTTGATAAAGAGGGTGAGCAGTAGGATAATCAAACCGTAACTGTCTATAAACTTCTCCAAGAAGTTAAACACCGGCTGTATAATCCAAATATTGATAAACCTAAACCAACCGCCCATCTCCACCACCTTGGAGAGCTGCGTATCGTCTTGGAGTCGGTTGTCAATGGTCTTGAGGAGGTGATAGTCGTTGGGGCCGATGTAGAGCTTAAGGTTGATACCTTGCTCATCGACAGGAATCACCGACTTCATCGTCATCTTTTTAAGCGCTCCCGAGGCGGGATCCAGCACATCGCTCACCAATTGCACAGACTCCAATCCGTTGGGGCTGTAAAATATGGTAGAGAAAAACATATCTCTAAAAGCCACCCACTTGGCTCTACCGCTGACGTTTTCCTCAACACTCTTGCTATTCTTGAGCTTTTCCACACCACCGCCCGACAACTCGTATGCGATGCCGGAGTAGCGTTGCTCCGTCTTGGCCGCCTTTTCATTGTGGTATATCGGCATACTCATCGTAGCGTCCAAGTAGGGAGCGTTTTTGGCAATCACTTGGTCAAAGCCGTCACTCTCCATCTTTACATCCAACAGATAATCAGACTCCAAAGTATAGAGGAACGAGAGCGAATGTCCGGCATCACTCGTCAGCGTCATACGCAATTGCGTCGGACTGATCATCGTGGGTACGAAGTAAAGATCCTTGGTACTCACCACCCTATTGGAACGAGTGATAAAGCTAAAACCGAAATCGGCATCCTCAGGACGAACCATACGAATCGGCTGACCCAAGTAGTCATTGTAGGTTTTGAGCTCGCTACCGATCAGAAAACCGCCTTTGGTACTAAAGGTGTAAGAAACACTATCATTTTGGAGTGTCAGTAGCTCCTCACTGCCGGATACGGCAGATGACAATTCTCCAAATTGCAACACCGTCTCCGCCAATCTGACAGAGTCCCGTTCGGCAGGCGTCAATCCCGCCAAGTGACGATCGTCCGCAGTAGGTTTAGCCACCAAGGCTTCCGCCTCTGCCATCTCCTGCCGATGTATCTCGGCTATTGAGTCATTGTACCGCTGTTGTGCCTCTATCTCTTCTTTGGAGGGTCGACCCAAGATCGAAAACACCACCAATACCAAACCCATCAGCACAAAGCCGGTGATTGTATTTTTATCCATTAACTAAAATAAAAGGTTACTTGTTAGAATGTGCGATGGCAGCTCTCATAAAGGACATAAACAAGGGGTGCGGATGCAGTAGTGTACTGGAGTACTCGGGGTGGAACTGCACTCCGATAAACCAATCCAAGTCGGGACGCTCAACCACCTCAACGAGGCCGCTGTCAGGATTCTTGCCGGTCAGCATATAACCTGCGTCCTCAAACCGCTCTTCGTACTTGGAGTTGAACTCATAGCGGTGGCGGTGACGCTCATAAATGTCCAAATGGCCGTAAGCTTCCGCCACCTTGCTGCCGGGTTTGAGGTGGCACTCGTACGCTCCCAAGCGCATAGTACCTCCAAGGTTGATCACCGACTTCTGTTCGTCCATCAAGTCGATCACAGGATTAGGCGTATTCGGCTCCATCTCACTCGAGTTGGCATCCGTGATACCCAACACATTGCGTGCCGCCTCCACCACCATCATTTGCATACCGAGGCAGATACCAAAGGTGGGCAAATTATTTTCTCTTGCATACTTAATAGCCGCCAACTTGCCCTCCGTGCCGCGCGCTCCAAAGCCGGGAGCGATGATGACACCGTCAACATCACCCAGTGCCGAAGCCACATTTTCGTCCGTAAGGTATTCCGACTGTATGTGATGGAGCTTGAGTTTGCGACCGTTGTAGATAGCACTTTGTTGCAACGATTCATCAATCGACTTGTAAGCATCGTGGAGCTCCACATACTTGCCCACCAAACCGATGTGGATCTCTTCCGTTGCCTGTTTCATCTTATCTATAAAGGCACGCCACTCCTCCATCTCCGGTTTTTCTCCCACCTCCAATCCAAACTTGCGGAGCAATACCTCATCAGCGCTCTGCTCCTGCAAGACCAATGGCACCTCATAGATCGAGGGGACATCATAGCTCTGTACTACGGCACGCTTGGGGACGTTACAAAATAGCGCCACCTTATTGAGGATATCCTCATCGAGGATCATCTCGGTACGCAGTACCAACATATCAGGTTGTATCCCCTCCTCTTGCAGCTGTTTGACGGAGTGTTGCGTAGGCTTGGTCTTGACCTCACCCGCCGCTTTGATAAATGGCACATAAGTCAGATGCACCACCATACATTTATCCTCCAATTCCCATTTGAGCTGGCGGACACTCTCCAAAAAAGGCAGAGACTCGATGTCACCCACCGTACCGCCTATCTCTGTGATGACGAAGTCGTACTTACCTGTCAGTCCCAAGCGTTTGACATTACGCTTGATTTCGTCGGTGATATGGGGTACCACCTGCACGGTTTTTCCCAAGAAGTCACCCCGACGCTCACGTAGAATGACGTTTTGATAGATACGACCCGAAGTGATGTTATTGTCCTTAGAGGTGCGGATGTCCAAGAATCGTTCGTAGTGTCCGAGATCCAAATCGGCTTCGTGACCATCTTCCGCCACATAGCACTCCCCGTGCTCATAGGGGTTGAGCGTACCGGGATCCACATTGATGTACGGATCAAACTTTTGTATCGTCACATTATAACCTCTACTCTGCAATAACTTTCCCAAGGATGCCGCGACGATGCCTTTACCCAACGAAGACACCACGCCACCCGTTACGAAGATATACCTCGCATCACGTTTCATATCTTTTGACCTCCTCTTTTTCTTTCGGTTTACTTATAAAAAGAACGTAGGAACCCGCCTACTAACGCACGCAAAGGTACTCAAATTTACTGAAACCTTTACCCCTCAACGCCTTCCAAACCAAGCCATCATTCGCCTGTGGGTCACATAACTTTGCCATATCGGCTAATTGAGCTAAATTTGTTTGCATAGGGTGCACAACAGACGTCATCTGCCAAGGATGCCGTACACCTTATATTATATGAGCTCGCAAGGGGTGCCACCTGCAATGGGCGGGTGAGCTGAGATTGAGACCCTCCGAACCTGTACGGATAATGCCGTCGTAGGGATGCAGTACAGTGCAGAAATAGTGCAGAAATACAACTCTCCTATATCCTATATAGAGTTGACTGCAACAGGCCTAACAGCAAATCTACCGACACATATCCCGATACATATTCCGACGCAGCAACCACCTTGCAAGGTAATTAATATATGATTGTTGTGCCACGAACTATTACAATCACTTAGTAGATTATGTCAAGATACAACAACCAAATTATCAGACCTTTGAGCATCAGCCTGCTCGGTCTTTGGATGGCATCCGCCACACTCCCCGCTTCGGCTCAGGAGAAAATAGAGATGGAAAATGACCTCAGCGAGGTGGTGATTTTGGGTACACGTCCGGGGGAGAAGACCCCTATCACCAAGCAGAAGATTGATGTAAAAAAGTTACAGCAAGAGACCACAGCTTGGGATATCCCCTCCCTACTCAAAGGCACCCCCTCATTAGTGACCACCAATGAGAGCGGCGTTTTTGGAGGGTACACCTACTTTTCCATCAGAGGTGTAGACCCTACACGCGTCAATATCACGGTCAACGGAGTGCCGGTCAACGACTCGGAGAGCCAGACCGTTTTCTGGGCCAATATGCCGGACTTCGGTGCGAAACTACAAGACATCGTAGTGGTCAGAGGTGCAGGAGCATCAGCTTTCGGTGCCGGGGCTTTCGGTGCCACTATGGATATGCAAATCGCCGACCCCGCAACCAAATCGGGCGGCAGTGTGAGCAGCTATTGGGGTTCCTACGGACTCAACCGTAATATGGTGGCGTTGGAGAGCGGACAGTTGGCGTCCGGCTGGAGCCTTGGAGCCAATCTTTCTTACATCAAAAGTAAGGGGTATGTCGATCGCTCGGGAGGCAACGGACTCTCCTACATGGCCCAAGCAAAGTATCAAGGAGATGACTACACCTTTAGACTGATCCACCACCGAGGCATTCAAAAGACCGGTATCGCGTGGAACGGTCTTTCGGAAGGGGATGAAAAGCTATTCGGTCGCACCTTTAACAGTGCGGGTTGGATCAACGTCGACGAAAAAGACCCTGCCAAGCATCAATTCCACGACAATAACGACAACTACGATCAGAGGCACACCTATGCCATCTTCCGCCACTACCCACTGCCTGACTTTAAATACGATATCACCCTGCACTACACACGCGGACAAGGCTTTACCCACGAATATCGCACCGGGCGAAGACTGCGCGAATACGGATTGGCACCGGCTTCGGACAAGAGCAAGACAGCACTCATCAGGGAGAAGTATTTGGACAACCACTTTTTGGGAGGCATCGCCAATTTCGGTTACAGCCGGGAGCGGCTGCGTCTCTCCGGTGGTTTTTCAGCCAATTACTACACCGGAGACCACTACGGGGAGATCCCTTACGTAGAGCGTCAAGAGATCGCGTACACACCCGGTCAGGAGTACTACCGTAACCACTCCACCCGCACCGATATAGCCGTTTACCTCAAAAGCGAATGGGATCTGACGGACCGTCTGATGTTATATACCGACCTGATGTACCGTCATGTATATGCCAAAATGGTGGGTAGTTCGGACAAATGGAGCGACCGAGACAAACGGTTGGACGTATTGGACTACCACCTGCCGTACAACTTTATCCTGCCCAAAATCGGCCTACACTACGCCCCCAATCCTAATAGCCAATTGTACCTATCCGTAGCCACAGCCGGCAAAGAACCCAATCGCAAGACCTACACCGAAGGGCGTGAGTACGACGCGGAGGGCAACACCATCATGCCGCGTCCCGAGTATATGATTGACACCGAAATGGGCGGCAGTTGGCACAATGAACAGGTGACACTTTTTGCCAACCTGTACGGAATGTACTACAAAGACCAATTGGTACAAAACGGCAAGATGAGCGATGTGGGCGAAGCCTTGCTTGTCAACGTACCCAAGAGCTACAGAGCGGGATTGGAATTGGGATTCTCCTGGGCGATTACTCCTCAATTTATAATGAGCGCCAACGGTACGATCTCAAGAAACAGAGTCATAGAAATGACCTTGGTGGAGGAAAATGCATCTAATGACTGGATACCGTTTGAAACGGTCATCAAAGGGGCTCCACTTGCCAAAAGTCCGGAATTGCTCCTCAATCATACGCTGATCTGGATGCCTGTCGAACGTCTCTCAATCTCCTTGGGCGGCAACTATGTAGGCAAACAGTACTTGGACAACTCGGGCTTTGAGGGTAGAGCTTTGCCCCACTACTATACCGGCGATTTGATGGTCAACTACCATCAACCGTTCCGAAACGGGCAACAACTCAACCTGCAACTACAGGTACTCAATCTGTACAACAGCACCTACGCCACCAACGGCTGGAGCTATGGATATGCCGAAGGCGAAGGCACCCAATTGGTACGCAAAGCCGATATCGGTCTATTCCCTGCCGCCCCCATCCACTTTGTTGCAGGGGCGACGCTGACTTTCTAATCCAAGCGGATCGACACGCCGTGTGTTAACAAGGTGTGGACAAATAGGTCGCTGTTGACACACCGGTCACACACCCAACACTTGCAGTCCCTATCGGCACTTGTCGATGGGGACTGCCGTTTTACAGACCGTTAGGATGCACCCCAACCTAAGACGAATGATCCACTCTCAGTCAAACAGACACCAAGATCCGCTCCGAATACAGTTAAATACTACTAAAATAGGTGTTATATTTCAACACGGGGTCTCTTTATGACGAAGGAATCGATGATTTTATAATGTATTGAAGTACAAGGGGTTGGGAGGGGTAGTAACTTAGCCGAAGTTAGACGGCCGAC
>JAUNLZ010000029.1 GCA_030532005.1 Porphyromonas sp.
CGGTCTCGTCTCTGTCCCGTCGGCCGACTAACCGCGGCGAGTCGGCCGTCTAATCATGGCTAACTTCGGGTCTCCCCTATGCCCCTATAAACCAACCGGTTAGGAGAGCCTCCATTTCCCAACCCTCCACCTCCTCCCAAATGCCCCAAATGTATAAAAATACACCCATTTCGGTGGGAAATGGGTGGGAAATGGGTGGTGTGACCTAAAGGTCGAATATCGTGGGGCTTCTGACACACGTGCTACCGAGATTCGACCCTCCGGGGTCGCCGTCGTTTCTGTTGACTGCATATATATATATGCGACACTCTCGGGGAAAAGAAGAAACGTCGGACAATCCCTGTGGAGTTATCCGACGTTTCAAAGAGCTTTCTACCGATCTTGCCCTTCAGTAATATCGTGTATTATATGTTATATTAATGTTGTAGGCGGGTAGCTTATCTTGCCGCCAACTCTTTGTCCACGATCATGTGACCCGCCTTGCTGTCGGTGAGTTGGAGTCGGGTAACGATAGCCGAAACAGACTCTTCCTCCTCTACCTGCTCGTCAACGTACTTGCGATAGAAGTTCTCCGTTGCATAGTCTTTCTCCTTAACCGCCAAGGTTACAATTTCGTCGATACGCTTAGAAACTTCACGCTCGTGGTCGTAAGCTTTTTCGAAGTAGCTCACCACGCCGTCAAATTTGAGATCGTCAAACTTAAGGTCAAAGATAGCGGGTTGCTCGCCGCGAGAAATCACATAATTGATCATATCCTCAGCGTGACCGATCTCTTCGTGGTACTGTTCGTGGAACCAGTGGGCAAAGCCGTCCCATCCGGCAACTGCCATATCAATAGACATACGTTTGTAAATAAATGCAGACACATACTCAAAGGCGATCTGTGCATTTATCTTATCGAGTAATTCTTTCTTAATCATAATCGTTTTGTTTCTCTGTTATACTTACTTGGTCTTTCACTTACCATCTCAAAGGTAACAACGTTTTCAGACATTCGCCACAAATAATGGCTAATAAATACTAAATACACCATCGTCTGCTACTGCAAACGGTGGAGCCACACGCCGCTGTATGTGACGGTATCGGGATCTTCGTCAGGGTTGTGAAAGTGTAATACCACTGTTACCATCATTAGTGGCAGATCCGCTGTACCTTGCTTGAGACGTGTGAGTATCGGCTCCACCTCATCGCCCGTGGCAGTGAGGAGGGGTTGTCCGATCAGACTATAGACCGAAAGGGTAGAGAGATCTGAATATCGTCTGAGCATAGGGGCGATCTGTTGGTACTCCAATCGCGGTTCTTCGGGCCACGAAACGAAGGGTTCGGGAGGGCTGTCGTGCGAGAGTCCAAGGCTGCTGTTGGGCAAACCGGGAGTACCTCCAAGCCCTTTGGCACTGCCGTTTTCGGAAGCTCTACGCCAGCTGTATTGGCTCTTACCACTCTTGTTGGGGTCTATACGCTCTAAGGAGAAACCGGTGCGGTCGGCGGAGCTATTGCCCAACCACTGTCGTCTGTAAACTACGTGGTCAACGCTCTCCCCGGTGGCGTGTGAATAGAGTTGTATTTCGGAGTAGGTGGGAGAGATGGCGGGGAAGTCTATGCGCTCGATAAAGGTGTCTCGATCGTGCTCGGGATAGAAGCGGGGCAGGGCCTCGGGATAGGGCGAGAGTACCGCATATTGGCCGGGTTGTAATAGCGTAGGGGTCTTGACCAAAAGCCAGGAGGTGACTGAGGGGCTCTCCTCTTTATTGGAGTAGGTGAGGTAGAGGTCGGTCAAGTCGATCGGGAGGGAGCTGTTGTTGTACAACTCTATATACTTTTCGCCCGTAGCGGGTGGACTGAGCAGTAATTCGTTGATGACGAGGTCGTGGTACAGCACCTTCCGAAACGGACGGAGGGTGGTGCGTGTACCCGGGGTGCCGCCGTTGGGGTGGTTGCTACGCCGCCAGGTATCGGGATTGTAGGTGACCCGCTCCAATGAAGCGCCGCCCTTGGGCATCCCTTCGCCATAGAGCTTGGAGCTGTACTTGAGTTGATCGTAGAGGGTGCCGTTTTCGTCTACCAACACAAGAGAAAAGTTGCCTGAGAGGGCGGGAAAAGTCTCCATCGGCACCAACGTAGATAGCCGGGTCGGTGGAGGGTCGGTCTCGATGTAGAGGACGGCAAAGGAGCTGTCAACAATAGTAATGGGTGGCAGGGGGTAGGTGGTCTTTCCGTATTTCAATGCAAAATGAGCCAACTGCCGGGTCAGACCGGTGTTGTTGTACAATTCGATGTACTTGATCCCCCGAAGCGGACCTTCGTCGGGCGGTGACGCCATCACCTCCGTGATGTGGAAACCCTGTGGCATAGCGATGCTCCCGTCACTCTCCGCCTCGGTCTCGACCACAAAGGAGAGATTGACATTGCGTCCGTAAGCATCGGTCAGATGTTGGATCTCAAATGGGTAGGCGCTATGGGCTACAAAGGAGGCTCCCAAATTGACCACCAAACGATCGGGACTCTCGCCCGGCATCAGAGTGGGGCGAAAACCGGGACAGGTGACGGTGGCGGACTGTATAGAGACGGGAGCGGAGAGCTGCAAGGTGACCCGACCGATGTCCTCCGGGTGGAAGCTGACAATACGCACCGGCTCGGGCTCCTCTGTGTCGTTATTGCCCTTTACTATAACGGGTAAGAGGTAACGGTAGCCAAGTTTTTTCCGAGATGTGAACTTGGTGGAGAGCTGTACCGTCCAGGTGGGGGTGCCGTGACGTGTCTCGACCCAATCGTCTTGCCAAAAGCCGGATAAGGGATGAAAGGTGCTCAGTCGCAAGCCTTTGTCGGGCGCGTACTGTACCTCAACCGACAGTTGAGACCAGACGGAGGTGACGAACTTGAAGGAGCGTGTCGACAATACTTGCGTAGTGATACGCGACCAATTGCCGCCTGCCTCTGTGATATATACTTCCCGAACCAAGCTGACGGCCGCCCCGCCGTTATCGGGAACTACTTTATAGAGGTACTTGTAGTTGGGCAGCGACTCTCTAAACAGTTCGACCTCAAAGGTATTGCTCGAGGTGGGAACGTCGTTGAAGTAGAAACCGAACCGCCACGAAAAGGAAGCCGGCACCCCTCCCGGATCAAAGTGTTTGTATAGGGTGGCTCTGCCGGCTTTGCCGTCCTCGATGTAGTTGGCGTAGCCCTCCTCTATCACAAAGAGGTCGGTATCTCCGAGCCATCCTTCTTGACCTCGAGCGGCCAACGGGAGTATGGCTAAGAGGAGCAAGAGCCATCGCCTCATACTCGATGACTTGTGATTATTGAGAAGTAAGCGACTTGAGATCCAATCGTTGTTTCGCCACCTCAAATTGTTGATCCGCCTTGTAGGATGAGCGTACTAATGGGCCGCTCTCCACGTGACTGAGTCCCATCGCTTCGCCCGTTTCTTTGTAAGCTCTAAACCGATCGGGATGTACATACTCCACTACCGGGATATTTTGTTTGCTCGGTCTTAGGTACTGCCCTATCGTCAGAGTCGATACCCCTGCCGCCAAACAATCGGCAAAGAGCTCTTTGACCTCCTCGGGTGTCTCGCCCAATCCTACCATAATACCGGTCTTGGCGACGAAGCCGGCATCGGCAATATGTCGTAGCACCTTGAGGCTATTGTCATAGGTGGCCCTGTGTCTGACCTCAGGTGTCAGGCGTCTCACGGTCTCCAAGTTGTGTCCCACCACATCAGGACGGCTCTCCAACACCCTGTCGAGTGCCGAGATGTTGCCTTGGAAGTCGGGGATCAGTACCTCTATCGTGGTCTTGGGCGAAAGCCGTCTGATCTCGGTCACCGTGCGGTACCAATGCTCCGCCCCGCCGTCGGGCAAATCGTCACGATCCACCGAGGTGATGACCGCATATTTGAGTCCCATACGTCTCACACTCTCAGCCACCCTACGCGGTTCGTCCGGATCCAAAGGAGCGGGACACTTATTGGACGGCGTGCCGCAAAAACGGCAAGCGCGAGTACATTCGTTGCCGCCTATCATAAAGGTAGCGGTACCCCTGCTCCAGCACTCCGCCTGGTTGGGACATCTGCCGCTGCTGCATATGGTATGCAATGCCGCCTCCTTGATGGTCTCGGAGGTGCCGGCATACTTATCGGTGCTGGCTATACTGATTTTGAGCCACTCCGGTTTACGCAATAGCGGCTCTTTATGATTGTGCAAGTGATTATCTAATTTCATCTTGGTTTTATCCCGGTATTTTCTCGATATTATCTCGGTGCTATCTCGGTGCTATCTCGATATTATCGCATCAAAGCATTCTTAAAGTGATTGGTGATCTGACGATAGAGGTGATGACGGGTATTGCCGCCGTAGATGCTGTGGTTTTTGTCTGTGTAGACCAACATCCTGTAATCTTTATCGGCCGATACGAGTGCCGGCACCAAGTGCATCACATTTTGCAGATGCACATTATCATCCGCCGTACCGTGTACAATCAGCAAATCGCCCTGTAGACCGTCCACAAACGGCATCACCGAAGTGTCATGAAATCCTTTGGCATTTTCTTGAGGTGTACGCATATAACGCTCGGTATAAATAGAGTCGTACAGACCCCAATCGGTAGGTGGCGCAACCGCTACACCGGCGGCAAAAGCGCCATTGCCGCGGGTCATGGTCATCAGTGTCATATAGCCACCGAAGCTCCAGCCAAAGATACCGATCCGGCCGGCATCTACATAAGGCAGTTGCCCCAACGCCCGAGCCGACTCTATCTGGTCTACAGTCTCCAAGAGTCCCATCTGCAGGTAGGTACACTTCTTAAATTCGCTGCCCCTGCCGCCGGTGCCTCTGCCGTCTACCGCTACCACGATAAAACCTTCCTGTGCCAAGTACTCTTCCCAGCCAAAACTGAAGCTATTCATCACCGTTTGCGAACCCGGACCGCTGTACTGCGTCATCACCACGGGATAACGACGCGTAGGGTCAAAGCCCTCCGGCTTGATCATCCATGCGTTGAGCCTCTGTCCGCTCTCGGTGGTCAGCTGCATAAACTCTTTGCGACTGTAAGCAATCCCCGACAGACGGCGGGACAAATCCTTATTCTCCTCCAACGACACCAAAGCCTTGGCATCACCTGTACGGTGGATCCGGTAGGTCGGTACTTCCGTAGCCGACGAATGCTGCAACAGATAGTAGCTCAAGTCACTACTAAAAGTACCGCGGCTCCACCCCTTTTCGGGTGATAGATACCTCACCCTGCCCTTGCGGTCCTGTGCCACAAGGGTGCGATCCATAGGTGTGGGATAAGCGATAGAGTAAACCACTTCGCCCGCAGATGTCACACCGTAAAAGGTATCGATGTCGTAATCTCCCCGAGTCACCTGAGTCTGGCGTACACCGGCCGTATCGTACTTATAGAGTTGCGGACGTCCGCTATCCTCCGAGACATAGTAGGCGCCGTCAGCCGTAAAGACCAATTGCAACACCCAACTGTTGCTGTCGATATAGCGATCGTCCTTATCTTCGAGCCACAGTTTGGAGGTCTGACTCTTGGGGTTGATCTGAAACGTCCTCAGATGGTTTTGATGTCTGTTGAGGGTAAATACATACAGGCTATTGTCATAAAACTCCATCCTCGGGATGTAAAACTCCTCTTGCAAACCGAAGTCCAGTGTCGAAGTCTTGCGGTTGTCAAGGTGGTAGAGATGCACCGATACTTTGCTGTTGGCCTCGCCCGCCTTGGGGTACTTAAAGCGATAAGTATGGGGATAGAGACCTTCGCCATAGACTGCCATGTCATAGCTCTTGACCTCACTCTCGTCTGTCCGTGCATAGGCCAAGAACTGACTGTCATCGCTCCAACTCATCAGCCGTGTGACATAGAGTTCCTCCTCGTAGACCCAGTCGGTGACACCGTTGAGGATTTCATTGACCTTACCGTCGGCAGTGATCTGCACCTCGGTGTCAAAGTCAAACTTCTTAATAAAGATATTATTATCCACCACAAAGGCACAATTGCGACCGTCGGGAGATAACAGAGGTACCCGCACCCGACTGCCGGCTGCCGTGAGCGGCTCCACACGGTTGCGACGCACATCGTAGTGGTAAGCCTCGTATGTAGCGCTCCGTCGGTATATCGCTCTCCTGTCTCTGAGGATGATGATATGATGACCGCTGTCACTGATCAAGTAGTCCTCAAATGTATCAAAATCGCACTCTCGAGCCGTCTTGGTATCGAAGAGTACCCCTACCGGCTGACCCGTCTCATAGCTGTACTGTACCAACTGAGTGCCATCGGCACTGACAATGGTATAACTCTTGCCGTCCGCCATAGGCCTGAAGCCGCGGCCGGCACTCTTGGCAGCGTAAACTCCTGATGTGACTGACTTTAAGTCAATACCCTCCGCCCACAAATTGGTCGTCGCAAACAGAGCCATAAGGCATAGTATCGCAACTCTTCCCTTCTTTATATTCATCTCGATAAATCATTATTTCAGATACATACAAATATACCCATATTGCCGATTGTGTACAAGGAAAGGACACATCTGAATGTGGTGGCATATTTACACTTATTGGGGGGACCCGTAAAAGCGCCTAAATGGGATACGATGTACGGCACACTAAAAAAGCCCACTTGCACGAACTGTCTTCGGAGCAAGTGAGCTTTTAAGTATCGAATTATTGGTTACGATTCTTTATCCCTTTAGGATTTCTTTTTGGAGTTATGTGCCGCTCCATAGCCGTAACCGTAACCATAGCCGTAACCATAGCCGTAGTTCTTGACAAAGAGGGTGTCTTTGATATTAATATCGTTAAGTATCAAATTAACGTTAGGCAGCTTGTTGGTGTAAGAGAGGTAGTTGATGTACTCGAGGTCCTTTTTGGAGGTCTTGCCCGATCTGAGGATATAGAATGTATAATCCACCACTCTACTGATGACCAAACTGTCAACTACAGGCCCTACCGGCGCCGAGTCTATCAAGATGTAGTCATACTCTTTCTTAAACATCTCTATCACCTCCTCCAATCTTGGACGGGCCAATAGCTCGGCAGGGTTTGGAGGGATACTTCCGGCATTGATGATAGACAGGTTAGGGTAGCCGTCAACTTGCTGTATGAAATCAAACGGGTTGACCTCAGTATTGTTGAGTACCTCTGCCATACCGCCTATCGAGTTGTTTTTGATGCCGAATGTACGTTTTAGCTGAGGGTTACGGATGTCAAGTCCCAAGAGCAACACCTTATTGTCCAATGCAGACAAGGAGATGGCCAAGTTACTTGCCACAAATGTTTTGCCCTCCTGACTCACCGTAGAGGTACACATTACTACCACCGGACGTTTATTTTGCGATATAAAGCTGAGGTTGGTACGTATGTCGCGGAAGACCTCGGTCATCTGATTATTGCCCTTGAGTCTAACGACCAACTCCGGACGCTCCACGTCGTCAACCTTGTCAGACAACCTTGGGATACTACCTGCAAGCGACAGTCGGGTGAGACTCTTGATATCGTCTTCGATTCTGATCTTGGTACGGGTCAGCTTCCATATATAGATACCGACGGTGGGCAGTACTATACCCAGCAGTAGTGCCGATAAATAAATGATCGGTTTCTTGGGAGATGAGGGTACCTGATCTGATAGTGCAGTATTGAGGATACGCGCATTCTCAAGCGATGCAGCCAACTCAATTGAGGTCTCCTCACGTCGGGTCAGGAGCATCAAGTAGAGGTTGGAGCGGATAGAGCGCTGACGTTCGATATCGGTACTGATACGCTCAAAGGTAGGTGCTTGTGAAATCTTGGAGGTATAACGTTGTTCCAGGTTCTTAAGACCGCTGAGTTGGATATCGAGACCTTGCTTTGCCACCTCCGCCGCTTCGAGGATATTGGCACGCGCCAGATCTAAGTTGTCCGTGATAGATTTCACGCGCGGGTGATCGGGATTGGCCGACTCCAAGAGGCTGTTGCGCTCAAATACCATCTGGTTGTAGAGGTCCACCGCCGTCTGCAAGGTACCGTCTGAAAAACCCAAGCTACCCGGGATGATCTCATAGCGATTCTCCTTTTGTTTGAGGTTATTGATGAGGAAAGAGACGAGCTGGAGCTGTGTCTCAGCCTCAGCTTTTCGCTGATCCATAGAGGCACTGGTGGAGACCACAACACCCAAGTCTTCGTAACTGGTCACGCCTTGAGACTTTTTGACCTCCTCCAACTGTCGCTCTGTAGCGCTCAACTCCTCGCCAATGAGATTGATACGCTCGTTAATGAAGTCGTATGTACGCTGTGCCGCTGCGTTTTTGTCAATCGCACGTTCGCGGTTGTAGACCTCCAATAGCTTGGTCAGGAAGTCTTCGCCTTTCTTTTTATTGTAGGTCTGGATGCGTAGCACCGCTACCGAGTTTTGTTTGCTCGCACGCTCTACCGAGAGCCCGCCTTTCTCCGAATAGTAGATCGCCATCTTGAGGGGCGATGAGATGGTTACCTTAAATTCATTAGGCAACTCACCCTTGTAGGTGGTCTCATTTTTAGTGATAGAGACGATGCCGTCACCCAATACAAAAGTGGCGGGGATGGAGTCCAGCACTATAGGTTTGGCAAGCAGCCCATCGGCAGAGATACGGTACCCTTTGGCACTCTCCTTGGTAAGGATGAATGAGACGGGCTCTTTGATTTTGCTCAGCCCTACGGGATCCATCTCCAATTTAAACGGCAGCTCGTTATGCCAAATCACAGACCTAAGCCCTTGCCGACTCGAGACCTGTACATACTCCCGGCTCTCCTCTATGGTCTTTTTGACAATCTCGCGAGAGCGGATGATCTCCAACTCATTGTCGACATTGACATTTTGCACTCCCATCCCGAGCTCAGAGAGGTCTATACCGCCCATTTGAGGTGTCTTGTTTTCCTTCTGATCTAAAAAGAGTACCGACGCTTTGACCGGGTATGAGGGTTTTTGAGATGAAATAAACAACCAAGCCAAGATCAAGCAAACGACAACGACCAATACATAGATCGGCCAAAACCGGAGATAATCTTTTAGGAGGGCGACCAAGTCTACCTCTTCCGTCCCGTTATCGTTTTGCTGTTGTATGCCTGAGGGCATCCCCTCCTGTCCCGTACTACCCCCGTTGTTGTTGTAGGATTGACTCATACTTATTCCTTAATTATAGCAAGATGGTGATTAACAAGTTGGCCACTGTGAGAGCGATGGACGAGATACTGATCCAGATAGTGGTACCCGAACTGATGGATGATGAGGATGCCTTGGCTTTGTTGGGCATCACATAAATCACATCGCCTTGTTGTAAATAATAATACTTAGAATCAACAATAGATGGATCTTTAAGATCAAGTGTCTGCATCACGATAGAGCCGTCTTCTTGCTCTCGGAGGATTTTCACTCGGTCACGTACACCGTAAATAGTCAAGTCCCCTGCGTTGGCCAACGCTTCGAAAATGGATACTTTGCCATTTTTGGACTCAAAGGCACCGGGTCTGTTGACCTCACCGAGTACGGAGTATTGGAAGTTAAGGATCTGTACATTGACACTCGGTACCTCGTTGAGATAAGCGGTCAACTCGCGCTTCACAGCCGATTCCGCTTCTCTAAGGGTCAGTCCTCCCAGACGGGTCAGACCGAGGATGGGCAAATCGACCGTACCGTCATTGTCTACTAAAAATGTACGCATCCCGGTCTGGTTTCCGGCATATTGGTATTGAGGATTCCAATATAGACCGTTAAAACTTGCTACCAACTCGGGTTTAGATGCTTGGATATTGACCGTCAGTATGTCCTTAGGTTTGATTCTGACATTTTGCATTGCCCGAGCTTCGGACTGCATGCGACCCTCGGCATACTGGAGATAAGCCACATCTTTAGTTGTGGCACAACTCGAAAAAAGCATCAATAGTAAGGAGAGCATTGATATTGCTCCAAGAAACGTCCTCCTTTTCATAAGATAAATATTTAGTGCTACACTACTTTGGCAAAGTTAGTAAAAAAAACTATACCAATTGCTGTAAACCGACTTTTTAAGTTAAATGTCAATGTTTTGAATACAAATGGTGAACGTTGTGCAACCTGTTGTGTTACGATTTCACTCCCCTCGGGTATCGAGCAAAATTCTGCCGAGCAACGCGAGCGGATAAGTGACCGACTCGAGCCGTAACCCTGTGGCGGGTGCGGTATTGAAGGGGTATTCGTCATCGGCCCGATCCAAAACCGACTTAAACTCTTCGGCGGACATATTGCCACAGCCGACCTCAATGAGGGTACCTACAATGGCCCGCACCATACTCCTGAGGAATCGGTTGGCGGTGATGCGAAACACCCACTCCGATTGGCTCGACTGCACCCACTCCGCTCTCGTCACAATACAGTTGTGATTGGTGACGTCAGAGTGCTTCTTGGCAAAAGAAGAAAAATCGTGCTTGCCAATGAGAGCGGTTGCCGCTCTATTCATCTCCTCGAAGTTTAACCGCCGTTCCTCAACGGTATGGTACCGTCTCCTGAAGGGACTCGGGCGGAGCGCCAAGTAGTAGCAGTAGCTACGGTCGACGGCGCTGTATCGGGCGTGGAAGCTGTTCGAGACCTCTTGCAGTTTGAGTATATAGATATCGGGAGGGAGGAAGCGGTTGAGTTTGAAGACCGCTGCCGCCACCTTCTCCGCAGATTGATCAGGCAGATCGAAGTGAGCCATCATCGAAGAGGCGTGTACGCCCGCGTCGGTACGTCCCGCCCCGACCACTTTGATCGGTTGACGCAGGAGTATGGATAGCTTTTCTTGCAACTCTCCCTGCACGGTGCGGGCGTGGGGTTGTTCTTGCCAGCCGGAAAAGTCGGTACCGTCATACTCCAACTCTATCAGATACTTACTCATATACTTACTTATAATGGTCTATTCGTGATGGTAAGGGTGGTTGTGCATGATGGTGTAGGCGCGATAGATCTGCTCCACGAGGAATAGCCGCACCATCTGATGATTGAACGTGAGTCGGCTCAGCGATATTCTCTGAGGGAAAGCCTTGTAGATCTCATCGGAAAAGCCGTAGGGGCCGCCGATCACGAAGACCAACCTCCGCGGTGTAATCATCTGTTGTCGCTCTATCTGACGGGAAAACTCTATGGAGGTGTACTCTTTGCCCTTTTCGTCCAAAAGCACGACCGCATCTTGCTGACCAATGGCAGATAAAATCATCTTGCCCTCCTCGCTCTTTTGTTCCGCTTCGCTCCATTTGCGACGGTTCTTGGGATCGGGAAGCTCTACAATCTCTGACGGCACAAAGCGTGACAATCGCTTACGGTACTCCTCAATGAGTGCGATGATGTGCGGATCATCGCTCTTCCCCACAAATAAAAATGTAATGCCCTGCATCAGTGAAAATCAGTGTATGTCAGTGTATGTCAGTGTAAGTCAATGTATATCGGTAAATGGTCAGAGTAGCCGCCATTGTAGTACGGGCCGTTGTAAGTGCGACGGAGGGCGTCGCCCCGACGGGTGAAAAGTTGGTCGTGACGGAAGATGGTGAGTTGCCTGTCCGTCAGCAACGGTGAGGCACCCAAGAATAGACCACCCGAGACAATCAATTGATCCGGCATCCACAACTTCCCCTCAAAACGGTGCGTACCCTTGCCGCTATTGTACAGCGGAAAGGCGAGGTTGTAGAGTCTGTCGGGTCGGATCGGAGTGTTCTCTTCGATACCGCCGGCACCCAATGCTTTTCGGAGCGATGGATCGGAAGGGTTGTCGTTAAAGTCTCCCATCAGCACGATATTACGGGCGGGGTCTGCGGTCAAGAGACTGTCAATGATGCCCCTTACCTTGGTGTTAATCTCTATCCGCTTTGCCGAGGTGGCCGCCACACCGCCCCTCCGGCTCGGATTGTGCAGCACAAAGAGATCCAAAGTGCGAGAGGTACTCTTGTGTTTGAGGGTCACCCAAAGCGTGTTGCGTCCCGTACCGGCAGCCTCTTGGCGGCTCCTCGGATCGTTGCCTATCGGATAATCTCGGAGTGTCCCGTATTGCGGTATCTCCCGAGCGTCAATGTATGTGAGTCGGTCACGATCCCACAGCAACGCCACATCTACTCCCCTCGGATCCGAACTGTGGGTGACGGTGTAATCGTACCTGACCTGCCGGAGAGCGGGTGAAGCGAGGAGGTCGTCCAACACTTGGCTATTCTCCACCTCCGCCAGTCCAACCACGGCGGGGAACCCCCACTCCCCTACGTTACTGATGACCCACGCGAGATGATTGCATTTGGTACGGTACTTCTCCGGCGTCCATTTCCTAAGGCCGTCCGGAGTAAATTCGTCATCGTCGGTCAACGGATCATCAACGGTGTCAAAGAGGTTTTCGACATTATAAAACATCATACGCCCGATACGTTTGTCTTGCTTTGAGAGTCCGCCGGTCTCCCCCGCGGAGCATAGGAGGCCGGTAAGGAATAAAGCCACCACAAGCCATAGGGCTCGTAGTGGCTTTGTAAGATAATCAGTTATGATCACTGAGGAGCGTCACGCTTTTTTGGGCGCCTCCTTGAGGATCTCCAAGAGGTGTTTCCACCACATCTCTACCGTCTTGATCTCGAGGCGCTCTTCCGGAGAGTGTACATCACGCATTGTAGGACCAAAAGAGAGCATATCCAAGTGAGGGTACTTCTCCTTAAACAGACCACACTCCAAACCGGCGTGGATCGCCATAATCTTGGGGTCCTTGCCGAAGAGTCGGTTGTAAGTACTCTTGGCAATCTCCATAATCTCAGAGTCCGGATCGGGTTCCCAGCCGGGATAGCCGTCACGCTCAGAGACGTAGGCGCCGGAGAGGTCAAAGACCGCCGTAACCATATCGCCCGCCATACGCTTGGCGCTCTCTACCGAACTGCGTTGGCTGGTCTCTACATAGATCACGGGGTAGCCCTCCTCCGTCTCTATCATCTTGACCGAAGCAAGATTGTTGGAGGTCTCTACCAGACCCTCTATGGTATGGCTCATGCCGAGCACGCCGTGAGGACAAGCGATCAGGGCATTGATCAAACGGGCCGATGTATCATCATCAATACAAAACTCCGGTTTCTCGGTAGTGGTAGCCGTCACCAACACCTCGGGATCGGCCACCTTATACTCATTTTGGATATCGCTGGAGAAGGTGTTGATCCAAGCGGCTACAGGTTCGCGATCGCCCGCTTCAACACCGATGACAGCGTGAGCCTCACGCGGAATCGCATTGTGGAGGTTACCCCCTTGGATGCCGGCAAGCACAAAGTCCGCTTCGTCAGCCAACCCGTAAAGGGCGCGTGCCAAGATCTTCACCGCATTGCCCCTGCCGAGGTGGATATCACCGCCCGAGTGGCCGCCACGCAGACCGTTGACGGTGATCTTGATATAAGTCAGTGCGGGATCGGCGTATGCAGGCTGGTAGTAGTACTCCGCCATAGTACCCATACCTCCGGCACAGCCTATAAACATCTCACCCTCATCCTCACTGTCGAGGTTGAGCAATATTTCACTGTCAAAAAAGCCGCTCTCCACATTCATAGCGCCGGTAAGTCCGGTCTCTTCGTCTACGGTAAAGAGGGCCTCGATAGGGCCGTGCTCTATGTCGTCACTTGCCAATACCGCCAACTGAGCCGCCACACCGATACCGTTGTCGGCACCGAGCGTGGTACCCTCCGCCTTGAGCCACCCGTCCTCTATCTTGGTACGGATAGCGTCGGTCTCAAAGTTAAAGTCCACATCGCTGTTTTTCTCGCACACCATATCCATATGGCTCTGCATGATGATGCTCTTGCGGTCTTCCATACCCTTAGTGGCAGGTTTCTTCATCACGATATTGCCCACCTTGTCCTTGCGGTACTCCAAGTTGTGTTCCTTGGCAAACTCCTCCAAGTAGGCTATAATCTTACCCTCCTTCTTGCTGGGGCGAGGGATCTTGGTTATCTGATCAAAATACTTAAATACGATTTTTGGTTCGTGTGATATCATACGTTTACGGTTGTTTAAACGGTTATTTGGTTATTTAATACATTATCTGTTGGTAAAGATACGCTTTTATTGCCGATTTATAGAGGTGGATATATCTAAAAAGACTTAAAAGAGAGAGTCCCACTTTGTGGCTGTAGATAAAAAACTTACCTTTGCAGTTGTTTCGTTTATACGTGTAATGTACATTATACACATCAAACATAGATTATGTTACGATTATTACTCATCACCTTGGCGGTAGTTGCCATCTGTGTCTTGCTTATGGGCATCAGGGTATTCTTTACCAAACGGTGGGGATTCCCCAATTCACACGTAGAGGGTCAGCCCAAATTGGAGGAGCAGGGCATCACCTGCCACAGACACCAACACAAAGACGCCGTGAGACACCAATCGCTTTTTGACCTCATAGAGCGCGAAGAGCGGATACAATAAACCCTAACCACAAAGCAATAACTTAATCAACCATACATCCAAAATGAATAACAAAAACACCATCATTAACGCCATCTTGGCAGTAGCAGTAGTTGTGCTGTTTATCTTGCACTTCACCAATAACAATAAGAGCCGGAGTGCAGTAACCACCACCACAGTGACGGGCGACAGCGTGGTAGCGCGTATGCCAATCGCTTACATTGAGTTGGACAGCTTGATCAACAACTACAAATATGCCAATCAGGTGCAAGAAGAATTGATGCGTGAGATGGAGAGCCGCCAAGCGACCGTCAACCAAAAGGGTCGTAACCTCGAAAATGAGATGAGAGACTTTCAGAAGAAGGTCGAGAATAACGCCTTCTTTGACCAAGCGCGCGCTCAGCGCGAGCAAGAGCGTATCCTCAAGCTGCAACAACAGTTCCAAGAACTCAATCAAAAACTACAGATGGAGCTGATGCAGTTGGAGGCTGACAAGATGAAAGCCCTCTCCGACACGATCATGGCTCACGTAGAGAAGTATAACAATGAGGTGGGCAGATATCAGATGATTTTTACCAATAAGTCGAGCGACAATATTATACACGCCGACCCTGTCTACGATATCACTACCGAAGTGACCCAATACCTTAACGACCATTACGCTCCCGCAAAGGAAGAAGACAAGTAATAGGCGTCGCCCCCTTTTTTGACACATCAAGATTAAAGAGCCACGCATCAGTGTGGCTCTTATCACATATAGATAGTAGATGATATGATGAATTATAAAGATAACGAACTGCAAGAGACCTTGTCACTCCTCGGCTCAGGCACTACCGAGTACCCCACCGAGTACGATCCCACAGTGCTCGAAGCCTTTAACAACACCCATCCCGGCAGAGACTATTGGGTCAAATTTAACTGCCCCGAGTTTACAAGCCTCTGTCCGATCACGCACCAACCCGACTTTGCGGAGATCATCATCTCCTACATACCGGACATCAAGATGGTCGAGAGCAAGAGCCTCAAACTCTACCTCTTTAGCTTCCGCAACCACGGTGCTTTTCACGAAAATTGCGTCAATCTGATATTGGACGACTTGGTTAAGTTGATGGACCCCAAATACATCGAGGTGACCGGACTCTTTACCGCACGCGGCGGCATCTCCATCCACCCCTATACCAACTACGGCAGACCCGGCACCAAATACGAGCGTTTGGCGGAAGAACGACTCTTCACCCACAGTTGACCGTCACATCGTAGACATTGTCCCCGCATCGGATCACGTATATATATGGTGTGAACGGTCGGAGTGACGGCGACCCCGGAGGGGTCGCATCTCGGTAGCCCGTGTGTCAGAAGCCCCTATCGGCGTTAGCCGGTAGGGGCTTCTGACCTCGGTAACCCGCCCCCCATACCTTCCGACCTTTAGGTCGCACCACCTATTTCCGACCGCAAAGATTTGTATTTTTATACATTTGGGGTATTTTGAGAGTGGGGGAATTCGGTGCTTTCCTAACCGACTGGTTTATAGGGTCGTAGGGGAGACCCGAACTTAGCCGAAGTTAGACGGCCGACTCGCCACGGTTAGTCGGCCGACTGGACAGAGACGAGACCGTATATTAACCGCGGCGAGTCGGCCGTCTAACTTTGGCTAAGTTACTACCCCTCCCAACCCACTGTATTGTAAGGGATTACAAAATCACCGATTTCCACCTCGACAATATACGCCAAAACAAAATATGATACTATAATTAACGATAATTGCGATATTGCAAACAATCCCTATCCATTGACACATATATATATGGTGCGATAGGTGGTGCGACCTAAAGGTCGTGGAGCCGGGGTGACATCGCGTCCCGGGGTCAACGCCTCAC
>JAUNLZ010000030.1 GCA_030532005.1 Porphyromonas sp.
CGGCCGACTCGCCGCGGTTAGTCGGCCGACTAGACAGAGCCGAGACCGCATATTAACCGCGGCGAGTCGGCCGTCTAACTTTGGCTAAGTTACTACCCCACCCAACCCCTTGTATTATAAGGGGTTACAAAATAGACGATTTGCTTATTAGCAAATGACCCTATTTCAGATTATGATAAGGATATTAACCAAAATTGACGTTTTGGAGTGGTGATTAGGGTGGTTTCCCACTCCCGGGAGTGGGAAGCGGATAATAAAAATGTGGCACCTCGGACAATAGTTCCGACGTGCCACATTTAGGTTATATAATATTGTCTGTTGTTTACTTGGCGAAGTGTTTGTTGATGGTACCCCACTCCTCAACGGCAGGAATCACACCCATAGCGATCACCTGGTCGCGAAGGTTTTCCAAGTGCTTGTAGCTGGCTTCCAACTCTGCCATCTCTTCGGCTGTACCCTCCGGCATATTGTAGGTAACAATACCGTCCTTGCCGATAGTGGTATCCATTGCCATCATGATGTTGTGGTACTTGTCGTTATTAACGAATGTGCCTGCAGGCCATCTGAAGCTCTCTCCACCCATTGCGGCGGCAATCATCTCGATAGAGCAATAGGCAGGGCTCTGGAATGATGAACGACCGCGCAACTTGATGATGTTAGCACCGCCCTTGGTGGTCTTGGTGCGGATCTCTTCCCATTGCTCTTTGGTCAATTTATCGGTACCCATATAGTCTTTGAGCGGCTTATCGCCGATCATTGCCTTGGATGCGAATACAGCCATCTGCTCACCGTGACCGCCATAAGTGTGTGCGCCGGTCACTTCGGATTGTGCTACACCGAAGTGCTTAGCCAACTCGCTCTGTAATCTGGTGCTGTCGAGCGCTGCCAAGGTGGTTACACGGCGTGGGTCGATACCGGCGTGCAGCATGGTTACGAGACCGGTGATGTCGGCGGGGTTAAAGATGATCACCACGTGCTTAACGTCGGGGCAATAGGTCTTGATGTTTTCGCCCAACTGAGCGGCAATCTCGCTATTGCCTTTGAGGAGGTCTTCGCGGGTCATTCCCTCTTTACGGGGCGCGCCACCGGAGGATACGATGTACTTGGCATCCTTGAGGGCCTCTTCTATCTTGTCGGTAAAGGTGAGGTTAAGTCCATTAAAACCGCAGTGGCGGATCTCTTCTGCCACACCCTCAAGTCCCGGGAGGTAAGGGTCATAAAGACAGATGTTTGGGGTCAGACGCATCATGGCGGCGGTCTGTGCCATGTTCGAACCAATCATACCACCGGCACCGATGATAACCAACTTGTCGCTTGTCAAAAAACTGATATTCTTACTCATATTCTCACTATTTTGGTTGTGAAATTATTATCCAATGACTATTATCTCCTACAAATTTAATGAAGAATTTCGTAAGTAAATAATATTACGCTACTTTTTTGCATTCTTGACGGGTTACCGGTCGGCCGAACGGTGTCGGCCGGTCGTTTTCCGTCAGGATAATGGAGGATTAATCATCTAAGTATCAACACATCTCCCTCAATTGGGAAGTAATCGTCGGGTAAATTATTAAGCTTGTATAGGGCGCTTAATTTGATACCGTACAGCTGTGCGATGCTGTGGATTGACTCGCCCACACGCACGGTGTGTTGGTAGTGGGGCGAGGTGGCGCGTTGGTTTTTGGGCTCCAAGTAGATGATGTCGCCTTTCTCTAACGGATAGCCCTCCGGCAGATCGTTGTACTTCGTCAGTTTCCGCTCCGAGATGCCTAAGTCTCGGGCAATCTTGCTGAGGGAGTCGTCTTCGCCGGCCAATATATATAGGAGTCCGTAGCTGAAGTAGCCAACGCGGTCGCCTTTGGAGTCGGTCAGCAGCTCGGGACGCTTTTGGGGTCGAGTCGCCGGTCGGTCGGTGGGTTTATTGTACGCATAGCGGCGATCGGTGTTGCCTTCGTCAATCAGATAGAGCCGGTAGTCTTCGATGATTTTAATCAGTTTATTGGCGTACCCTCTGTCGGTGGCATAGCCCGCCTTTTGGAGTCCCTTTGCCCAGCCTTTGTAGTCGTTGGGGTTGAGGCCGTAGAGAAATAGGTAGCGGGGCTGTTTGAGGAATTGGGCGTGATCTCTGAAGGAGTCTTCGGGCTTGTCATAGGCTCTGAAACACTCGTTGGGTCGGTCGTCATTGTGAAAGGTACGACTGCCGCGCCAAGAGTTGTGACACTTGATACCGAAATGGTTATTGGCTTGGGTGGCGAGACGGCTCTGCCCCGCGCCACTCTCCAAAAGTCCTTGCGCCAAGGTGATACTCGCCGGTATACCGTAGTTCCATTGGTTTTGTAGCGCGATGTCGGCGTACTGCTCTATATATCTATTGTAGCGGTTGTTGTGAGTGGACTTCGGCACCCTCTGTTCGGTAGGCAGTTGGGTAGTGCGTGATGTGGGTTTGACGGTTCCGCACCCTGTCATTATCGATATCACTATCCATATCAATAAGCTTCCCCGGATGATGTATCTTCGTTTCATCGCTGTATCTCTGTGGTTTGTGCTATGGTTTGTGCGTTGTGATTTTGATGCTTTCGCCCTCCATACGGGCAATAGGGAGGGTGCGTGTGGCGTCCGTCGTCAGGCAGTAGTCGAGGGCGCCCTCTTTGCCTGCCGCCACCATACGCGGGTAGTGGTTGCTCTCCTTGATGTAGTCGGTCAAATGCCCCTTGTGCATCTGCCACAGTTCTACCACCATTTGCGAAACATCCGTCACCACTCTGTGGGTCTCTGCCAAAGTATCGCAAAGGGAGGCGGCGAAGAGGGCATCTTCTTTCGACGGTCGCCCTTGCCAACCGGCACAGACCGCCAGTACATCTCTGTCCCGGCAGTAGTCCGCCACAGCGGAGAGGTTGACAAAGGTGCCGATCACCACATCATACCCCTCAGCCATCGCCTTTTTAATGGTACGGGTACCGTTGGTGGTGGTGAAATAGATCTCTCGCCCTCCCACCGCTGCTTCGGTGTACTCGGCGGGGTCATTGCCAAACCGGGCAAAGGGACACCGCACCACGTTGCGTTCCGCCCCTACCAACTTTCCTATGCGCGCCATCCGCTCCGCCTCCTCAACCGTCTCAAGGGTGTAGATGGCTGTCGCTTTGTGCTGCAAGGCCGTGACGATGGTGGTAGAGGCACGCAGCACATCGATGATCACCGCTACACTGCCGGGCTGCAGGTAGGCCGGCAGTAGCTCGGGAGAGAGGACGATGTCTATCCTATGCTCAACGCTCTGTTGTTCGGCTGTCATTGCGAGATCTCTTGTTTAGTATGGGCGATCTTATATTCGTCGCTCTCGTTGTAGTCGTATTCCGGTACCGTCACTTGGCAGGCTGTGGGAAAAGCTCCGGCACGGTATCGGCTCCGGCCCTCTACCGATTTGGAAAAAGTGCCGTGTATCTCCTTTACGCCGGTTGTTTTGATCAGATTGCGGGCATTCTCGGGTCTTACTCCCGCTCCCGCCATTATGATGATCCGTCCCTCCGCTTGTTTTACCAAACGGGCCAGTGTCTCCGCCCCGTCAGGAGCCGTGAGCGCCCCGCCCGAAGTCAAGATGCGGTCAAACCCCATCTCTATCGCTGTTTCCAACGCCTGTGCCATATCTTGCGTGCGGTCAAAAGCGCGGTGCAAGGTGACCGGGAGTCCGCCGCACGCCGCTATGAGACGGGTGTTGATCTCGCGGTCTAACCGGCCGTCGGCGGTCAATGCCCCCAAGGAAAAACCGTGCGCGCCCGCCGCTCTAAGGGCTTTGATGTCCTCCACCATCACCTCCACCTCGGTATCGGAGTAGACGAAATCACCCCCTCTCGGGCGGATGATGGGGAATATCGGGAGCGCCACCGCTTGGACAGCTTTTCGCACCATGCCGTAGGAGGGTGTGGTACCCCCCTCGTGCAAAGCGCTACACAATTCTATACGATCGGCGCCCCCTCGCTCGGCGGCGATGCAGGAGGCGACGGAGCCTGCACATACTTCTATCATTGATTCTATCATTGCTTCCATCTTTGTCATTTTATTATTACGGCTTATACTGCTGTAGGATACGGTTGAGGCTGTTAAATCTCAGTCGGTCGGCTGAGGTGGCGTCGGTGATATCGGGGTGGCGGATCTCTACCGTGTAACGCTCGCCCGGTAAGAGGTCAAAGAAATTATTGCTGTACCGCGCTCCTTGCCATGGGGTTTTGATGTAAAGGTCTTTGATGAGCGTATGGCTGCGGAGGGTCAGTCGCAAGCACCCCTCTTCCGCCTCTACGGTGTAATCGGGGCTGGCCGGCTTGAGCGCCATCTCCTTAGGTTTGACCGGATAGTGGAGCGACCTTGCCAACAGTTCGCCCGAAGTATCGGTCAGGCTCAACACCATGTAGACCTCGGAGGGCTCTGCAACGGCGGGAATGGCAGCCGACACTTTTTGGCTGAAAGGCGCCCGATCCACGCCAAAAGGATAGGACTCCTCCCACAGGCGATCGCCCTCATAGTTGTGGCAAGTGACCGTGGCTACATATTGCCGAGGGGTATCGGCAATGGCATCGGATGCGACCCATAGTTGCCCCTCCGCCACATCTATAATATAGGGTGCATACGCCTCCTTGACATAATAGTGCAATGCTTTGTGGTTGCCCCAATAGTCGACACTCGACCAGCTCACCGTCGGCCAGACGTCATTGAGCTGCCAATAGAGTGTACCCATATTGACAGGATATGCCCGCCTCACGGCTCTGATGGCATACGCCATACCGTGTCCTTGGAGCAGCTGTCCGACATAGATGTAGTCGGAAAAACGATCCGGCACCGGATAGTCGCGCTCCATGTAATCGGTGATCCTTTGGTTGCCGATGAAGGAGCGTTGTCTATTTTTGAGTATCGGACTGTAGATGGTCAGGGTGTCGATCTCCCGATCGGGAGCAAAGCTCTGTATCGTTTTCATCTCCGGAAAGGCTTGAAAGCCGTACTCGCTGCTGAAGCGTCCGGGGTTGCGGTCAAATTCGGTGAAGTCTTCGCCGCCGAACCATACCCGCCAGTTGTGGGAATCTCCCGATAGGAAACTCTCGGGGCGTCCCCAGTTGGAACTGACAGGCGACCCGTGGATGTAATCGACGTGAGGAATGACCGCCCGCAGTCTCTCCGGGATCATCTCCCTAAAGAAACTGTCGTAGTCGGCAAACATCTGTCGGTATTGCTCCTCCGAATAATTGTACGACCGCTGCCACCCCCAATGTTTCAGCCCTTCCAATACTTCGTTGTTACCGCAAACAAGAGCTATGGACGGGTGGTTGCGGATCCTCGACATCTGATCCTCTATCTCCCGAGTCACGGAGGCTCTGAATATCGGATCGTTGGGGTAGGTGGTGCATGCAAAAGGGAGGTCTTGCCACACCAATATGCCGTACTTATCCGCCAAGGTGTAAAACGCTTCGGTCTCATAAATACCGCCGCCCCATAGACGGAGCATATTGAAGTGGGCCGGCACTATGTCCTCCTCAAACAGTTCTTGGAGTGTCCGACCTCCGCCACCAAATCGGCGGTCGTGGGGCAGGTAGTTGGCGCCCTTGATGTAGATCGGCCGGTTATTGACCACAAAGGTAAAGGAGTCGCCGTATCGGTCGGGCTTTCGCTCCAATCGGATTTCCCGCACCCCCACTAATGTGGTGTCGCTTTGGTGATAGCCCTCACCCTGCACCTCACGTACCACCTTGTAGAGCGGTTGTTCGCCCCAACCGTTGGGCATCCACAGCTCCGGACGCTCCAATTCGAAACGGCTCTGATAGTTGACTCCGCACTGTGGCGACCCCACCTCCGCCGTACCGGCCAAACGACCGTCAGGGTGGTAGAGCGTCACCCTGAGGCGGTTGGCATCGTCAACACCCTGTACCACCTCCCGGAGGGCGTAGTTGACCTCCACCGAGGCCCGTCGCGCCTTGCCCGGCGCCTCCCACTCGATATCGCTTTTGACGTAGATCTCCCCCAATTGCGGGCCATCGACCGGGAGCAACTCTATCGGTTGCATCACCCCCATTGTGATCATACGCGGTCCCCAGTCCCAGCCGTAGTGATAAGGGGCGGTTCGCACAAAAGGGCTGTACTTGACAGCGGCCCTGTCATTGTCGGCAGGGTACATAAAGCCGTTGGAAAGGTAATGAGCGTGAGCGATTCGGGTGGGCGACAGCAAACGAATCACCAACCGATTGTCTCCCGCCCTCAGCAGCTTCTTGACCTCCCATTGATAGGTCTTGAAGAAATTGTCACACCGTCCCGCCAACGCCCCGTTGATATAGACCTCGGCAAAGGTGTCTACGCCCCCGAGCTTGAGGAGATAGCCCTTGTGTGCATCGAGTGCATCTCGGTCGATTTCGAAATGTGTGGTGTAGAGCCAGTTGCGGTCACTCACCCACTGCACGCTGTCTTCGTTGCTCTCTATAAAATGGTGAGGCAGCACGCCCCTCTCCATCAGAGTACCTTGCACCGTCCCCGGCAACAAGGCGGGGTAGAGGAGCGTATCTCCCTCCATTTGCAGTTCAAAACGCTCTGACAACACCGTCTGAGCGTGGAGCGTCACACCCCCCACCAACAGTATTAAAGCCGACAACAGCTGTCTACCCCTTATCATCCTCCCGATCATCCCTTTAATCGTCCTCCGATGCTCCATACCTATCCTATCCGTCATACCTTGGTCCTATCGTGTTGGTGCCCAAACGGGCTAAACCTTACAAATATACCGAAAATTGGTAGCCGTGTCTAATGCGACCGCCGAAGGGACAACGCAAATGTCGGTACGATTGGTTTGGCATATATGGGGTGGTGAGAATTGTGTAATTTTGCGAGAGAGGAGGCGGGGTGACGGAAAATAGGGAATCAATTTACTAACGATGACAATTTATGAGGCTATGAAGGAGTTGGACGAATTAAGAAACAATATCATTGTAAGACAGAAGAAGGGGCTGCCGTTTATCCTCGCCTCAGTAGTGATTTGGCTACTGATCACCATTGTCGCCGACATAGACCTCAATATCGGACTGAAGAACCTCTTGGTATTTTGTTGCTCTGCCCCTCTGTTGCCGATTTCTTGGCTGATTGGCAAGAGGATAGGTGTTGATATCTTTGAGAAAGGGAATGAGCTGAGCCAACTGGGATTGTTGTTTACGTTGAATCAAGTCCTCTACCTATTGATTGTGGCGTGGGTATTTAATGCCGTACCTGACAAAATGATTATGGTATTTGCCATGGTGTTTGGCGCGCACCTGCTTCCCTATTCGTGGTTGTACAAGTCCAAGGCGTACCGATTTTTCGCCATCCTGATCCCTATATTGGCACTTGCCTTGGGAAGCCTCTGTAGTGGGGTCATTGTGGCGGGGGCTATGGTTGTGGTAGAGATCGCCTTTGTCTTAACGTTAAAGCAAGAGATGCGAAGGTGGCGGCTACTTGAATAGCTCGGCAATATCCTCTCGCGAGAAGCTCTTTTGGATGCCGTCTACTTGGATGATCTCTTCCGAGAGGGAACGTTTGCTCTCTTGCAGCTGCAAGATCTTCTCCTCGATGGTATCCTTGCAGACCATACGGTAGGCATTGACGTGCTTCTCTTGACCGATGCGGTAGGATCGGTCAATCGCTTGGTTTTCGACTGCGGGATTCCACCACGGATCGACCAAAAAGACGTAGTCGGCGGCGGTGAGGTTGAGGCCGGTGCCGCCCGCTTTGAGGGAGATAAGGAAGACCCTGATCTCGTCATTCTCTTGGAACTCTGTCACCACCTCTTCCCGCTTGGTGGTGGCGCCGTCCAAGTAGACATACCTGATCTCTTCGCTCTCCAACCGCTGTCTGATGAGCGAGAGCATAGAGGTGAATTGCGAAAAGACCAAAACCTTGTGCTCCTCTTGCACGTCACGGATGTTGCGGATGAGGAGGTCCAACTTGATGGACTGCTGCGTGTAGTTGTCGGTCTCGGTAGCAATCAACTGCGGCGAATTACAGATCTGTCGCAATTTGGTCAAGGCTTGCAGCACCATCATCTGAGCTTCGCCCTCACCTTTCTCCTCCATTTCGGTCAATAGTTGTTGGCGGTAATGCTCTTTGAAAGAGTCGTAGACCTTGCGTTGCTCCTCCTTCATCTCGCAGTAGAGGACGGTCTCCGTCTTTTCCGGAAGCTCGGTAGCCACTTGCTTTTTGGTACGTCGGAGCAAGAAAGGTTGCGTCATGTCCCTGAGTAGATGAGTGACTTCGCGATCTCGGTACTTATCTATTGCGGTGGAGAAGTTTTGACGGAAATGATCCATGCTGCCGAATATCCCGGGGTTGAGGAAATTCATCTGGGCATAGAGGTCAAAGGTGTTATTCTCTATCGGCGTGCCGGTCAGTGCCAATCTGTGTTTGGCCTGTAACAGACGTACCGACTTGTACCTCTTGGAGAAAGGGTTTTTGATCGCCTGACTCTCGTCCAAAATCACGTACTCAAACTGTATCCGAGAGAGCTCCTCGATATCGTTGGATACCACACCGTAGGTAGAGAGGATGAGGTCGTACTGCGGGAACAGCTCTCTGAGTGACGACCGATCGCCGCCGCTGTATACTAAATAATCGAGGCCGGGGGCAAACTTTTGCAACTCCTTTTGCCAATTAAAGAGGAGCGAGGTGGGCAACACGATGAGGTGAAGCCCGACCGGTTGACCGGCGGTCGCTTTTTCTTTGAGATGTTGCAAGAGGGTTATTACTTGGAGGGTCTTACCCAACCCCATATCATCGGCGAGGCACCCTCCCAATTGGTTGTCGTTGAGGAACAGGAGCCAATCGTACCCGCTCTTTTGGTAGGGACGCAACTCGGCTTGTATCCCTTCGGGCAAGGGGTTGGAGGTAATCGCGGAGAGGTCTTGCAACCGTTGCTTCCGCTCCATCATTTCGCGTATGTACTTGGGGCGTTGGGGCAGATCTTCATAGAGTTGGTCTATGATGTTAAATTGATAGAGCGAGATCTCCAACTTTTTATTCTTGAGCTGCCCCACCCTAAAGTATTTGGCATACTTCTCCAGCCACTTTTCGGGCAGGATACCGATGGTGCCGTCGGAGAGCATTACGTATTGACTCTTATTCATCACGCTCTTCTTGACCTCCTGCAGAGAGGCGACTTGCTTGCCAAACTTGACCTCCATCTTGAGGTCAAACCAATCGATACCGGAGGAGGTGGAAATAGAGATGGAAGGGGTGTTGATATTAAATCGGAAGCTCTTGAGGTTGTCAGCTCCGTAGATCTGTACCCCCTTGTGTCGGAGTTTCTCCGTAGTCTCTATCAACCAATTATTCTCTATCAGCTGTTCGCCGGTCAGCAGGTAGTCGGACGAGGTGTTTTCGAAATCGGGATGCAGGCTCCTAAATAGCTCCATATACTCCTCTTCGCGACCATAGTCACGCTCCAAAAGGGTCTCGGTGGCACTGTCATAGAAGGGGGCTTTATTGGAGAGCGGTACCGAGTCATTGCCGTACTGCATGGCGGGCGTCAGCCTGACCAAGCCCTCTGCGGCATCGGAGAGGTAGATCTGCGGCGTCACCGTCTCGGCCTCGATAGGGCGCTTGTTGTGTACCTCGGAGCGGATGCAGACATGATCGCCTAACGGTTTGATGACCGACTCATAGAGATTGGGCAAATCCTTCTTCCTATACAACACAGGAGAGACCTGCCGAGAGAGGACATCCAATTCTCTATTAAAGAGTTGGGCATCATACGGCGAACTAAACAGATACATATCTTGGTAATCCAAGATGACGAAGCCCTCACTCAATATGGTATTTTCCAACGTGATCTCACGCTCCTTATCGCCGATACGCAGTTTGGGTTGGAGTCTCAGGAGGTCGTCTTCGTCCTGTTCGTTGATGAGGTCCAAACAGACCTCGGCATAAGTATCGTGTACGGTCAGCTCAGTCATTCGCTCCAACGTTAGCTTGCTGTCTCGAGCCTGATCCGAACCGGTATATAGGTAAACGGGGTACTTTTGGAACAATGGGTGAGCCGCTTGCAGACCCTTCGTCATCGTATACGACGGTTCGAAATCCCAATAATAGCTATTAGTAAACTCTTCAGAGAGTCGGATATATGAAATAGCATCCAAGGCGGCCTCTTGGGAGAGTTCGAAAACGTGCTTGCCCACCTTCTCAAGATCGAGATGCATAAAGGTGGCGGACAGCTTGCCCGATGCCGTAACCCGCCCCTTACAAACATCGGGATAGTGACAGATACGCTTCTGTGGGTTATGGAATTGCGATTTCCATCTGATGGCAAACAACAATCGTTCGTTTTGTGATTGGCTCTTTGATCTTTTGAGGCTGAGAGTAGCTCTTTTCTTTAAGTTGCCGGAGTCAAATCCCAATATCTCGTTCGTATTTTCCGGTTCATCGAGAACTTCATACCGGGGTAGCACCAATACCGCCTTCCCCGACTCGTTAAATGTGACGGTAGAGAGCTTTAACATTGCCGGCCTAACCTTATCTTTCAAGGTCTGTTTGATCCGCTCTTCGGTCATCGCCGGATCAAAAAAACGAGGTAGGTTGGAGTCTGAGATAAATCTGAGCAAAGCTCTGATGTGTGTACAGACGAAGTGTCGTTCCTCCCTAAAATTCCTACATTCGCACCATACATCGAGACAGTGGGTATCCGGTCGGAGAGATGCACCGCAGACGTCGGAGGAAAAATAATGACCGGTGTAGGCCACGATCTCGCTATTGTCAAAATCTACATGATTCAGCTCATATACGGTTGCTGTCTTATCCCCCACGTAATAGAGCTTCTTGATACTGTCGCTCAGAGTGTAGTCGGGTGCCAAAGCAACCGTTGTGTTGGTATGCTTGCCGTTAAATTCCCTGACCACCCTTTTAGCCGTATAGTCACCCGACGAGGTGGGATACAGATCTATCAAACCGCGGATGGCGCTGATTTCCAAGATATGTCGGTTCTTGTCGCTGATCGTTCGGGATTCGACCTCAAACCGCACCTCCCGCAAGAGGAAATTGACCCACGCCGTCACGGTGCCTAAATCGGTATCGTCTGTTACGTAGTTACGAAACGAGAAGACAAACCCCAATTCATTGGGTGTACCGAGCTGATTCGATTGCAGCTCCTCCGGTCTACTGACAGAGAGGAGGGTCGGAATAATGTCCAAAGCTTTTTTGGCCTCACTGTGGGTGTATTTGACATCGAGAAATGCTTTCAGAGCAATCTCCTGTAAGGAATGGTTGTTATTGGTGGTCATCGGTATCATCTAACTCAAAATGGCTCCAAAGTATATCAGTGGCAGGGTAGGGAGCGGTCACCCTGATCGTGTCGCCCGAGACCGGATGGACGAAATGGATTTGACGGGCGTGCAGAGAGATAGAGCCGTCTCTATTGCTGCGTTTGGCTCCATACTTGAGGTCACCGCGGATCACACAGCCGATACCGCTGAGTTGGGTCCGGATCTGATGGTGCCTGCCGGTCTCCAACTCCACTTCGAGCAATGTATACCGGTCACTGTCACCTATCTGTCGGTAGTGCAGTCGCGCCTCTCTTGCCCCCTTGACGGAGGGTGCTACGATGTACGACTTATTATTCTTGGGGTTTTTCTTGAGCCAATGGACGAGCGTACCGGAGGGGTCTACCGGCGGTTGCTCCACAATAGCGTGGTATATCTTGGTGACCTTATCGTCTCTAAACAGTTGATTCATACGCGACAGCCCTTTCGAGGTCTTGGCAAAAACCACAATGCCGCTGACGGGGCGGTCGAGCCGATGTACCACGCCCACAAATACATTGCCCGGCTTATGGTACTTCTCTTTGAGGTAAGCTCTGACCTTATCGGGCAGGGGGGTATCCCCCGTGCTGTCGCCTTGGGTGATCTCGCCTGCCGCCTTATTCACTATGATCAGGTGGTTATCTTCGTACAATACCTCAAAGCCCCCTCTCATTCTTTTTCTTTCCTTCTCCAAGTGGTGAAAGAGTAAGGATATCGGTTCTTTTCGTCCGCCGGATGCGGCTCGTTATGCACACACTCCCAAACCTCTATATCTATGTCGGGGAAGTAGGTGTCCGCCTCTTGCCACTCGTGATGCACCAACGTGATGTGCAGCACATCGGCAAGCGCCATCCCCTGTCGGTACAATTCACCGCCGCCGATCAAAAACAGCCGATCCCCCTCGGCACGCTCTATCGCCTCCTCGAGACTGTGCACCACCTCGGCACCCTCCGCCCGATAGTCGGCGTTGCGGGTGACTATGATGTTTTGTCTGCCTTTCAGTGCCCCATTGGGCAGGCTCTCAAAGGTCTTGCGACCCATCACGATAGGGTGACCCATAGTGGTTTCCTTAAAGTGTTTGAGGTCGGCGGGCAATTGACGTGACCACGGCATATCGCCGTTGAGTCCGATAGCGCCGTTATCGGCAATCGCTACAATGATATGGAGTTCGGTTTTCATACAGATACTTCCGCTTTAATATGTGGATAAGGGTTGTAGTTGATCAACTCAAAGTCTTCGTAACGAAAATCCCCTATCTCTTTGACTTTGGGATTGATCACCATCTCGGGCAGAGGACGCGGTTGGCGCGTCAGTTGTAGTCGGGCTTGCTCCAAATGATTGAGGTAGAGGTGCGCATCGCCCAAGGTGTGGACAAATGTACCGGGCTGCAGTCCGGTCACCTGCGCCACCATCATCAAGAGCAGCGCATAGCTGGCGATGTTAAAGGGGACACCTAAAAATATATCGGCGCTCCGCTGGTACAACTGCAAACTGAGCTTGCCGTCGGCAACGTAAAATTGGTACAATAAGTGGCAAGGCGGCAAATGCATCTGATCCAGCTGTCCTACGTTCCAAGCATTGACAATGATACGACGGCTCTCGGGATTGGTACGGATGGTCTCTATCGCCTCCGCCAATTGATCGTGCGTGCCTCCTTGATCATCACGCCATTGGCGCCACTGAGCACCGTAGATCGGCCCCAGATCGCCCGCTTCGTCCGCCCACTCATTCCAAATCCTCACCCCGTGATCTTGCAGGTAGCGGACGTTGGTATCGCCTTGGATAAACCAAAGCAATTCGTAGATGATACTCTTGAGGTGCAGTTTCTTGGTGGTCAGTAGCGGGAAACCGTCCGAGAGGTCAAAACGCATCTGATGCCCAAAGAGACTGACGGTACCGGTACCGGTGCGATCCTCCTTCTTTACCCCCTCGGCGAGTACCCGCTCCAACAGTTCATGATATTGTTTCATTGCTCTACTCTTTATTATATCCTTGTGCCACGATGGTGGTCTCACTACCGCCCGAGGAGACCAATCGGATGCCGTCCGCCTCATCGGTGACGAAGCCGATCTGCCTCACATCCTCCAAGCCGTCCAACATATCCTTGTACCCCAAAGGCACGGTAAACAACAGCTCAAAGTCATCACCGCCATTCATCCCCACCAAGGTGGTCGATAGACCGAAGTCATCTGCCATACCCGCCGTCTCGTGGTCTATCGGCAACCGTTGCTCATAGATGCGCGCGCCGACACCCGAACTGTGGCAGATCTGCATCAGATCGCTTGCCAAACCGTCCGATACATTGGTCATCGCATTGGGTTTGATGCCGTTACTCTGTAACTGACGAAGGACATCCAAGCGGGCAATCGGTTTCATCTGCCGTTGCAGAATGTACTCCCGTCCCTCAAACTGTGGGTGGAAGTCCTCCCGTCCGTCGTAGGCGGTTTTCTCACGGATCAGTAGTTGCAGTCCCATGTATGCGGCGCCTACATTGCCCGATACACAGATCAAATCATTTTTCTGAGCGCCGCTCCTTCGCACCTCTTCCCCCTCCGCCACACTGCCGACAGCTGTCGTCGCTATCGTCAGACCGGTGTACGAACTACTGATATCCAGCCCCGCCAAATCGATTCCATAGAGTGCCAAAGCGTCTTTGACGCCCAACATCAACCTGTCGGCATCCTCCACCTTAAATCGCTGCGACAGCCCTACAGCAAGCGTCAATTGCCGTGGCGTGCCGCCCATGCCGATGATCTCTGCCACCACATTGGTGACCGCCTTAAAACCCAAATATTGCAGGGGAAAATAGACCAAATCAAAGTGGATGCCCTCCAACATCAACTTACTGACCACCAAATGGCGCTCCCCCTCGATAGGGGCGATCACCGCGGCATCGTCCGTCAGTCCCAAAAGTGTAGACGGTTGTCGCTTTCCCTCTACCGCCTCTATGATATGACTACGAAGTCCGAAAGTCCCCAACTTGCTGATCTCCATACAACTATCCTAAAATGAATAACCGACGGTCAGGGCGGTGCCTGCCATCTTTTCTCTCCTCCTCTCCCCATCTACATTTAGCGGATGAGTGCCGATCAACCCATCGACCGACACCACCCAATTCCGGTACTCCGCCCCACAACCCACTTGGAAACCTATACCGCCGGGAACACTTCCCAAATCTTTGCTCAAATCTTTCCGGTAGTAGGCACCTATCCTCAAATAGCTATTGACCCGGGAAGTCAGATTGATGTCAAAGTTAAAGAGTAGAGGGATTTCAATCCCGGGTTGCCTATAGTCACCGGCTCCCGATCTGACCGCCCCTATGTCGTTAAGAAACAGACCGCTCTCGATACCCAATCTGCCGAGATCCCCTTGTCGCACTTGATACCGTACCATACCGCCCGCCTTATAGCCCGCCAAGGGCGAAGCCTCACGAAAGCGGGGCAGGGCGGTCACCTGCAGACCTACAGTGGGAATGACTTTCCACCTACTTTGGGCCAAAGTGGGCAGCGATAGCAATAGGAGCAACAGAGCTATGACCCCCCTCCTATACATTGCTTATTTCTGTTGATGTATCCAAGAGGACGCAAATGCCTCTTGTGAGATAATCGTCCTTAGATACTCACGCGCCGCCTCGTGGTTGTCAAAGCTGCGAGCATAGACCCGATGGAGACCGCTGTTAGAAACCAATACGCCGCCCTCCCGAGCAAATACTTTGTACTCGGCGTTGTCAGTGAGGAACTTGCGTGTCCTTGCCTCATCCGACAGCGTAGCGACCACTACATAATAGCGTCCGGCCCCCTCTGCCGAGGTGGTCACTCTGAAGTCCGCTATCTTGGGCAGCTCCGGTACCGCTTCCACCACCGCTTCCTCAGTCGCTTTTTCAGCCGCTTCCTCTGTGGGGGCAACCTCCACTACGGGAGCTTCCTCCATCTCATTTACCGCCGTAGTCACGCTCTTTTCGGTCGTTGCCAAAAAGCCCGCTTGATACTGTTTGATATCACTCGGAATATCGATTCGCTTGTTAGGGATCAGAAGAGCTACCGCCACCATCGCCGCGGCAGCCGCTCCATAACCGACAGCCCTAAGATTGATCGGCAGATAATAGATGTGTCCCCTACGGCCTACGCCACTCCGACCCTCTTCCCCCTTCGGAGCCACCTTAGGCAACATAGCCACAGGTTGCAAACCGTAGTAATCGATAGAGAAAGGGTGCGACTCATTAGGGATAAATACGATACGGTCATCGCCCCGCATCTGCGTCAGCTTGCCTATCTCACCCATCTCCACGACACCGTGAGACAAGAGCTGAGCTTTGAGTTCGTCGATATCCTGCTCCATAATCGCTTGCGAACGTCTATAGCCAAACGAAAAAGCTTCGCTGTACTGACGAACCAATACCCCGTCGCTCTGACTGAGTGCCGCATTAAAAGTAATGCGGCAACGTCCGGGATAGATCAGCCCCTTGGACTCCTCTACCACAGCAGGTTGGTGATGTACGATGAAAGCTCCGACACCCGGTACCACCACACACTCTTCGTTATACAAGAGTTGCTCAATTTGCTTTATCAATCGTCTCATAATCTCAGCTCCTTATTCACACAAAGATACATAAATTTCGGTATCACCTACTCCCTGTTTTTCCCTACCTTTCGTATCCCACACACCACTATTGTATCCCACACACCGTGACCTTTAGATCGCACTATATATATTGTGTGCGATAGGTGGTGTGACCTAAGGTTGACGCTGGTAGTGGTCGACGTTTTGTGTAATTATTGTTAATTATTGTATCATATTTTGTTTTGAGGGTATTTGTTGATGTGTCAAACGTTGATTTTGTAACGCTCTGGAGTACAAGGGGTTGGGAGGGGTAGTAACTTAGCCAAAGTTAGACGGCCGACTCGCCGC
>JAUNLZ010000031.1 GCA_030532005.1 Porphyromonas sp.
CCGCGGCGAGTCGGCCGTCTAACTTCGGCTAAGTTCGGGTCTCCCCTACGCTCCTTTAAACCAATCGGTTACGAGAGACCCCATTTCCCCACCCTCCAAATGCCCCAAATGTCCCAAATGTATAAAAAAAACACCCCGAATCGGGGTGCGGTGGCTGGTGTGACCTAAAGGTCGGGGTGGAGGCGATGACCTGTTTTCCCGATGTCAATAATGTCTTTCGTCTGACGCCGGGAAGCATTATTGACAAACGGGCTATTTAAATTCGACCCTCCGTGGTCGCCAAGGATTGGACATTGGCACCATATATATGTGTGTGATATGATGGGGGCGTTCGTTGTCTTCCCCGCTTTGTCTCCTTATATATATATGTGTGATGTGATTGTCAGGGAACGGTGGACGACCCCGTAGGGATCGCATCTCGACAGCCCGGGGACAACGCACCTCAACCATTCTTCCGACCTTAGGTCGCACCATATGTATAAGGTGCGATGGGTGGTGCGAACTAAGGTCTGATATCGTGGAGGATATCTGCGTTCCCGAGGTCAAAAGCCCCTACCGGTCGGGCCAATAGATCTGTCTCTATATCAAGAGAGCCCCTGTCGGCTGATGCTGACAGGGGCTCCGGATTTAGGGTTGATTGATTGTAACCCTTGTGGGACTCCGACGTACCGGTATGTGATCGCGGTTACGAGGGGTATCTGTTATTTTGAGTAGTCGTAGAAGCCGCGACCGGTCTTGCGACCGAGGAGGTTGGCCCTGACCATCTTGCGCAACAAGGTGTGCGGGCGGTATTTGGGGTCTCCATACTCATTGAAGAGTACTTCCATAATCGCCAAGCAGACGTCAAGGCCGATAAAGTCGCCCAACTGGAGGGGCCCCATAGGGTGGTTGGCACCCAATTTCATTGCGGTATCGATCTCCTCTACCGTAGCCACACCGTCGGCATACTCTCCGATGGCTTCGTTGATCATAGGGATCAAGATGCGGTTTACGACAAAGCCGGGAGCTTCGTTGACTTTGACTGCCACTTTATCCAATTCTTGGCAAAGGGTCATCACGGTATTGAGGGTCTCGTCGTTGGTCAATTGGCCGGTGATCACCTCTACCAATTTCATAACCGGTACGGGGTTGAAGAAGTGCATACCGATCACTTTGTGAGGACGCTTGGTAGCCGCCGCCAATTCGGTGATGGAGAGTGATGAGGTGTTGGTGGCGATGATGCCCTCCGGTTGGAGGATAGAACAGAGGTGTGACAAGATCTCTTTTTTGGTCTCCATCTCTTCGCTGATCGCCTCAATCACCAAGTCAGCATCCTTGACGTCGTCAAAATCGGTGGTTACGGTGATGCGACCGATGATCTCGTCTCTCTCTTGGGCGGTCATCTTTTCTTTGTCTACCAGTCTATTGAGTCCCTTGGTGATCTTGCCCATGGCACGATCCAAAGACTCCATTGAGCGGCCTTTCATAGTGACTGCTTTGCCCTTTTGGGCCATCGTCTGCGCGATGCCGGCACCCATGGTACCGTTTCCGAGTACTACAACTTTCATAATCTCTATCTGTTTTTATTCTCTGTTTGATGTTTCAAAATTTGGGAGTCCTCTTTTGGAGGAATGCGGTCATGCCCTCTTTTTGTTGGGGCGAAGCGAAGGCGTTACTAAATAGATGGTTCTCAATCGCTATGCCGGTATCGATATCGGTCTGCATGCCGCGTTGGATGGCCATCTTGGAGACGGCCACCGCGTTGGGTGACTTGCTGCAGATCTCCTCCGCTATGGCTTGGACAGTGGGGAGCAGCTCTTCGGGGGTCACCACTTGGTTGACCAATCCGATGCGGTAGGCTTCGTCAGCATTGATGATGCGCGCCGTAAATATCAATTGGGAGGCTATGCCCTGTCCTACCAATCGAGGTAATCTCTGGGTGCCGCTAAATCCGGGAGGGATGCCGAGACCCACTTCGGGTTGGCCGAACTTGGCTTTTTGCGAAGCGATACGGAAGTCGCACGCCATCGCCAATTCGCATCCCCCTCCGAGGGCAAAGCCGTTGACGGCGGCTATGACGGGGATTTTAAGTAGTTCGAGTTTACGAAATACCTTGGCCCCCATCTCTCCAAAAACCAACGCCTCGGCAGGCGTAAACTCTGCCATCTCGCTGATATCGGCGCCGGCTACAAAGCTGCGGCCCGCACCTGTGATGATGAGTACTCTGATGTCGGGCAGGGTCTCTATGGCTTCGTCCAACTCGGTGAGTACTTTTGTGGAGAGGGCATTGAGCGCTTCGGGACGATTGATGGTGAGGGTGCCGATGGCACCACTCACCTCAAACTGTAAGGTCTCAAATGCTTTCATAGCTTACTTCTTGTCCTGAAGGGCTTGAATCTTTTGGCTCAAGATAGGAACTACCTTGTGGAGGTCGCCGACGATACCGAGGTCGGCAACTTGGAAGATAGGCGCGTACTTATCTTTGTTGATAGCAATGATGAAGTCGCTCTCCTCCATACCGGCCAAGTGCTGTATGGCTCCGGAGATACCGAGTGCCATATACAGGTCGGGGCGCACGGTCTTTCCGGTTTGTCCTACTTGACGCTCGTGACCGATGATGCCGGCATCCACCATTGCACGTGATGAGGAGACCTCGGCATTGAGTGTCTCCGCCAACTCTTGCAGTTTGTCAAAGCCGTTGCCGGTACCTACGCCGCGACCGCCGGATACCAATACGTTGGCTTCGGTGATGTCGATGAGGGTCTTGGCCTCGGTCTCCTTTTTGATGAGCTTGACGCGTTGGCACTTGGCTATATCAAATGGTACCTCTACGTGCTCCACTTCGCCCGTACGGGTAGTGTCTAACGGTTGGCGACGCATTACGCCGGGACGCACGGTAGACATTTGCGGACGGTTGTTTTTACACATGATGGTGGCCATCAGGTTACCGCCGAATGCCGGACGTGTCATGAGTAGATGACGCTCTTCGTTGATCTCGAGAGAGGTACAGTCGGCGGTCAGACCGGTCTGCAATCTCGATGACAGTCTGGGACCCAAGTCTCTACCTATGGTGGTGGCGCCGATCAATACGATCTCGGGCTTGTAGGTGTTGACGATGTGGTGTATGGCCTCTGTGTATGGCTCTGTGATGTAGTCTTTGAGCAATTGGTGATCGACTACCAAGACTTTATCGGCACCGGCGTGGATCAGCGGTTGAGCCAAGGCCTCAATACCCTCGCCCAACAGCACAGCGGTGACTTTTTCGCCAATAGAGTCTGCCAGCTCTCTCGCCTTGCCGATAAGCTCAAAGGCTACGTTTTGGATGACGCCATTGCGTTGCTCGGCAAATACTAATATTCCTCTATATTGTTCCATGATCCCTTCTTAAATGATAAATTTCTCTTGCAGTTTCTCTATGATGATGTCTGCCGCCTCCTCCGGTGTGAGGTCTTCGTGCAGTGTACCCATCGCCTTGGCTCCCTTGGTAAATGACTTGCTCACATTGGTGGGCGAGCCTTTGAGACCCAAGCGTGTTTCGTCTACCGGGAAGGAACCGAAGTTGAGCTCTACAATCTCTTTGTCAAACGCGGTCATGATGTCCGAGACATTCATATACCTTGGTTGGTATGCCGAAGCCAAGAAGGTGAGCATACAAGGGAGCTCTACCTGCAAATACTCGTGTCCGTCTTCCAAGTTTTTCTTGACTGTGAGGGTCTTGTCGCCGTCGTAGTCTACGTGCTCTACGTAGGTGATTTGTGGGAGATCCAATTGCTCGGCAATCTGAGGGCCTACCTGTGCGGTATCTCCGTCGATCGCCTGGCGACCCGCCAAGATGACGTCGTAATGGCCGAGCGATTTGATGGCCGAGGAGATGGTGTAGCTGGTGGCCAAGGTGTCGGCACCGCCAAACTTACGGTCGGTGACGAGGAAACCTTTGTCGCATCCCATACCGAAAGCCTCATATACCACAGCTTTGGCTTGTGGAGGTCCCATTGTGATGACGTGTACCTCGGCGCCAAAGCGGTCTTTGAACTGCAAGGCTTGCTCGAGAGCGCCCTTGTCATCGGGATTCATAATGCTGGGTACGCCTGTACGGATCAGGGTCCCTTTGACAGGATCCAACTTGATCTCTGTGGTATCCGGAACTTGCTTAATGCAAACTAATATCTTCATGATAGGATTGTATTAATTCGTTTTTACTTTAATAGGTTGGCGGCAATCACCATACGTTGTACCTCACTCGTGCCCTCATAGATCTCTGTGATCTTGGCGTCACGCATCATACGCTCAACCGGGTATTCGCGTGTGTAACCGTAACCTCCGTGGAACTGTACCGCCTTGGTGGTCATATCCATTGCAGTCTCCGCACAGAAGAGTTTGGCTCTGGCTGCCGGTACGGTGTATGGCAGGTCGTTATCTTTGCAGAATGCGGCTTTGCGTACCAATAGCGAAGCACACTCGATGCGCGCCTCTAAGTCGGCCAATTGGAACTGTGTGTTTTGGAACTTTGACAAGCTCCTGCCAAATTGCTTGCGCTCTTTGGTATACTTGACCGTCTCGTCCATGGCACCGCGTGCGATACCGAGCGCCTGGGCTGCGATACCGATACGACCGCCGTCAAGGGTCTTCATCGCCACCTTAAAGCCTTGTCCTATCTTGCCGAGGAGGTTTTCCTTAGGCACAATACAATTCTCCATAATCAATTCGCAGGTAGCGGATCCGCGGATACCCATCTTGAGCTCCTTTTTGCCTACGGAGAAACCGGGGAAGTCTTTCTCAACGATAAAGGCTGAGATGCCTTTATTGCCCAAGCTCTTGTCGCTCATTGCAAAGATGATATAGACGTGGGCGTACTCGGCATTGGTAATGAAAATCTTATTGCCGTTGAGGACGTAGTGGTCTTCCTTTTCTTCTACAAAAGTTTGCTGTCCCGCAGCGTCGGTACCGGCATTGGGCTCAGTGAGTCCGAAGGCGCCGATCCACTCGCCCGAAGCCAACTTGGGCAGATAACGTTCCTTTTGCTCCTCGGTACCGAAGATCTTGATAGGGTCACAGCATAGCGAACTATGTGCCGACACTACTACACCGGTGGTAGCGCATACCCGGCTCAGCTCTTCGACTGCCATGGTGTAAATCTGATTGGTAGCACCTGCACCGCCGTACTCTTTGGGGATGGTGATGCCCATGAGACCGAGTTTGCTCATTTTCTCTACGGTCTCTATCGGGAAGCGCTCCTGCTCGTCAATCTCTGCAGCGAGAGGCTTTACCTCTTTTTCTGCAAACTCTCTGATCATTTGCAAGAAAAGCTCTTCTTGAGGTGTGTAGTTAAAATCCATAATTTATTTCTGTTATAGTTTACTGATACTCTTTCCTTATCATTACTGTCTCATGGGCTGCACGTTGGCATCAAAATGCAACTCCGCCTCTGTGGCCGCTTGGATCTCTTCGCGGGTAAAGGTGTCGTTAATCTCGGTGACCCAGAGTCCTTCTCCCTTGCGTACCTCTATGACGCACATCTCGGTGACAATCATATCTACTTGTCCCTTGGCAGTGAGCGGCAGGCGGCACTTCTTGAGGATTTTGGGATTGCCCTTAGCTGTATGCTCCATAGCCAAGATGACCTTCTTGGTACCTACCAACAGGTCCATGGCACCACCCATACCGGGTGCGCGCTTACCGGGGATAATCCAGTTGGCGAGGTCGCCCTCTTCGTCTACCTCCAATGCACCCAACACGCTGACGTCAACGTGTCCGCCGCGGATAATACCAAACGAGACAGCACTGTCAAATGTGGCAGCACCGGGTACGGTGGTGATAGCTCCGCCACCGGCATTGATCCAATCGGGATCCTCTTGGCCCTCGGCTGGAGCGGGTCCCAAACCGATCATACCGTTTTCGCTCTGAAGCATCACGTGTACCTCCTCTGCAAGATAATTGGGAACCATTGTAGGTAACCCTATGCCTAAGTTGACTACGTCACCGTCTTTGAGTTCGAGAGCTACTCTCTTTGCGATGATTTCTCTTACTTGATGTTTGTCTAATGCCATAATATCAATGTTTTATATCTGTTTTTATTCCGTTCAATAATTATAGGTTAGTCTCATATCGCTGCGGATTACAGTTCCTTGCGTCTCACCATCTCTTGGGCGATAAACGAAGCGACGTCGTCGGCATAGGTATTGGCGCCGAAGCCGGCGTCATAGCCCAACTCCTTTGCCAGCTCGTGAGTGATGCGAGGCCCGCCGCAGCAGACGATCATACGATCGCGCAGCCCTTCGGCCTCTATCATCTCGATTAATTGGGTCAGGTTTTGGATGTGTACATCCTTTTGGGTCACGGTCTGGGATATCAGGAGGGCATCGGCATTAAACTCTATCGCTTTAGCCAAGAACTCGTCGTTGGGTACCTGACTGCCGAGGTTGCGGGCCTCTATCATATCATAACGCTCCAAACCGTAGTGACCGGCAAAGCCCTTCATATTCATAATCGCATCTATGCCGACGGTATGGGCATCGGTACCGGTACTGGCTCCCAACACTTTGATGGTCTTGCCCAAGTGTGTGCGGATGTAGTCATCGGTCTCCTCCATAGACATGGTGGTAGACTCTACCTTTGGTACATAGATATCGCTGTAATTGACGGTGTGGGTGCAGCTGCCATAGCAATTAAAGAAGGTAAATCCCTCCGCCAGCTCTTTGGCAAATACCACCATGGGGTTTTGCAGTCCCATCTGTTTAAGTAACAGCTTGGCGGCCTCTTCCGCCTCAGCCCCTTTGGGTACGGGGAGGGTAAAGCTCAGTTGTACCTTTCCGTCATTCATGGTGTCGCCGTAGGGCTTCACCTTTGATAGGTCTAACGTCCTGTCAAAACTTTTATCTTCTGTCGAATATAGTCCTCCGCTCATAGTTTACCTGCAATCTTACGCTGTTTCATTAATTCCAAAATCGGGTTGTAGTAACGCTCACCTTTACGCTTGACGCCGTCCAATCCCTTGCCGCCGTCTTGTGGTCGTTTGATGTCGGCAAAAATACCTTTGGAGAGTGCGATGAAGAGTCCTTCGTCTCGGACGTTTTCGAGTAGGTGGAGGGCCTTGTCCAAAACACCCTTGGCACGGGTCTGTACAATGCCGTCTTCCTTAAACTCTACATCGTCTCCGATCGACTTCATGTTGTTAAATATGTAGCGTGCGTTTTCGATAGAGAGATATCTATCGCTCATAAAGGGGGTGTGTATCGCCTCGGTAGGCATACCCAAAAGTTGCAAGCCTTGGTGCGTCCAGATACCGATCATATTGAATAGGGCGTCCTGGATGTGCCCCTTAAAGATATTGCCGGTCATAAACTTTGTAGGCGGCATATATTTGAGCGGCGCTTTGGGGAAGATCTCTCGGGTCATCTGTGCTTGTGCCAATTCGTAGAGGAATCCGTTTTCCACCTCCGGATCCATCTCAAAGGCGTGCCCCAAGCCCATTTGCTCCTCGGGGATACCGGCTTTGAGTGCAAATTGCTCGTTGATAAAGTCGGATGCCAATACGGTATGGGCTTCTTCGAGAGCGTCGGCGGTGGTGAGGTAATTATCCTCTCCGGTGTTGATGATCACACCGGCATAGCCGTTGATGACACGGCTGGTGTACTGATCCACTATTGTACGCTTCATATTGATATCCCTAAAGAGGATACCGTATAGAGCGTCGTTGAGCATCACATCCAAACCCTCAAATGCACCCATAATGGCGATCTCCGGCATACAGAGACCGGAGCAGTAGTTGCAGAGTCTGATGTACCTGCCCACCTCTTCTCCCACTTCGTCCAAAGCCTTACGCATGATGCGGAAGTTTTCCTGAGTGGCATACGTACCGCCAAAGCCCTCTGTGGTGGCTCCATAGGGGACATAGTCCAGTAGGCTCTGTCCCGTGGTACGGATCACGGCTATGATGTCGGCACCCTGACGGGCCGCGGCCTGCGCTTGTACCACATCTTCGTATATATTGCCGGTGGCTACGATCACATAGAGGTATGGTTGTGGCCCTTCGCCCACCTCGGAGATGAATTTTTCGCGTTTGCGACGGCGTTCGGTGATGCGCTCCATACCTGCCTTGATGTATGGTGCGAGTGTGTCTGCCACCTCTTTTTCGCTGAGGGCGGGATAATGGGTTAGATTGATCTTGCCGTCAGCTACCTCTTCGGCTATTGCCTGAGGCTCTTTGCCTGTCGCCGCCATGGCGCACGCCAAATAAAAGAGAGTACCATTGCTCAATACGCCTTCGTCAACGAGGTGGTTGACCACCACATTGGGCAACGGTACTTGGTTGGCATCAATGCCATCGATGCCCACAAACCGACAGAGGGTACGCTCTACGGCGACTGTCGTATATTCATCTACAAAGGTTTGGACATCATCTGCAATCGCTTTTGCTGACCCGCGCGCTTGCTCCACCTTTGAGAAGTCAATTCCCACTTTACTTTTCATATCGAATTGATCTAAAACTTTGATTGCTTAAATCTAAAAACTCTGTATCAACGCCCAAGAGCCGTGCCATGCGGAAAGCCTCTCTCGGCACACTGTCGTGTGTGTCGGGGACTAACCGATAGTCCATCAGCTGTCCCAAATCACTCACCTTGATACCATCGCAGTTATTTATCTGTTCTCCCCCGGTAAAGCCTTTGACCCGCCACCGTTTGCCTTGGGAGACAATGCCGCTGTAATGGGTTGTGATCAAAGCCTTGACGCGGTACCGCTCCAATAGCTTGACCAAACCCGATACCAAGGCGTACCCCTCCTCGGGATTGGTGGTACGTGCCGGTTCGTCTATAACGGCAAGTAGGGATTGCCCCTCTTTGGCGGCTTTGATGATTTGATTGAGGCGCAGCATCTCCGCACCGAAGGAGGAGAGCCCCAACAACATATCCTCACCATCACCGGCAGAGTAGAGGATTTCGTCCACCACCGTAAGCGTTGCCGACTTGGCGGGTACATACATACCGAATTGCATCAACGCCTGTGTCAGGCCTACCGTGTGCAACAACACGCTCTTGCCTCCCATGTTGGCTCCCGATATGAGGGTCGGTTCGTCATCAAACCGGATAGAAACGGGTTGGTACTCGCCCCCTCTGTCGGACAATTGGCGGGCAACCTCCGGGTGGATCATCTCCTCGATGACATTGGTGCCGCTATTGGTAGGTACCGGTCGGCAAGCCCGAGCCTTGATGGCCCACCGGGCTTTAGCTATCAGCACGGTGTCCCGTGAGAGTGCCGCCAACACACGATCCAAATCATCGGCATACGGCGATAGTGCAGAACTCAAACGCCGACGTACTTGATCTTCGAGAGAGGTCAGCTCCTTATTTAAGTTGGTCAGTTCGGCATCCTCCGTTGTCCTCTCAATCGATTGACGCAGTTCTCTCAACTTAGGGTCAAAATCGTCATCAAGGTAAAAGCTCGGCAAGCGTTCTTCCTTTGGATCAAGAACGGTGAGTACCCCGGATAGCGCAGGCCGTGGGGTCAATTGATACTTGTATTCCTCCTCTATCGTTCTGATCTTCTCATCGATGAGGGCTAATTTCTTAATCTCGAAAAGATCTACATCACTGCAGACGGCACCTATTTGTCGAAGCCCTTCGATGGAGCCTCTGATATTGACCACCTCCTCCAACTGCCGCTCTACTAACGACATCCCCTTGGTATGAGACAGCGTGTCAATATACTTGGCGACCTCGTCCAACTCCCTATTGATTGCGGCAATATCGCTCATCCACTCCGATTCCAAGAGGGTGAGCCTACCTATGCTTGAGGAAAAATCCATCTCCTCAAACAGATACCTCAACCCCTTGATATGGTCTAATGCATCACGAAATTGCTTCATCCGTCTTCATTATATCATATACCGGTACCCCCAAAGCGTCGGTCAGGCGACCGCACATCTCTGCCGAGTCCATCTTATATCCGCTCGGTGCTAAGGGGTTAAAGGTCACTGCCATCAGACGAGCGCGTCTCAAACAGTATACCTCTTTCCCGCTCTCTATAAAGCGACCCAACACCTGACCGGACACAAACAGTCGGGTGAAGTCACGTACAATCACCCCTTGCCAACCTTTGGTCAGTCGCACCTTCTCCAAAAGTTGATCGTGTACCGCCCCCGATACATAGAGCCAACCGTTGTACCCTCGCCAACGGGGATCTTGCCAAAAGTGGGGCAATAACGCCGACGCATAGCCGGGGTCGATGACCTCCTTATCGTCAACCAAGCGTATCCCCCGCTCCACTTGCTCCAACCTAAGCGCCAGGTCGGTGTCGGGCAGAGCCGGCAACGCTATCTGACGCACGATATCCCGAGTCTTGTATATCAACTGCTCCGGCTGTGCCGAAAAGGCGGCTCCCGTAGCCAACACCAATCCTTCCGCCACTGCGGGAGATGCCAAAGAGCGTCGGGACAATGCTCCGTCAATAACGACAAAGTCGGCACCGTGCCGCTCCATCACCTCCACCGCCTTGCGTAGACCTTGAGTGGTCGGCGGCCCGGCAATCAATACCTTGCCCTTGCCCTTGGCCTTGGCATAGATCAACCGACCCGTAGAGGTTGTAAAAGTGCGTTCAATCCCGATCACCTCCGCCGATAGTTGCTTCTGCAGATAATAGCGCTCGGCCGTTACAAAGAGGGTCTCCTTGCCGAGTGTGATCTCCGGCTTGTCGGTCTGTGTCACCTGATCGCGCCGCTCACCCTCCAATCCTATAGAGGTGAGTCCCAACGTATAGTCGGGTACCACTTTGGGCAATCGCCTGAGTATATAATTGAGAGTAGCGGTCTTGCCTGTATTTTTGGCAGTTCCAACTATTGACAAACTCTTGATGTCCAACAATCGATCAATAAACGGCATACCTCGAAATATAGACAAGACCCCTCTCTCGTTTCCTCTTACTTATTTTGTTGCTCTTTAATCTTTTTGGTGCGGTCCTTACGCATCAAATGGGTCGGTGATAAAGAGAGCTTCTGTCCTGCCAACAGTGACGCCACTCCGTCTACATTTTGTGCGCAGTCCTCACAGTTGCAGGTGCCTTCCTTGTAGTCGTCCGGCTCGGTGTAAGTGGTAATCACACCCTCATAGTTGCGAAGTATCACGCGGCGGGGCGATTGAGAGATGACATAGTTGGGCATCACCGGTATCTTACCGCCGCCGCCCGGTGCGTCAACCACAAATGTAGGCACGCAGTAGCCCGAGGTATGACCCCTGAGAGCCTCGATGATCTCGATACCCTTTGACACTGTGGTACGGAAGTGAGAAATACCTTGCGATAGGTCGCACACATATATATAATAAGGTCTCACTCTGATTTTCACCAACTCGTGTACCAACTTCTTCATGATATTTGGGCAGTCGTTGATGCCGCGAAGCAGTACCGATTGGTTGCCCAAAGGGATACCGGCATTGGCAAGCATTTCGCAAGCCCTCTTGGAATCCTCTGTGATTTCGTTGGGGTGGTTAAAGTGGGTATTGAGCCAGATAGGATGGTACTTGGAGAGGATCTGCACCAACTCCGGAGTGATACGGAACGGCAATACCACAGGGGCGCGCGAACCGATACGGATGATCTCTACGTGAGGGATCGCCCTCAAACGTTGCAAGATGTACTCCAATGTTTTGTCTCCCACCATCAAGGCGTCACCGCCCGACAGCAATACGTCACGCACCTCCGTTGCTTGCTCTATATACTCAAGCGCGCGATCGATACGCTCTCTCGGCGCGGAGGCATCTTGCTGACCGGCAAAGCGTCTGCGGGTACAGTGCCTGCAATACATCGCACACATATCGGTGATTAGGAAAAGCACACGATCGGGATATCTGTGGGTCAGACCGGGTACGGGAGAGTCCTCGTCCTCACTGAGAGGATCCAATTGATCCTCGGGACTCACTACGAGTTCGCGAGCGGTAGGCACCGCTTGTTTGCGTACTGGGTCATTGGGATCCTCAGGGTCAATCAAGCTGAGGTAATAAGGGGTTACCGCCATTCTGAGCATCTTGAGTGTGCTGCGCACACCCTCCACCTCCTCGTCGGTCAGCGACACATATTTTTGCAAGTCCTCAACGGTCTCTATCCGATTTTTGAGTTGCCAGTGCCAGTCATTCCACTCCTCGTCCGTCACATCGGGGAAGTAGTATTTTCTTCTGCTGATATTCATATAATATAGTGTGTCAATTATAGGAAACTATGGTATTTCTCTTATCTCACTTATGCATAAACTTTATGCATAAACTTATGCGTAAAGCTCTGTAAATAGGTCTTTCAGAGCCTTATTTTCTCTAAACTCTTGTAGAGTGATCTCTGCGTGACCCGGTGTGTAGCCGTTGCCCACCATCATGGTGACGTGGCTGCCCACGCCTTCGGCTCCCAACGCCGCTTTGGTAAAGCTCGTAGCCATCGAGAAGAAATAGACGATACCGCTTGGCTTGGTGCAGAGGATACTGGTCATCTCCGTGTCAGGGATGTTGACATTGTTGATGGTGATATCGCTCATCTTGCCGTCGGTCAGCTTCTCTATCTGCTCCATCACCGGAATGGGCTGCGTGGCGTCTGCCGAAAAGACTTCGTCACAAAAGCCCAACTTTTTGAGCCGCTCCACACTGTCGGCCGAATAATCGATGCCGATGACCTTGCCGGTCACACCTGCCCTCTTCTTGGCCTCATAACAGCAGAGCATACCGCTCTTGCCGCCCGCGCCAATGATAGTAACCGTGTCGCCCGGTTTTACCAACTTGGCCACCTGAGCGGGAGCACCCGCCACATCAAGAGCCGACAGCACCAAGTTTTCGGGGAGATCATCGGGGATCTTGGCATAGATACCGCTCTCAAACAAGATCGCCTTGCCGTCAATATCCACTTGATCGATCTCGGGGCGGATCTCTTTTATTTTGTCAATCCTTAGAGGCGTGAGCGACAGCGACACGAGGGTGGCTATCTTATCCCCCTCTTTAAGGTCTATCTCCCCTTTGAGGGCATCGCCGATTTTCTCCACCGTACCGAGAAGCATACCGCCCGACCCGGTCACCGGATTACGGTGCTTGCCTTGCTTCTCTACGATGTCGAGCATAATTTCGCCGATCTTATCCTTATCGCCGCCCGCTTGCTTGGAGATTTGCGTAAAGCTGGCGGAGTCTATGTTTAGAGTCTTGACATCGATCAGGATTTCGTTGTCATAGATCTCGTCCATATTATTATCTACCTTATCGGCAGGTTGGGGCAGTACTCCCTTGGGAGAGATCACCCTGTGAGTCCCGTATCTATTTCCTTTCTTCTGAGCCATAAACTGTTTTAGGTCAAATAGGTCAAAAATGTATCTGTACTTATTTTCTTGGAGGGAGCGAAAGGATTTGCCTTGCTTCGTCGGGCGTAGCAATCTCGCGTCCCAATTCGTTGGCGATCCTCACCACCTTGGCTACCAATTCGCCGTTAGACTTGGCGAGTACCCCCTTGGAGAGGTAGAGGTTATCCTCAAAGCCCACTCTCACGTGACCGCCCATGGCGATGGCGTGGGCCGCAAGGGTAAACTCGTGACGCCCGATACCGGTGGCGGTCCAGGTCGAACCCTCAGGAAGGGCGTTGACCAACCAGAGCAGGTTGGAAATTGATGCCGATGATGCCCCTTGTACACCCAGGACAAAGTTGAATTGCATGGGGTGCCCCGGTGCCAAACCTTTCTTTGCTAAATAGAGAGCGGTCTCCAAATGCCCCATATCAAAGCACTCATACTCCGGCTTGATGTTATTCTCCATCATACGTTTACCGAAAGCCCGCATCATAGGGATGGTATTCTCAAATACCTCATCTCCGAAATTGACCGTACCGCAGTCCAAAGTAGCCATCTCCGGCATCAATTCGGTCGGTTGCAGACGCTCATCGGCGGTCATGCCCACGGCACCTCCTGTTGAGGGAATGATGATCACATCGGGCAACTCCTTCAAGATGGCATCTATCACCTCCTTGTAGCGTGCTTTGCTCTGGGTTGGAGTACCGTCATCCTCTCTGACATGTACGTGCAAGACAGCGGCGCCGGCATCGTAAGCGCTCTTGGCCTCACGCACCATTTCCTCCACCGTGTAGGGGACAGCCGGGTTGTGTTCTTTGGTCACCTCGGCACCGCAGATAGCGGCGGTAATAATCAGTTTGTCCATTCCTTATTTCCCCTTCCTTTGACTGTTCTTTGGCACTACACAAGTACCCGATGCACGGCACACCACCACCGGTTCCTCCAACACATCTGCGGCAGAAGCGCTGATGTCCGTACGAGGGCGGATTACCTTGCGGGCCTCAAAAACCATCTTGCGGGACGAATTTCCGGCACTCACCAATTCGCCAACCGCCTCAATATAGTCGCCGGCATATACAGGCGCCTTAAACTCTACATTGTCATAAGCTACAAACAGCCCTTCATCACCGTCGTTGATAATCAACAACTCCGTGGCAACATCGCCAAAGAGCTGTAACATACGGGCGCCGTCAACCAAATTACCGCCATAGTGAGCATCGGCACTGCTCATACGCAGGCGGATCATAGACTTGGGATTATTATTTTCCATAACAGTATTATAACGCTTCTTTATTAAATATCGGATCTCAATTTCTCAAATCACTCCAACCGGATTACTCCACGATATAGTCTACCAATATACCGGAGGTATGGATCGCTTCCGGGGCGATCTCGCCGGTAGCCACCTTTTGTTCAATCTCGGCAACCACCGTGTCCGCCGCCATTGCCATCAGAGGTTGGAAGTTTTGCGTGGTGCCCTTGTAGACGAGGTTGCCCATGTCATCACCGATGCTGCCTTTGATAAATGCAAAGTCAGCTCTTAGAGGCAATTCGAGGATATAGTCCTGACCGTTGATATTGATGATCTCTTTGCCTTCCTCGATAGTTGTACCCAGACCGGTAGTAGTCAAAACACCGCCCAAGCCACAACCTCCGGCCCTGATCTGTTCGGCCAATGAGCCTTGAGGGCAGAAATGGATGGTCAGCTCCCCGCTATTCATCTGTTCGGCAGTATGTGGATTGGTACCGATGTGAGATACATACAGCTCCTTGACCTGGTGATTGGCGATCAAACGACCACAGCCCAGCTCCGGATATGAGGTGTCATTAACAATCATGGTCAGATCCTTGACGCCGCTCTCTACGAGTGCATCGATAATCTTCTCCGGCGTACCATTGCCCAAAAAGCCGCCAATCATCACACTCATTCCATCGTGGAACTTCTCTTTTAGTTGAGATAAACTTATAGCTTTACTCATAGCTTACAACATATTTATATTATAGGTGTATTATTTTTTCATCTTCAAGTCAACGGGAGCGGTTATGCCAAGCCGACCGTTCACAAAACGGCGAGACAAAAAAGAGCCGAAAGTCAATGATGCGATAGCCGACTCAGATCTTATCTCACTTAGTTTTCAAAAATACAGAAATTATTATTAATTACCTAAGGTTGCATATAAAAAGTGCCGGTTCTTATATATAAGGTAGTAAAAGAATAAGTCTAAAATATAAGATATTAAAAGTTCTATTTAAGCGGATATTGGGTCAGTCCTTTTTTCGTGAGGATGAAGGATAAGGGGTGTCTCCGTGTCGGTGCCTCGCAGCGGTAATCAATTTAGGTCGCACCATATATATATTG
>JAUNLZ010000032.1 GCA_030532005.1 Porphyromonas sp.
AAGATAGTTGAGAAAAAGGCTGATTACGTGCTAAATGTAAAGGCGAACCAGCCAGTAACGCTATTAGAATTGGAGGAGCATTTCAAGTCAGCTATAATGAGGTCTATCGGGATGTACAGAAGCACTATTTCCCGGCAGATGCCTCTGTCGTATATATCAATCCCGCCGGATGGGAGCTAAATCTGACAGCTCGCAATCTATTTAATAACCGCACCTATGGCTATACCTCGCTCAGTACACTGACAAGATACACATCAGAATACCGGATCCGTCCTTTCGAGCTTTTGTTGAGTTTTTACTTCAGGTTCTGAAAATGTTTTTAATTGTACAGGAGGGAGTGGATTAGAAGGGGTATCCTATGGCTAAGTGAAATACCACGGGGAATTGATCCCCAAACGTATTGAAATACTTCTCTTGCACTCTGCTTGGCTGGTGGAGTCCTAAGCCGACGTCAAACCTGAGTACTAAATACTGGAGGTCGTAACGAATGCCGAGCCCCGACCCCAATGCAACGTCGGTAAGGAAGTATTCGGACGAGAGGACGCCATTGGGTCTATTCTTGTCGGGTTGCATCAGCCATACGTTACCCGCATCGATAAAGGTGGCCAGCTCCAAAGCGCCCAATACTTTGTATCTCAATTCGACATTAGCTTCGAAGCGTATGTCACCGGTACGATCCATAAAAGAAAGCGGGTCATCAACTACAGGAACGTAGCTGCCGGGTCCCAATGTCCTGACGTTGAAGCCCCTGATGCTATTGGCTCCCCCGGCATAGAATTGCTCTGTATAGGGGGCTACCTCCATATTACCGTAACTGTAAACCGCACCTGCATAGGTACGTGCGGCAATTTGGAGGTTGTTGGTGAGCTGATAATTGTATCTCAACTCCAATGTGCCTTTAACAAACTGGGCAAACGGTGCTCCGAGGAACTTATGGGGCTCCGTTTCGGACGCCGGTCTCCTTTGATAGAATGTAGAGAGGAGGTTTCCGGCCTCTGCAACGTATGCTTGGAGACTAAAGCCGTGCTTGGATAGCGGATTACTGTATTCGTAACCGAAGAGATAATTAAACTGCGGTATGAATTGATTCCGAAAGGAGAGTCCGAGGATCGGGTTATTATTGATTGCTTCCACAAATCTCTCGGTCTTCGAAATCAGATGGTTGTAGCTGATGCTTAGCGGGGTGATGGAGTGTCTGATGCTCGGGTGTGGTTGGAATCGATAGGTGAGATCTGTCCCGAACTGTGCTTGTTTGTAAAAACGACCTCTATTTAAGAAGATACCGTTGAGAGAGACAAGGGTGGAAGCCGGAAAGGAGAGCGGCGTATTGTACAGCCACGGGAGCAGTATCCGAGGAAAGGAGAGAGAGGTGGTGAGTCCCAATTCATAGCTATTGATATCCCAGCTGTTTCCTTTACGATTGTTTTTCGTCTCCCATTCGTAGCTCCCCCAAGCGGTGACGGTGAGGAGTTCGCCTCCTCTAAATATATTCTTTCGATTGATAGAGAAGTTAAGTCCGGGTCCTACTTGGTTGTTGCTCTTAAACTTGAATACCCCTTCGAGTTCCGTAGAGTACGGTTTGTCTACTTGCGAGTCAATGATTACATCCAAGAAATGATCGGTGCTGTCATTTGCTAAGGACCTCTCGAAGTTAACGTTGGTGTAGGCAAAGGTATTGAGTTCGGACATTGACCGTAAGGTCTTGAATTGATATTCCTGATTGTATAGAGAATCCCTCTCGATGCCCACCCGAGAGCGGAGTACCGATGTGCGGACGGGTGACTTTTTATTGTACCTAAATAAGACTCCGTCTACCATCAAACTGTCAGTCAAAGGGCTATTGATGCCATCTCTGACATTGTAGACGATGTTACCGATCCGCCAAGGTAGATATGCTTCGGGCAACATCTTTTCGGAGAGCTGCACCCTCAGTGCCACTTTCCCCGGGACCTGTACGGTATCGGCTTCGTATACGATGTGGTCGGGTTGGAAGTAGTAGTACCCTTTTGCCCTTAGATAGTCGCTGATCCTTTTTCTCTCATTCTGAAGAGAAACGACACCAAAGGGAGCGCCCTTGGCGAGGAACGATTTGTCCGACTTGATCAGTCTACTTATGTGTTCTTGAGGCAGTGGATTGAGTTGATACTCTATGCTGTCCAATAGATGAGGCAACCCCATACTGACCGTGTAAGAGGTCTTGGCGCTTACCGAGTCTTTGTCTGCAATCTCCACTTGGGGGACAACGCTGCTGTGGAAATAACCGTACTCCTTGAGGACTTGGGAGGCGACGGTCGCTCTCAAAGAGGGATTGACCTCTGAGATCAATACCGGCTCATCGCCAAATGTTTTATAGAGCCACCTGCCGAAGAAGTTTTTAGAGTCGGCAAAATGTTTATTGAAGTAGAATGGATAGGTGAGAGGGAGTCGAGTCTTGGCCGATCCAAAAAGGCTGTTGTTGGGCTTGTAGTTTAGGACATTCTCCATATCCTTTTTTGCCAGTCGGTTATTTACAGTCCCTTGATCTCCTTTGTCTTCATACCGGATCTTGCCAACCCCTTTGTAGAAAAGCTCCTCTTCGGGTATATATTTGGCCACCGAACAGCCTGCCGTCGATATTAACAGCGCCACAGTAGACCAACATATCAAGGCTGTTTTTTTAATCTTCATCGCTCTCTGTTTCTTCATCTTCTGAATTATTATCCCGGGGCGGAATGACATTTAGTTGCCACAAGGCACGCGGTGCAGGTTCGTTCGAACCGAATGGATTGCTAAACTTAAATAGATCCCACAGTCTATCGTGTTTCCTCCTGATCAGATAACCGATACCGGTTTCTATAACCTCTCCATCCAATAGATTTTCATAGTTCTTGTTGTGGAACAGTCGTAAATAGTGCGTTCCCGCTTGATCCAACTGGTAGTCCAATGACATATTGTCTATAAATGTCTGTTGCAAACCGGCTGCGGCGGCTCCCGTCACCATCTTTCCTCCCACTTGTACACTGATGCGGTTATTCATCAACTTCTTGGTGATGCTATAGGAGTAGTTGGTGCCTTCGCCGTAAGCGTTGGTGCCGTCCGAAATACCGAAATTGATCTCCGCGTCAAGAGCTTCTCCCGCAAGCGAATTGATTTGGCTCGCAAGGAGTGACGATAGAGCTCCATTGACATCAAATCCTTTGCCGCCGGTCGGACTGCCGTTACCTATATAGTACCCCAAGGTGAGGAGCATTATGGATTGTCTGTTTTGCTCCTCGGGACTAAGCCCCGCCAATGCGTTCCTCATAGTCATATCCTGAGGGGCTTCGGTCTCAAAACGGAGTTGCAGATCATTTAGCTTGTCCTCGGCAATGACGTTGACGTGGAACTCAACCTGCCGGGTCGGCTCTCCCGGCATAGATACATTGCTCTTAATTATAGAGGTGGCTTTGACATCAATTTCCGGTTCCATTAAGATGCCGTTCCAAGCCACGTGGCTGCCCGGTTGTACAATAAACCGGCGGCTCAGGGGTGATAGATTGAGCACCACATCCCCTTCCTGTATGTTATAGGTGCCGTTTAACGTCATAGAGCCGTATGGCGGCATTGAGAGATTAAAGTCTCCGCCGCCTTGTAGAGACACCTTATTGCCCCCGTCTTTGGTGAGGATAGCATTGACCTTTGTGGCGGGATCGATATGTACCGCTAATTGGATATCCATACCACCCAACGACAAACTGTCCACCGCTTCTTTTCTCTTCACAAAGAGCGTATCGGAGAAGTCCGTAAAGGTCACGAGACCTTCGTATCCATTTCTGTTTTGCAGCTCTCCGGTTTGAGAGTGGTAGGTGACGTCCGTATCGCCCTTGACAGATACATTGCCCTTGATTTCTATAGATTTGAGAGGGCCGCGAACACCCAATGTTGCATCCGTATTTACCCTACCGTAAACCAGTGTCTCTTTAGTTTGAGTGGAGTTGAGAAGTAGTACATCTTGGCCGCTAATATCAAGATTGGCAAATAGATCGGGGAATAATTGGAAACCTCCGTTGATTACCAAATGGCCTTGATTGGCATTGAGAGCGTAGTTGTCAAATAAGACATGGTCATCAATGATAAGTATCGGGCGGCTATCCATCTCGTAGGTCTCGTTGGCAATGGGTGTGTAAACGGATGCCTCCCTCAATAGTAATTGACCGTTAAACCGACCTGCTTGGGCGGTGACTATATTCTCGGTCACATCATAGTTGCTGACTTCTCCCTCTACATAGCCTTTCGTTTGTACAACCTTTTCGGGGAGCAGGGGATTGGCCTTCTCCAACGATAGATCCGAAATCGTCAAGTGGTATTTTGCCTCCTTCTCACCGTTTGGGATATAGGCATTTGCTAATACTACCTCTTTGCCGTCTATCGACACTTGTCCGTTAGCCCTGTTGCCATTGTTGTTTTGCAGAGCTTTGGCGTTGAGTGCGATATCACCGATGGCCCGCTTGTTGTACGAAAAGTTGTCTATTCGTAGATCCGCCGAGTATTCATTGTCCTTCTCTCCGGACTGTAGCCAGTCGGCGGTCAAAAATAGTGAGCCTGTGAGATCCGGCATTATTGGTATCGACTCAAACTCTCTCAGCTGGAGATTGTGGATCTTGGCCCTCAGTAGGTGCCCCCTCTCATCCGGAATGTCTTTGATGCTGATAGTGGTTCCTCCCGGATTGGAGAGCAATAAATTTGAACTGATACGATTGCGACTCTCCTTGGGCAATGTCAAGTAATCATCTTCAAGGACATCAAATTTATTGTACGCCAATACAATCGGGTCGGGCGTAAATCCAAATGTGAGGTCGCCGTTGGGTCGGTTAAATAATTCGACACCAAACTGCAAAAATGGCTTTTGTCGGGCATCCAAGAAGTTGAGGTAGGCTTCGCTGCGCATCACGTTTGAAGAAAGCGAGAGTAGTAAATCAAAGGCAGCTTGGTTCCTGAAGTGCTCTTTGTGTGCAGTCGCCATGGCTGTGAAAAAGGCAGAGTCCTGCCGAAGCACGAGGTCTATATTGTCAATCCTAAAGGTGTCGGTTTGGAAATATGAGACGACTCCAAGTCCCTCCAATCCCTCGCCCTCCTTTGTATTGAGGTCTAAAAAGATTGATTTGGCACCAATCCTATGTTCATCAAGATAAGCTCTCAACAGATTGTCTCTACCCATCTCGAGAGAGACCTCCATATCAGGATAATATTGTATCCAAGGTGCCATATTGACCTGCCCTATGGAGTCTGCAAGCGATTTCTGCACTTCGGCGATGACTTTATTAATCCTGCCGGTAAAGTCGGTGAGACCGTTTTGAGCTTTAAACTTGAGTGACAAGTCTCCCGACGAAACCTCTGCCGCCATTGCTTCTGTCGTAGTATTGGCTGTGATATAGGTGTTTTTAGGGTATATGGTTCCCTTGTCGGTCTCCAAGATGAAGTTCTCTATCTCACCTTGGAAAGTATGATTCTCCTTGAGGTTGGTAAATACCGTACTTCGCAGTTCCATCTTGCCGGATTCCAATACCGGTAAGTTGACCCCGATGTGTGACGGTATTATGGTATCCACTAATATATTGATGCTCCCTGCAATGCTATCCCTTTTGAGCAAGATATCGGTCTGAGCCGCTAATTTCAGCCCCTCGTTATCGCTCTGAATAGCGCCAAATAGTTGATTCTCTTTTATTTGGGATAGTAATATGATGTCCGTAAGTGAGTGAGGCCCGTAGCTGATAGAGTCCACATCCATATACAAAATAGCGGAAGTGTGTTTGTTGTACGGATCTGTGCCGTGTCCTTCTAAATTGATGGTCGCTGACAGTGGGCCGACAGTGTCGTTGGGGAGGAAAGGCCGGATCGCAAATTGGTCGATTCGCAAGTCTGCGTTATATGATTGCAGTGCGGGTGAGTAGGCCGCCTTTGCCGTAAGGGTACCGCCTGCTGTACCGTTGGTGATTTGGAAGTCTGTCGAAGCCTCTTCGTTCGAATACTTGGCAGACCCTTTGAGCCCGATGCCCGCCGGTATTCTCCACCCGCTGTCTGTGCTGTTGTTGCCTTGATGGATAAAACCGGAAAGGACTTGGTTTAGTTGCTCTTTGGTCATCATAGTGATGTCCGCCGCAATTTGCCTTTTCTCACTCAACACCCGGTTTGCCCTACCTCTTATCGCAAAGTCCAATGTCTGATCCTCATCAAGTTGCAGCGCATAGTTAAGAGCTTTGTCCATCGCTCCTTTGGCAGTGAGTTTGACTGCAAAAAGTTGGTCGGGTAGATTATCGATACCAACCAGAAAGTGCTTGACCTCCGTCGGATTTATTCCGCCGTCCAAAGCGACATCAACCCGACCGATACTATCAGGTATCCAACCGTTGAATGGTATGAGTGCGTCACCTTTGATCTTGCTGTCAACTATTTTGAGTTCAAGATTTTGCACATCTATATATAATGAGTCTTTATTTGCGGTAAATGAGGCGTCGGACACCACCACCCCATCGCCTACGGTATAGCTGAGGTGTTGGATCTCACCACCCACATTATCCGCCCCTCCGTATCGCATATTATTGCCTTTGAGAGTGGCTTCCCACGGCATCGGCAACATCTCAATTTCATCACCCAAAGCCGACATTTTTGCCGCCAACTCAATTCTGTCCGCTCTGTATAGACCTTTAGTGAGATCTACCTCTCCATTGACAAATTTTCCTTCGACAATCAGGGGAGCTATATTTATGGTGTCGGGATAGATCCAAATATCGGCAGATACATTTTCAATCGATGCCCTGTCAAAATTGATGACCATCTCACTCTTTTTGCCGCTCTTCACTTGCTGCACGGTGTCGGTCAGTAGTATTATCTGCACATCGGTATCTTTTAACCCCAATTGGCCTGCACGCATACTGATGGTCGATAGATCCAACTCCAAACGATTGAGATTTAACCGACCGATGTTGCCATTGATCTGCACGGAGTCATTGCTAAGCGAGAGATCCACTTTCGCTTCCTCCAAGAGGATGCCCGATATCGGTAGGTCTTTGCCTTTTAATAATGGAATGATACTGACATCTGCAGTCAAGAGCTTGATGTGACCGATCTCCTTTTGATTTTTGAGGTCGTCAGCTTTGACCGCCTCCAACTTTATCTTGAGAGGGAAGCCAATTCGTATATCTTTGTACTCAATCTTGATGCCACCCTGCTCCTCCACTTTTGTTGTGGCGGTCGAGATGATCCAATCTTGGATAAAAGGGATGTATAGGAGTAGGGTGAGTACAATCAACAAACCGACGATTGACCCTATGGCGATAGTCACCCATCTGATGATGGCTCTGATAATGGCTATGGGTAATGATTTCTTCTTTGGTTTTGAGGACTCATTGTCGCTATTTCCGCCATCTCCGTCACTGTTGTCGACATCGTTATCAATGATGTTTTCTGCATCATCAACGGTATCATTAATGGTATCATCAACGGTATCATCAGAGGCAAATGAGCGGTCTGTTAAAGATCTATTTTCAAAACCTTCGTTGTTGTCTTCTCCCATTCCGATTGTATCGTATTCTGTCGTATTGTGTCTGATTGTGCGTATCGTGTGCAATCTGCTTTCGCTCCTTATTCTCGCAAATTTACCGATTATTCCTCACTTAACTTGCACTTAACTTGCAATAAACAAAGCGAGTGTACGAACGCAGCATGAGCGATGATGTGCTAACTGAATAGTCATCTTTTGTAAATGCTGTATGACAGAGTAGACAATTGGGGACAGTTCTTTTTTTTGTGTGGATGAAAGATGTTGACGGATCTATTTTTCGTCGGCCGTCTAACTTTGGCTAAGTTCGGGTCTCCCCTACACCCCTATAAACCCAAGGGTTAGGAAGGTGGGCATCTCACCACTCTCGAAATGCTCCAAATGTATAAAAAACAGCCGGTGGAGGTATTGCAGAACCCCCTTTGCTTCATCTTTCGTCTCTCCCGGCTCTTCGCTTCATTTTCTATCCACACGAAAATGGACTGCCTACGATTGTTCTTCAATAGCTTTGTTGTAATGTAAATGTAGTGCGACGAGTGGTGCTACCTAAATCTTGCGGGTCTCTTCTAACCCTACTCCTGCAATTCGCACGGCTGAGGTGATTCATAAAGGAGATAGAGTGTAATAAGCTACCGTCTCACACGTTTTGAGAAATAAGTCCCTAATTAACACTCAAAAAGATGTTATATGACAAGGTTTCACCTTTTTTCAAGGTTATGTGTGTAGGATTGGGTACCTTTATCCGCAGAATTAATAACCAAACAATTTTTCACACATTACAAACGCAGTGACGATGAAAAAGCACAATTTCTATGCCGGTCCCTCTATACTTAACGAGGGCGTAATCAAGGAAGCAGCTAAGGCTGTAGAGAATTTTGCAGGCACAGGCCTCTCAATTCTTGAAGTTTCCCACAGAGGAAAAGAGTTCGTAGCCGTTATGGACGAAACTGTAGCTCTCTTTAAGGAGCTTTTGGATGTGCCGGAGACCCACGAAGTGGTGTTCGTAGGCGGTGGCGCCAGCACTCAGTTCTATATGAGCGCTCTCAACTTCCTCAAAAAGAAGGCAGCTTACTTGGATACCGGTACTTGGGCCAGCAAGGCTATCAAAGAGGCAAAACGTATTGGCGAAGTGGTGGTTGTTGCCAGCTCTAAGGAGGATAACTACACTCATATCCCGGAGTACACCGTACCAAGTGATGTTGATTACTTCCACTACACCTCTAATAACACCATCTACGGTACCGAGATCAAGAAAGATCCCGAGGTTAATGTACCTTTGATCTGTGATATGTCTTCTGATATTTTCAGCCGCCCTGTTGATGTTTCTAAATATGACCTGATCTATGGTGGTGCTCAGAAGAACTTGGCTCCCGCCGGTGTTACTTTTGCAGTTGTTAAAAAAGATGCCCTCGGTAAGGTGGATCGCGATCTTCCTACTATGCTTAACTACCAGACACACATAGACAAGGGCAGTATGTTTAATACTCCTCCTGTATTCCCAATTTATGTAGCACTTCAAACCCTCAAGTGGTACAAGAGCCTCGGCGGTATCCCTGCAATGCAGAAGATGAACGAGGAGAAGGCCGGTCTTCTTTACGATGCTATCGACAGCTCTAAGGTATTCCGTGGTACGGCTCGTCCTGAGGATAGATCGTTGATGAATATCTGCTTCGTGATGAAGGATGAGTACAAGGAACTGGAGAAGGACTTCCTCGACCTCGCTACTTCCAAGGGTATGATGGGTATCAAGGGTCACCGCTCTGTTGGTGGTTTCCGTGCTTCTACCTACAATGCTCTTCCTATCGAGAGTGTTAAGGCACTGATCGATGTGATGAAGGAGTTTGAGAAGAAGATCTGATCATAGATGATATTTTGACCGTTGTTGGAGCGTTGTCTGTCGGACAATGTTCCGGTAACGGTCAAAACATACTTACTTACACCAAAGTATAACGTAATAATAACCCATAATTAAGGAAAAAACACAATGGCAAGAGTATTGATTGCTACTGAGAAGCCTTTTGCTCCGGTAGCTGTAGAAAAGATAAGAAACATCATTGAGCAAAACGGCCTCGAATTGGTATTGCTTGAGAAGTATACCGAGAAAAGTCAGCTCCTTGACGCTGTTAAAGACGTTGACGCTATCATTGTCCGCAGTGATAAGGTGGACGCTGAGGTAATCGAAGCTGCCAAAAACCTTAAAATCGTGGTACGTGCAGGTGCCGGCTATGATAATGTCGACTGCGAAGCGGCTACCAAGCACAATGTGGTGGTGATGAATACCCCCGGCCAAAACGCCAATGCTGTGGCTGAGTTGGTATTTGCTATGTTGCTGTTCCATATGCGTAAGCATTTTACCGGTGCATCCGGCAGTGAGTTGATGGGTAAGCGTCTCGGCGTGATGAGCTATGGTAACATCGGTGAGAATGCCGCTCGTATCGCCAAGGGATTTGGTATGCATGTCTACGCATACAGCCGTTCGACCCCGGCCGACTACTTCTACAAAGATGGTTTTGAGTTCTTCGTTAATCGCAAGGCGATGTTTGAGGTGTGCGACGTGATGGTGCTTGCTATGCCTTCCGCACCTAATACCAAGGGCATGATCAACTATGAGTTGATGAGCTCTATGCCAAAGGGCGCTATCCTTGTCAATATCGCACGTAAGGACTTGATCAATGAGGCTGACTTGATGAAGGTGCTTGCAGAGCGTCCTGACTTGAGCTATCTCACTGACGTTAAGCCCGATGCCGAGGCGGAAATCGTAGAGAAGTTCGGTAAGCAATATTTCGCTACTGACAAGAAGATGGGCGCTCAGACCGCCGAAGCCAATATCAATGCGGGTATGGCAGCCGCTTCTCAGATTGCCGGCTACCTGCTGACCGGTAACGAGAAGTTTAGAGTTAATAAGTAACTCCCATATTTTGAGTATTATCAATAGAGATCCGATACAGGGTCTCTATTGATGATTTTGAACTACCATATAATAATAAGAAAGATATGATCGTAAAACCATTTAGAGGCATCCGCCCTCCAAAGAATTTAGTAGAGAAGGTTAACTCTCGTCCTTATGACGTCCTCAACTCGGAGGAGGCACGTAAAGAGTCTGAGGGCAATGAGATGTCGCTTTACCACATCATCCGCCCGGAAATCAATTTCCCCGTAGGTAAGGATGAGCACGATGCCGATGTATATGAGATGGCATCAACACAATTCAAACGTTTCCAAGAAAACGGCTGGTTGGTAAAGGACGAAAAACCTTGCTACTACATCTATGCTCAGACTATGGACGGTCGTACTCAGTACGGTATCGTGCTTGGCGCTTATGTAGATGATTATATGCAAGGGCGTATCAAGAAGCACGAGTTGACCCGCAAGGACAAGGAAGAGGACCGTATGAAGCACGTCCGTGTCAATAATGCCAATGTTGAGCCTGTATTCTTTGCTTTTGAGGACAATGATACCCTGCAGCAAATCATAGACAAATACAAGGAGACCACTCCGGAATATGATTTTGTTGCTGATATTGATGGGTTTGGTCATACTTTCTGGGTGATCAGTGATGACAAGGACATCCAAACGATCACAGAGGCATTTGAGAAAATCCCATATATGTACATCGCCGACGGTCACCACAGATCGGCTGCCGCCGCTCTGGTGGGTGATGAGAAGCGTAGACAAAATCCTAATCATACGGGCAAGGAGGAGTACAACTACTTTATGGCGGTTTGTTTCCCTGCAAGTCACCTCCACATCATTGATTACAACCGTGTGATCAAGGATCTCAACGGCATGACTCCCGCTCAGTTCCTTGACAAGTTGGAGGATAAGTTTACCGTTAAGAACATGGGTAAGGAGATTTACCACCCCGATCGTCTTCACAACTTCTCCCTATATCTTGGCGGAGAGTGGTACTCGCTGACTGCCAAGGAGGGTACCTATGATGACAATGATCCGATCGGTGTGCTTGACGTGACCATCTCCAGCGATTATATCTTGCGTGACCTCCTCGATATCCAAGACTTGCGTACCAGCAAGCGTGTGGACTTTGTCGGCGGTATCCGCGGTCTCGAAGAGCTCAAAAGACGTGTGGACAGCGGTGAGATGATTGCTGCTTTGGCGCTCTATCCGGTGACAATGAAGCAACTCATTGATATTGCTGACTCGGGCAATATCATGCCGCCAAAGACCACCTGGTTTGAGCCTAAGCTCCGTTCCGGTTTGGTTATCCACTCACTGGAGGAGGAGCAATAAACTCACCCACTGTCTTTCGTACATTTTCATTTGAAACAATAGAAAACAGATAAGAGACTGTTGCAAGTTTATGAAACAACTGGGCAACGGTCTCTTGTCTCCTTTTTCTTTTCAATAATATAAAATCATCTAACAGATACTGAAAATATTCTTATGGAACCATCAAAAAGAATTGAGAGCGATCTCATCGGAGAAGTAGAGCTTGATAATAGCCATCTATATGGTGTACAAACTGCCAGAGCCGTTGATAACTTTAAGTTTTCACCATTTAAGGTTAATGATTACCCTCACTTTGTTAAGGGTCTTGCACTTACCAAAAAGGGGGCCGCAATGGCCAACCACAAGCTCGGTATGCTGACCGACGAGCAAGCCGATGCCATCATAAAAGCGTGTGATGAAATTTTGGCTGGAGAGCATCACGAACATTTTGTTGTGGATATGTTTCAGGGCGGTGCGGGCACCTCTACCAATATGAATGCCAATGAGGTGATTACCAACCGCGCACTTGAGATTATGGGACACAAGAGGGGTGAGTACAAGGTATTGAGTCCTAACGACCACACCAACCTCTCTCAGTCTACAAATGACGCTTACCCTACGGCGATACATTTGGGTCTCTATTCAACCTATGTAGAGATGGTGCCTCATATCGAACAACTCATCAAGAGTTTCCGCAAGAAGGGTGACGAATTTACTCACATCATCAAGATGGGTCGTACCCAGCTCCAGGATGCGGTACCTATGACCTTGGGTCAGACTTTCCACGCCTTTGCCTCTATCCTTGAGGAGGAGTTGCCAAATCTCAAACACGCCGCAGACCAACTGTTGGTGAATAATATGGGTTCTACCGCCATCGGTACCGGTATCTGCTCTGTCCCCGGTTATCGCGAAGCTTGCGCATCGGCACTTAGCGAGATTACCGGATGGCACGTTACCGTGGCTGAGGATATGGTAGCCGCGACCTCCGACACTTCTCACATGATCGGATATTCCGGAGCGCTCAAGCGTATCGCTGTCAAGATGAGCAAGATCTCTAATGACCTTCGTCTCCTTTCCAGTGGCCCAAGAGCCGGGTTGGGTGAGATCAATCTGCCCGCGCGTCAGCCGGGTTCGAGCATCATGCCGGGTAAGGTCAATCCAGTAATACCCGAAGTGATCACTCAAGTGGCTATGAAGATCATCGGTAACGATATGTGCGTGACAATGGCGGGCGAAGCCTCTCAATTGGAGTTGAACGCTATGGAACCGATAATGGCTCAGTGCTGCTTTGAGAGCTCCCATCTATTTGTTCAGGCTTGCGATACGCTCCGCACTCTATGTGTTGACGGTATCACTGCCAATCCTCAAGTGACGGAAGAGCACGTGCACAACAGTATCGGTGTGGTAACGGCTCTTAATCCTTATATCGGTTACAAAAATTCGACAAAGATTGCCAAAGAGGCGATCTCTACCGGTAGAGGTATTGTTGAGATTGTGTTGGAGAAGGGTATCCTCTCTAAGGAGCAATTGGATGAGATCCTTGCCCCTGCCAACTTGATACAGCCGGTACAGCTCAATATCAAACCGCTTAAAAACTTTGAGGACTAACCCTCTTTGACGTTTTGATAAAAGACCCATTAGGGTCGCATCAAATAGTACATCTAAGCCCCTATCGGTACGGCCGGTAGGGGCTTATAACCTTGGATAACTGTAGTCGCTCTTAGGGTACGACCTATGGGCACCGCCATAGGGGTCACGTTATTTCCTCAAATGGATAGTGAAATGTGTGAGGTGCGTGACGGGGTCTGTTTGTAGCCGGTAGCTGTACCGGTGTTGTGACAATACTTCTTGGATCAAAAGTAGGCCTATCCCCTGACCATTGGGTTTCGTCGTAAAGAACGGACTGAATAGCTTGACCGCCACCCCCTCCGGTATCTCTGTGCCGTTGTCTATGACTTCGAGGAGCTGTTCGTCCCAGGAAGTACGGATGGTTATTTCGCCTTGGCCCTCGATACTCTCCGCCGCATTTTTGACGATATTGATGAGTACCTGTTCCATCAACGGCCCGTCAATCATCAGTTTGGGGAGCGATGGATCTAATCGGTATATAAATGTGATTTCTCGGTCACCGCTTAGATTTTCGAGCAAGGTGTGTTGGTTGGTGATGAGTTGGTTGAGATCTGTCGGTTGGGGGTTAATCTTGGGGACTTTGATAACGTTGGCAAATCGGGAGACAAACTGGCTCATCCGATAGCTGCGATCCAAGCAGACGGAGAGGGCCTCCGCCAAGTCCGGTTCCTCTTCTTGGAGCGCCTCTGTCGCTGTGTCCAAAATTGAGGTGATACCTGCTACGGAGTTATTGACTTCGTGCGCCATCAGTCGTATCACCTTTTCATACGCTTTGCGTTCAGCTTTTCTGACCTCCTCGGTCAGGTGTTCGATCTGATAAAAAGAGCGCTTAAATCCTCTATCTATAAAAGAGGCGTGTGTCACCTTGTATATCGCCCCATTGGCACAGTTAAAGGTCTCGGTGCTTTGGGGCGGTACCTTGGAAAGATCAATGGCGCTGCGGGTGGTTATGGACGTGACGATCTGGCCGTACGTCTCTTCGCCTATACCCAATATCTCTTTGGCGGAGGGATTGATACTCACAATACGGCGATCGTAGTCAAGTACCACAACGCCCATCGGTGATGCTTTTACGAGGAGGTCAAGGAATTCGTTTTGTTCGCGAAGTTTGAGTCGCTCCTCTTTGAGCTGTTGCATCAAGCGATTGAATAGATCGACCACCTCATCGGCATCTTTTTGTCCAATCTTTTTGAGTCGACTGCTGAAGTCCTGTGCCTTGAGTAGGTTGAGGCCGTTGGCAATGGTACGAAGCGGGCGTACCGACTTTCGGTAATTGAGTAGGACGACTGCGACAAGCGTGACCGCCAAGAGGGCTGAGAGGATCATCCAGAAGTCAAACATAGCTCATAGGCCGTACTTATCTATACGGCGGTAGAGGGCGGCGCGGCTGATGCCCAGTGCTTTGGCAACCTTGCTCATATTGCCCCGATGGATGACCAATTGGCGTTTGATCTCGTCACACTCCATTTCCTCCAACGTGCGGTGATCCGTCACCTCGGGTTGGGGTCGGGGATTGGTTTTGTCAGGTAGTAGGAAGGGGGTAAGCAACTGCGGTGTAATGGTATCGCTGTTGCTCATCAATATGGTACGCTCCACCAAGTTTTTTAGCTCCCTGATATTACCGGAAAATGGCAGGCTTTGGAGGCGACTGATCGCTTCGTCGGTAAACTGTACGTCTCTGCCCGATTGCTTGACGAAGTGGTTGACCAAGAGCGGTATGTCGTCGGGACGTTCGCGAAGGGCAGGCAGATGCAGGTGTATGAGATTGATCCGAAAGAAGAGGTCTTCGCGGAAAGTGCCCTCTTGTACCTTCTGTCTCAGATCGGCATTCGTGGCACTGACCACTCGGACGTCCACGCGTCTCGGTTGGCTTTCGCCAAGGACTTCAAACGATTGATCTTGGAGTACCCTAAGTAGTTTGACCTGACAAGATGCATCAAGATCGCCGATCTCATCTAAAAAGATAGTCCCCTTGTCCGCCAATAAGAAACGTCCTTTCCGGTCGGTATAAGCGTCGGTAAATGCCCCCTTCTTGTGACCGAACATCTCGCTCTCAAAGAGGTTTTGAGGGATCCCCCCGAGATTGACCTTGACAAAAGGTTCGCTGTTTCGCTTACTCAATCGGTGGATTGCTTCGGCAATCAACTCTTTTCCGGTACCGCTTTCGCCGGTAATCAATACAGATGCAGTAGTGGGGGCAATGCGTGCAACGGTCTGCAACAGCTCTTGCATAGCGGTCGATTGCCCTATGATATTG
>JAUNLZ010000033.1 GCA_030532005.1 Porphyromonas sp.
GACGGAATCGACGGCGTTCCCGGCCAAGACGGTCGCGACGGAATTGACGGCATTGACGGCATCCATGGTGATGACGGCGAAGACGGCGAAGACGGTAAGGACGGCAAGTACTACTATCCCGGTACCGACGGTTATTGGGTAGAGGTTGACTTTGACGAGGATGGCAATCCTGTTGAGAAGAAGACCACTATTATGTGGAAGAATCCTAACGGTTTGACTGCAGTCCTTGAGAATGGTGTATTGCTTCTTTCCGGTGTCCAAGGCGTAGATGGCGGTATTGTTAAGTTGGGTCTTGTGACGCTCAACAACTTGATCGTAATCCCATCTTACGTTGACGATTATAGTGGTTCACTTCCTGTGATTGACTTCTCTCCATTGCGCGCTTGCGAAGATATCGTTCCTGCAGCGGAGATCAGATTTAGAGTTTCTCCAAGCAACGTCTCTTGGGATCAAACTGTAGAAAGTATAAGACTTATCTATAATGCTCCTAAGTTAAGAGCGGAAAAAGAGATTGTTGAGATCACCTCTACTAAGTACGAGGATGGTATCCTGACTGTTGGATTAAAGGCTGATACCAAGGCTTTGGAAAAAACCATGCGGGAAGGCAAGATCAATGAAGTGCAATTGGCTGTTAAGCTGAAAAACGGTGGCGAGGTATTCTCCGACTACGTTAAGCTGACCCACTACGGGATTATCTACCAGTCTCAGTTGCGTATGATTCGCAAATTGCCATCACTTGTAAATGTTAATACAGATACACTCACTTTGCCTAGAAAGGCTGAATGGGCAAAGTGGTTGCCTCTCGATGCATCTCAAACGTTACCAATCGTTGTAGGTGAGACCATTAAGTTGACTCCATTTGTTGACCTTTATAAGGGTGACGAGAGTTTCTACTACTTCGATGACGAAAACAATCCTTACGATCTCTCGTTTGATTTCGACCTATTGGACGAAAATGGTAAGCCTATCGTGTTTGAGTTGGGTGGCAATAAGACCGACCAACAGAAGTTTATCGAGAAGGTAGAGGGTACTACCGATGAATTTAGAACCCGTGTTTACGATCTTGATCCTAACATGGCTGCTGTAGGACGTACACCTATTGTTCACGTTACTGTTAAGTCAAACGCTCCCGGTCTGTCAGATGAGGGTAAGAAGTGTGTGATCGCTCACGGTTTCTTCAAACTCAAAATCGTTAAAGAGAAGGCCGAAACTGCCAAGGTGGAGTACGAATACACCGCCGATCCTATTAAAAAGACTTGTGTTTCTTCTGATATCGAGCTTGTAAGAGTGCGTACTCAAGAGATGAACGAGAAGTACTACCACGTTGCCAATCTCTCTAAGGACAACTTCCATAGGCTTTATTCTCTACAAGCCAAGCCTGAGGCAATGGCAACCAATGTCGGTTGGGTAGGTCATTATTATGATCCGGCTGATCCAACCTCATACAATATTGCGTGGTATGTCTCTCCAACTCAAATCTTGCAAAATCTTGGTAAGGAGATTACTTATGTAGCTCAGTATGTTGACGGTGCCGGTGATGTTCGCTTCGAAATGACTTTCAAGGCTCAAGTACCATACCCAACTGTCAATGTTTCTGCCCTCAAGATCACCGACTACTGGTACTACAACGGAACAGGTGTACGTCATAATGTAGCGGTGCCAACCGTAGGTGCAGTTGATCCTGCTCTCTGTACGTTTGTTACTAATATCAACAACGCTCTTAAGAACAAAAATAAGATCTTGGATGTATCTGGTTTGAATGGTCCTAACTATACCTACGAGTATGTATTTGCCAAAGATCAAAAACAGATGTCCAAGGCGACCGGTTACAAGATCTCTGTATCTCTCGACGGTAAGGAGTTGAATGCCAAGAAGGGTGCTACGACTGAGGTGATTGCTCGAATCACTGATCACAGCGCTACTGTAGAGGGTGACTTCCTTGAGGTGCTTGATACCAAGATCGGTAAGGAACTCCTCAATAAGGGTGACGACTACTTGGTGGCTAAGGTGCAACTGATCATTAGAAACGCTTGTGGTACCGAACTCAAGGTTAAGGGTCTCAATGATGACAGTGACTATTTCGATGTACACTTGCTACGTCCTATCAGTGCAGCTGCTGTCGGTGGTGACAAGTTTATCGATGGTGTAGACTTCGGAAAGAAGGGTACTTTGATCGACGTTAAGCTGATGGCCAAGCTCTTCGACTGGAGACAAGACAGAATGCCGGGTGACTTTACGTTCACTGCCAATGCTAACTACTACAAGTACTACGACGTTAGAAGCATCAAGCCTAACTTGGCTGCTATCAAGGTTAAGGATCTTGAGGATGGTAATGGCAATGCCATCACTACCGTGCCATCAACCCTCAAGCTGGGTTATGTAGCTGACGCCGCTGATCTCGCTAATCACGACTTGCCTGCAGAGGTTAAGACCGAGATTACTAAGAGACTAAACAACGCCAACGGTCAATACGGTGTCATCTACTACAACAATAACGGTAATAACTTGAGCGACGACTTTGTACTCCAAATCCCTGTAACTATTACTTACAAGTGGGGTGAGATCGTTGATACCGTAATTGATGTACCTGTAGTTAAGACTGATTCGATCTAAACATTCATAGGTTGGTATATAACTGAAGTTCAGTTATTCTTGTAGGTTTTCAAGGTGTGTCGGAAGTGATTCCGATACACCTTGATTTGTATTATTAAGTCAACCTCAAGTCAACCTTAATTCAACCTCAATTCAACCTTAAGTTCACATTAAGTCCACAGCAAGTCAAGATTATGTCCATCGAGTCGTGTGCCAATACGGTGACGGTTCGACTTTTCTGCATTGACAGCCCCTCTCTCCGGGGTGGTGGGTGTCTATTTATTGAGGGATTGGAGGCAGAGGCGGGTGAAGTAGACGTTGCGCCACGAGACGGGTGTCAGAGCGTCAAATATGGGATCGGGGATCCCGAGGTGGCGGCGGGTGAGGTTCCTGAGACTGATGTAGCCCTCTTCCTCTATTCCTTTTGCCTCCATCTTTGCCTCCATCTTTACTGCCATCATGGTGCAGTAACCTTCGAAACGGTCTATCAGGTTGGTGTACTCGGGAGCGATCCGCTCTACCGTTGATCTCAAGATCTCTCGGTCAAAAGCCAAGTTGTGAGCAACAAGTGTGACACCCGGCGGTATCTCTGTTACGAATGAATGGAGCCACTCTCCCTCCGTGATGCCTAACTGCTGCAAGTCGGCGAGGGTGCGGCGGTGTATGGCTATCGCTTCGGGCGAACCTATTTCGGTTTGGCGGATGAGCTTGGTGCTTCGGCGTATCTCCCGATACGCTTCATCCATCAGTAACCAGGAGGCCTCGACTATGCGGTCTCTGTCGGTGTCGAGTCCGGTGGTCTGGAGGTCGATGACACACCACTTGGGGACGGCTGTGTCGGGAGCTTTTGGGATGGGCAATAACCGTATCGCTTCGTCGGGTTGGTGAGGTGGGTTAGATCCGGAGCGCACGGTACCTCTCGCCCGCTTGAGACCTCTATTTGTGGGTATAAATAAAAGGGCGAGTAGCACCAAAGCTACCGCCCCTAATATTCCTAACAGCCAATAGACATCGATGACCGACATGGTCTACGGCAGCCTATCAGTATGCTCTCGCAAAGAGTACCCGCTGAGCCGATGGTTTGCCGCTGTAGACGCAGGTGCCGGGAGTGGTATCTCCGTCAATAGGGATACAACGGATGGTGGCTTTGGTCTCCTCTTTGATCGCCGCCTCGGTCTCGGGAGTGCCGTCCCAGTGCGCCAATATAAATCCGCCCTTTTCGTCCAACACCCTCTTAAACTCTTCGTAGCTGTCTACAACTGTGGTGTGAGCGGTGCGGTAATCGAGCGCCTTTTGATAGATGTTCTTCTGGATATCCTCGAGCAGTTCGACTATATGGTCTACGATACCGTCCAAGGACTCGGTACTCTTCTCCAACTTATCCCTACGCATCACTTCGATGGTGTTATTTTCAAGGTCACGACCACCCATGGCGAGGCGAACCGGCACACCTTTCAATTCGTACTCGGCAAACTTCCAGCCCGGTTTCTTATTGTCCGAGTCGTCCAACTTGACGGAAATCCCCTTGGCCCTCAGCTCTGTCACAATCGGTTCTAACTTTGCCTTGATCTCCTCCAATTGCTCCATAGACTTATAGATAGGTACCATCACCACCTGTGTCGGCGCCAAGTGTGGAGGCAGTACCAGACCGTTGTCGTCGGAGTGGCTCATGATCAGAGCACCCATAAGACGGGTGGAAACGCCCCAGGAAGTGGCCCACACCAATTGCTGGTTGCCCTCCTTGTCGGTATAGGTGACGTCAAAGGCTTTGGCAAAGTTTTGTCCCAAGAAGTGGGAGGTACCGCTCTGCAACGCTTTGCCATCTTGCATCAGCGCCTCTATGGTATAGGTATCCACCGCTCCGGCGAAACGCTCGGTCTCGCTCTTCTGGCCGACAATCACCGGCATGGCCATATACTCTTCGGCAAAGGTCTTGTATACTCCGATCATACGCTCCGCCTCGGCTCGCGCTTCCTCGGCCGTGGCGTGGGCGGTGTGTCCCTCTTGCCACAGGAATTCGGCTGTACGCAAGAAGAGGCGCGTACGCATCTCCCAGCGTACCACATTGGCCCACTGATTGCAGAGAATGGGGAGGTCACGCCACGAACGGATCCAACCTTTGTAGGTCTTCCAGATAATGGTCTCAGAGGTAGGGCGGACGATCAGCTCCTCCTCCAACTTGGCGGCGGGATCGACCACTACGCCGCTGCCGTCGGGATTGTTTTTGAGCCGATAGTGGGTCACCACGGCGCACTCCTTGGCAAAGCCCTCCACGTGATCCGCCTCTTTGCTCAAAAACGACTTAGGGATAAAGAGCGGGAAGTAGGCATTGACGTGTCCGGTCTCCTTAAACATCCGATCGAGCGTCTGTTGCATCTTTTCCCATATCGCATAGCCGTAAGGCTTGATCACCATACAACCGCGGACATCGCTATTCTCGGCGAGGTCTGCTTTTACCACCAACTCATTGTACCACTTGGAGTAATCTTCGCTCCTCGGCGTGAGGGCATCAATCTTCTTTGCCATTATTATATCTTGTAAATATCGTTATCCAATTAGTGTCACAAATAATGACACAAAGATACCAAATCCGTAGCTAATTGCCTCTATACACTGTGGGGCAGAGCGTTAGAGTAAACTAAACGGGTCAAGGTCTTGGAGGACGGGGAATTTATCACGTTTCTCGTGCAGATCGTCCAACGAAAGCGTGGTTGTCAGCAGACGCTCTTCCGGCTCCTTGCTTTCAGCAAGGCTGTCGCCCTCAGCATCGAGGATGAAGGAGTAGCCGGGGTAGGTCAACTTGGGATGCGGTACGCCGCAACGGTTGGAGGCTGCCAAGTAGCATTGGTTCTCGATCGCTCTCGCTCTCAACAGCCGTTCCCAAGCGATGTGTCGGGGCTTGGGCCAATTGGCGGAGCAGAGCAATAGATCATATAGGCCGAGGGAGGGATCTTGTCTCAACCATGTGGGGAAACGTAGATCATAGCAGGTGCAGAGCCTGATTTGCCACCCTCGGTAGCTCACTTGCACCCTTTCGTCGCCCGCCTCAAAGAGCTTGGACTCACCGCCGTAGCCAAAGAGGTGTTTTTTCCGGTAGACGGCGGCCACTCCATCGGGCGTCAAAAAGAGGCCGGTATTGGCCGGCTTGCCGCTCGGACGGGGTTCTATGAGTGTGCCGTAGATGGCGGCGTTGTGGCGAGACGCCAATTGGCTCATCGTGGCCACCCCTTTATCAAAGGCGGCGTCTAAGTAGTCCGGCGAAAGCCCCTCGACATCAACTATAAATCCGGTAGTCCACATCTCGGGCAATACAAGTAGATCAAAGTCACCATCCGTCACCAACTCTTTGAGTCGGCTGACGTTGGTATCCACATCTTTGTGTTTCTGCTCCATCTGGAGCGATGCTACGGTCAGTTGATTCATACTTCCAAGTCTGCGAAATGATCGGGATACTTTGCCATACTGCTGTCGAAGTAACTGCGGATCTCTCGGATCGCTTCGTTAATATCGGGGTTGTCGGCTCTCAGGGTGTGTATGATGCCTACCGCCTTATTCTTGTAGTCTATCTTTGCGAGCTGGATCGGCACGTCGGCGCCTTTGGCAATACGGTAAAAACCGCTCTTCCACTGCTCCCTACGTTTCCGTGTCCCCTCCGGAGTGATGCCGATATGCAGTTTGTCGGAGGATTTGAGCATGGCTATGGCTTGGTCTACCGACGAACGTCCCGACTTCCGATCTACCGGAAGCCCGCCCAACCGCTTGAAAAGGAGGTTGAAGGGGAAGACAAACCACTCCTTTTTGATTAAGAACCGAGGGGTCAGCCCCGTCCCCCACGCTTTGTAGTAGAGGTAGCCGATGATAAAATCCCAATTGGAGGTGTGGGGCGCCACGCATATCACACTGCGATCCGGTGCTTCGGTGGGGAATATAGGTGTCCAGCCGATCCGGGAGAGGAGGCGACCCGCGAAGTTCTTCTTTGTTTTACTGTTATTCATTATTTGTTGCTCATTCCGCTTTTGTCCCGCTTGATCAAAGGGGTGGATAGTTGTTGGGGCAGTTGTCTGCCGGGGAGCGTCTCAAACCGATACCCCCGCTCCAAGAGGTGGTCAATGGCCAATGGCAAGGCGTACCTGAGGTTGCGCTCGCTCTTGAGGGAGTCGTGAAATACGATGATAGAGCCGTCACGGGTGTACCGTTTGACCGCTGCCAAAACCTCCTCCGGCTGCACCCGTTTGGAGTAGTCTCGGGTCACCACGTCCCACATCACTATGTGGAAACGCCGACTCAAAGCCTTTAATTGCCGACGCCCCAAATGCCCGTGCGGCGGTCTGAAGAGCGGTGACTGTATCAATCGGTCGGCCATGAGAGCATCTCGCACGTACCGATTGGTAGGGGTCGGCAAGCCTTGGAGATGGTGGTAGGTGTGGTTGCCCACCGCATGCCCTTCGTCCAAGATACGGTCAAAGATGGAGCGGAAACGCCAAACATTCTCCCCGACACAAAAGAAGGTGCCTTTGACCCCCTTCTCCGCCAAGAGGTCCAATACCCAAGGAGTGACCTCGGGGATCGGTCCATCGTCAAAAGTCAAGTAGACCGACGGCTGCACTGTGTCGGCCCTCCTCGGCACCCGCCATAGAGCGCCGGGGAATAGCTGTCGGTACAATTGAGGAGGTTGCTCTATAATCATTGCTCGCTGATGGTACTGTAGATAGCGAGATAGGCGTTTTGGTGTTGCGCCACGGCATCGGCATACTTGGCCTCAAGCGGTGTCTTGTATGATTGGCTCAACTTGACCGTCTCGGTCAGTATCATCACCGATTGCTCTATCGTCGCGAGTGACATCACCAATTGTGCAGGGTCAAGTCGGTAAAACCAATCCAATTCCTTGAGGTATCTATCCATCACTGCCGAAGCGATTTCGTCTCCCTTCTCGTGGAGTCCCGCCACATAATAGGCCTCAACCAAAGGCAGGGACGAAATGGAGTGCGGGATATTTTCCTCCAATACCGCCCGCTCGGAGAGTGCCAAGATCTCACGTGCCTTATCCACCTCTCCCCGCTCTGCCAAACCTTTGGCGAGGGGCGCAAAGATCATACTGCGGTAGGTCTCCATCTGTTTACGACTGTTTTCGTCGAAGTAGGTACCGGGGATATCGGCGCCCGCCCAGCGGAATTTCTGTGTCACATTAATGTACATCCGTTCCAAATCCACCTGAGCATCGGTCCCCTTGACCTTGATAGGCAGTATCCGATACGCCATACCGGTTTGTCGGAAATTGGGCGTCATGCCCAAGCGTTGGTCCTCACCTACCGTAATCGCATAGTACATCGGACGCTCAAACTTATTGGCATCGAGCATATCGAGGATGATCAATTCGTGCCTGCCCAAGTACTGTTTTTGAGTGAAATCAAAAATCATCTCGGGTCGGTCAAATAACGCCGTATCGGTGGGCATAAGAGTGCCGTTGGCAATCAACCGATCTGTATCGAAAGGCAGCGAGAGAAGCTCTGCCGGCAGGTAATCGATGGGCTGAGCAATCCGAGGCACTTGCTTAAACTTAGGGTCGTCGGAGGCTACAAAGTCCAGCCCCATACGCACCGAGATGGCATCACTGACGTTGGGGATAATGTAAGCAACCAAACGCTTCTCACCGCCATATTGTTGCGGCGTCCAAGTGATGGGCAGCGGCGCCGCCTCATAGTTCCAACGCTTCATCTGATCTATGTACCAATCCGCTTGCAGGTACGAAGTATTGCATACTCTGATGTCTCGGCGTACCCCCTCCACCTCTTGGGCATACCACAGAGGAAAGGTGTCGTTATCGCCGTTGCAGAAGATGATAGCGTCTTCCTCGCAGCTCTCCAAGTAGTTATTGCCCGAGTCGGAAGCCAATGACCGGCCGTGTCGGTTGTGATCGTCAAAATTCTGTTGAAACACCAATCCGACCACCCCCAATCCGACCGCCGTCAGGAGTCCCGCCAATGCAGGCGACTCCTTTCGGCTCTTTTTGATCATCCCATACAGTGCCGGCACCGCAATACCTATCCAGATGGCAAATGCGTAGAACGAACCGGCATAGGCATAGTCACGCTCACGCACCTGATACGGCGGCTGATTGAGGTATAGTACGATTGCCAACCCGGTCATAAAGAAGAGGGAGAGGATGATCCAAAAGTTTTCCTTGCTCCTGCGATTGCCGTAGAGCTGAGCCACCAAACCGAGGAGTCCCAAGATGAGAGGCAACATAAAGTAGCGGTTGTGTCCCTTATTGGCAGAAACAAAGTCGGGCATATCTTTTTGCGGCCCCAGAAACAATCCGTCTATAAAAGGTATGCCGGTGATCCAATTGCCTTTGTGTATCTCGCCCTGCCCTTGGAGGTCATTTTGGCGTCCGCTAAAGTTCCACAAGAAATAGCGCCAATACATATAATTGACCTGGTAACTAAAGAAGTAGCGGAGGTTTTCCATAAAGGTGGGCACCGTAACGGATCTCATCTGACCACGCTCATTGATATGCATCGTCTCGCCGACCACATCGCCCCAAATCTCATAGCCCTGTTTGTAGTGCGGGAAAGAGTTATTGTACATACGGGGGAAGAGCATCTGCATATCGTTGCGATAGATCACCTCCTCGCCCACCTGTTTTTCGTAACGGTCGCCGTTGCGACGATAGGTGACGGTCTTCTTGGTTTTGGCCTTGCCGTCAATATCGTACGAGGGGATAGAGGCGTAGGTAGGCCCGTAGATCAGAGGTGTTTTGCCATACTGTTCGCGAGAGAGATAATACCGGAGCGAGAAGACATCCGAAGGGTTATTCTGATTCATCGGCACATCCGAATTGGCGCGTATCAACATCACACCATAAGTGCTCATACCAAACAAGAAGAGCATCATCCCCATAGTGCTGATATTCATAATGTGCACCGGCAATCTTTTGGCGCCAAAGAGGTAGGCTCCCAATCCGACAATAATCACAGTCGGGATCACCCAACCGTCCCCCATAAAAGGTATGCCTATGAGTATCACCGAGGCGAAAAATGCGACCCTCAACCATTGTGCTTTGACCGGTCTCGAGACGGTCAGATAGTAGGTGACCCCGAGCAGGGCTACCATCACAAGGAGGTAAACGACCAATCCGCTATTAAAGCCGAGACCTAAGGTATTGACAAAGAAGAGATCGAAGTACCCCGCCACCTGCGGCACACCCTGCATGATACCAAACATCAGAGCGGCAATAATGGCGAAGGAGACCAATACGGAAATAATCGCACCCTTGACACCCGGGTGGTCGCTTTTCCTAAAATAGTAGATGAGGGCCATAGCCGGTATGGTAAGGAGATTGAGCAAGTGTACGCCCACACTCAACCCCATCAAATAAGCGATGACCAAAATCCAACGATCGGCATTGGGCTGATCGGCCTGTTGCTCCCATTTGAGCATCAAGTAAAATACCAAAGCGGTAAAGAAGCTACTCATCGCATAGACCTCCGCCTCTACCGCACTGTACCAAAAAGTGTCGGTAAAAGCATAGAGCAATGCCGCCACGGCGCCGCCTCCCAAATAGAGCGTCACCTGAGTGGAAGTCAGCTTGGCGGACGCCTCCCAACTCGTACGCAACCAATCGGCTCTGTGGATCAGATGAGCGGTGGTCAAAAACAGCAACATGATCGTCAGCCCGGAGAAGATCGAACTGATACTGTTGGCGGCGATAGCAATCCACTGCCCTCCGGAGGGGAAGAAGTTGGCCAGCGTGCTATAGACCAACATATAAAAGGGCGCCCCGGGCGGATGCCCAACCTCCATTTTGGTAAACGTGGTGATAAACTCGGGACAGTCCCATACACTGGCACTCTTCTCCATTGTCACGAGATAGACGGCGGTGCTGATCAAAAAGATGGCCCACGCCGTTACCCGCTCGATCAACCTATACTTCTTTATATCCATGGGTACACGATCAATTAGTACAATACCCCACAAAGATACAAAAAAGAGACCTCAAAGTTAGGTAAACCGCTCTGACACATTTCGAAGAGGTACCACCCACTATCTATATATGGAGAGATATATGGAGCGACCCCACGCATCGCCTCCCTATGCGGGGGTATACGTGGGGTCGGTGATCTTAATGGGTGGTCGGTGGTTGGCTCTTTACAATTTGTTGGTGATCGTAACTACAAAGTCACCTAATCCTCACATCTGTGTTGCAGGATATGCTCACATTTGCAGTGTCAAAATGATAGTGTGTGTCATTATGATTTAAATCTAATCAAGAGCCTACATAGACCGTATTTTCGAATAGTCTCGTAAGAAAAGATTTTTTAGTTGTTCTGTTGTTTCCCATCGCAAGTAATCATTGCGATGGGTTTTTCTTTACATCCTATCGAGTACCAACTCTACCAAACCTTCGATGGTACCTTTGTACTCGGTATTCATTGTCTCGCTCTTGCGTCCTGCAATGATGGTGCAGATGGTGATGACCCGATGGCCGAGGATGGCGCCCAAGCCTGCCAATGCCGAGCTCTCCATTTCAAAATTGGTCAACTTGACCCCGTTGTACTCAAAGGAGATGATCTTCTCATTGAGTCGAGGGTCGGCCAAGACACCACGCAGCCTACGCCCTTGGGGTGCGTAAAAGCCGTTGCACGCAATAGTGGCACCGGAGAGGATACCGCCCGGTGTCACAAATTGGTCTATCATATCTTGAGGGGCTTTTACAGCGTAAGGTTTGAGTCCGTCTATCTGCCAATCCAATTGGTTGATCAATTGCGCTTCGAAGGTTTTGTCGCATACCTTGTCTCTATCGGCGTAGAAGTGAAGGACGCCGTCGAAGCCGATGGAATAGTCGGCCGCCACATAGCTGCCGATGGGGGTCTCGTCTTGCAAGCCTCCTGAGGTGCCTACACGGACAATGGTGAGCCGGCGGTGCTTGTCTTTGGCGGTACGGGTGGCGAAGTCGATATTGGCGAGGGCGTCCAGCTCATTGAGGACGATCTCTATATTGTCCGAACCGATACCGTGCGAAAGGGCGGTAATCCGTTTGCCTCGGTAGGTGCCGGTGACAGTGTGGAACTCCCGATTGGTGACGTTGACTTGTATGGTGTCAAAGTAGGAGGCAATCATATCGACGCGAGCGGGGTCGCCGCAGACAATCAGATGATCGGCAAGGTCATCGGGTTTGATGTGCAAATGGAAGATGGAGCCGTCATTATTGATGATCAGCTCGGACTCAGGGATTACAAATTTACTCATAACTATTGCGCTGTAATGGTAGATGCGTCGGCCCGCGTACTTCAGGTACGTGACCGACGCTCTACTTAATGTTCTCTTTACTTATGTTTTTTATCGTCGAGTGGACTGATGGGCTTGTCGTTTGCCTCTTCGATATCGGGTTTGGCTATGGCGTCACGCATAGAGGTATCGGCTTGGATATTTTTCATACGTAAGTAGTCCATGATACCCAAGTTGCCGTTTCGGAAGGCCTCCGCCATTGCCAAAGGCACTTCGGCTTCGGCTTCGATCACTTTCGCGCGTGCTTGTTGTGCCAGAGCGCGCATCTCTTGTTCTTGAGCCACCGCCATAGCTCTACGCTCTTCGGCCTTGGCTTGGGCAATGTTTTTATCGGCCTGTGCTTGATCCATCTGAAGCACGGCACCGATGTTACGACCGATGTCGATATCGGCAATATCAATGGAGAGGATCTCAAACGCCGTACCGGCATCCAACCCCTTTCGTAATACCAACTTACTGATGGAGTCGGGGTTTTCGAGTACCACGGTGTGTCTCTCGCTCGAACCAATGGAGCTGACAATACCCTCTCCGACACGTGCCAAGATGGTCTCTTCGCCGGCACCGCCGACCAATCTGTGGATGTTGGCCCGTACGGTGACGCGCGCTTTGGCTATCAGCTGGATACCGTCTTTTGCCACAGCTGTGACGGGCGGTGTATCAATCACTTTGGGATTAACCGACATCTGTACGGCGTTAAATACGTCACGCCCGGCCAAGTCGATGGCTGCGGCCATCTTGAAGGGCAGATCGATATTGGCCTTATTGGCGGAGACCAAAGCGTGTACCACCTGCTCTACGTGTCCGCCGGCCAAGTAGTGCGCTTCCAATTCGTCTCTCGTCAGGTTGAGTCCCGCTTTGTGGGCTTCGACCATCGCTTTGGCAATCACGTGCGGAGGCACGTTACGGATGCGCATCAGGAAGAGTTGGAGGAGCGAGATCTTGACTCCGGAGGCTCGGACCGAGATCCAGAGGAGGATGGGGAAGTACCTCAAGAATATGGCTATCAATATGATCACCACAAAGATGACTACGCCCCAACCTATTAAAGTAGTTGTAAACATAATGATACTGTATGATTAATGGTTAATGTTAGAACCGGGGAGGCCGCGCCTTACTTGGGTTGTCGTTTGACATACACCTTTTGGTTGCGGACGTCGGAGATATAGACCGCTTCGCCGTCATCTATAAAGCCATCTTCGGACTCCGCTTCGACCAAGGTGCCGTCGGCAAGGCGGATGGTACCACCCAATACCAATCGGCTCTCGGCAATGGCGGCGGAGCCTTTGACGATCCCATCGGGCAGCTTGACCGCCACCTCATCGACGGTGTCGGTCAGTTCGACCTTTTTGATGAACTTATTTCGACTCAATAGGTAAAAACCGATCACGAATGCGATAATGGCGATGGCGGCAAATAGGACCGCACCTGTGCCAAGCCCTTGGGTGATGAGGTAGTACTCGATGCCTATGAAACCGACACTGCCGAGGATGCCCAACAAGCCAATGCCGGGTACGAAGAAAATCTCGGCTAAGATCAATGCTGCCGTTATGATGGAGAGCAACAAGATGAGTAGGATAAAGGAAACAGACATAGCGGTTAATGGTTATGGGGTTTGTGATAAGCGGATGACCTCATTGCGTATGGCCTCTAATGCTTTTTGGGAGGAGAGGAGCTGTCGCTCCAAGGTCAATATCTCTTGTCGCAAAGCACTGTCCTGCATCTTTTGGGGATGCTGATGCAGCTCATTGCGAAGTTGCGTCAAGCGGTCTTGGATTTGGGTCACTTGTCGGTGGTGCTTGAGATACTCTGTAAAGGCCATCTCAGCTTGTGGGCTTCCGAGGTCAGACGGCTCGCGGACAGCTTGGTCGCCTATCCAAAAGTAGATGGGCCTTTCGTCCGCTCTCCTCATATTAGGGGTGAGCGGATCTTTTGCTGTCCCTGCGACAATGACCGGGTGGCTCCAAGAAGCAATGACAGCAAGATCGTCGCCCTCGTAACGGGTAAGTGAGGAGGGGCGAAAAGTATAGAGTCGGAGCGAGTCCGGACTCAGTCCGCGATCCGAGAGCATCCAGCCTTGGTCGGTGGCACTGTCGATGATGTAATAAAAATCGTCGGACGAACTATTAAATGGCAGTGACAATTGAGTCGGCACCAATAGCGAATGCGACTCCCGGTCGTATCGGCTCACGTAGATATCCTTGCGGCCGATCACATCCGTCGGGATCTTTGCTCTCTGTTCGATAGAGAAATAGAGGGTGGCGCCGTCTCCTTTGAGGTATGGGTAGCTTAATACTGCATCATCGGGAATGCCGGGGATGGTGACTATTTCCCGATTGGCAGTGTCCCACCGGCCGTTGCCCAACTTATGAGTGACATAGAAAACGGGAATAGAGTCTGTGCCGAGCCCCACCTCCCATAAGGTTTTGCCATCGGGCGAGGTGTAGCTATCTGCGGTGACCTGTCCGTAGGCGGCAGTCAGTTTGGATAGCTCCTGCAGAGCGCTCTTTCTCTCGGCCGTTAGTATAGCGTTCGTCTCCACCGTTCGACTGTTGGATAGAAGCCTTTCGACCTTATTATAATGTGCAATTACGGCAGACCGAACGGCGATATCCTCTTCACTGCGGAGTCGAAGTTTCTCCAAGGCACGGAGACGCTCGCCCGCCAAGTCGAGATCATAGCTATTGATTGCCGAAAGGGCTGCCAATGTCAAATGGGGCAATGTCCTTTGCTCCCTCGATGATAATCCCTGAAACCAAGTCTCCACCTCGTCGAAGCGACCGTACTCAAGCGCTTGCTCCGCTTTTTGGTAAGGAGTCAGAGTCGGTTCTTGCAGCTCTTGGGCAAAAATCGGTGTGCTCATCAAAAGCACTATAACAATTCCTATATATCGCATCATTACAGACTATTCTATTACCCAAAGATAGCTATTTCTGACCATTTGCACAATAAGCCAAACGGGAAGCTAAACGGGAAGCCAAACGAGCGAAAAAGGAATAGAACATTTGGAAAGAGCTAAGGCTGTACAGTCGGTAGATTGTCTATATGGTTTTTGACGTAATATTTACGGAAGACCCAAAGGATCTACCCTATCCGAAGAAAATAGTCCTTAGTATGCCGTAGTTCAAAAATGGAGAAAGGAGAACCCTTTGGATACAAATAAATCCCAATGTGCGAGAGCAATAGGGCTAAGTAGACCTACAGTTCATAGGTGGTGGAGTGATTGAGAAGCTATTTATATCAATGTTTCTCTATTAGCTGAGGGGTACTATTACCCCTCAGCTCACGTAAATTCTTTTTCAGGTTATCTAAAATATTCCATTGTACCCAATAAAGATGAGTACAGTGAAAATTATCACCCTATATGAGTATGATGCTCGTAAAACAGGGTCAGTCCTTTTTTCGCGTGGATAGGATATTAGGGGTCAATCCTTTTTTCGCGTGGATAGGAAATTGAGTGAGTATGGGTGAGTATGGGTGAGTTGGAAGATGCAGAAGAGGGGATATCGAATGCCACAATCGGGCATTTTTTATACTTTTGGTGCATTTGGAGGGTGGTGAGATGACCCCCTTCCTAACCCTTTGGTTTATAGGGGCGTAGGGGAGACCCGAACTTAGCCGAAGTTAGACGGCCGACTCGCCGCGGTTAG